>DATDPM010000080.1:0-4750 GCA_035292745.1 Alphaproteobacteria bacterium | reverse complement strand
GCCGCGCCGCAACCGTCCGCCGTCGCCGCGGCAAACTCCGAACCGGCGGCGCTCCCGGAACCTTCCGCCGATCCGTCCCAATCCGCGGCACCCGATGTCGCGCCCGAACCCAAGCCGCTGACGCAGACCGCCGCGCTCACGCCCGGGCCGGCCGGCGGCGCCACGTTCCTGTGGCCGCTGCGCGGAAAAGTTCTTTCCGCCTACGGGCCGAAGAAGGGCGGGGAGCACAACGACGGCATCAACATCGAAGCCGCGCGGGGCGAGCCGGTGCGCGCCGCCGCCGACGGAACCGTGATCTATGCGGGCAACGAGCTACGCGGCTTCGGCAACCTCATCCTCATCAAGCACGCCGGCGGCTGGACCACGGCCTACGCCCACAACGACACGCTGCTGGTCGCCAACGGCGCGCAGGTGAAGCGCGGGCAGGTGATCGCCAAGGCGGGCAGCACGGGAAACGTCTCGAGTCCGCAGCTGCATTTCGAGCTGCGGCGCGGAACGCGCGCGGTCAATCCCGGCGACTATCTCACCGCCGGGACCGATGTGCCGTCCGTCAGTCGAGTGGCCGGCCAAGCCGCCCCGCCAGGTCTTGAATGAATTGCCAGGCGACGCGGCCCGAGCGCGCGCCGCGGGCCAGCGCCCATTCGTTCGCTTGCCGCCGGATCTCGTCTTGCGCCACGCCCAGGCCGAAATGCGTCGCGTAGCCCTCGACGATCTCGAAATACGTGTCCTGGTCGCAGACGTGAAATCCCAGCCATAGCCCGAAGCGGTCCGACAGCGACACCTTCTCGTCGACCGCCTCGGCCGGGTTGATCGCGGTCGAGCGCTCGTTCTCGATCATGTCGCGCGGCATCAAATGGCGCCGGTTCGAGGTGGCGTAGAGCAGTACGTTTCCGGGCCGTCCCTCGATCCCGCCTTCGAGCACGGCCTTGAGCGACTTATAGCTCGTGTCGGCGCCGTCGAAGGTCAGATCGTCGCAGAAGATGACGACGCGCCGCGGCCACCCGCGCAGGATTTCCAAGAGCCGCGGCAGCGAGGCGATGTCCTCGCGGTGGATTTCCACCAGGACAAGCGGTGCGATGCCGTTTCGCTTGCGCGCCGCCGCGTCGTTCACCGCCGCGTGCACGGCCTTCACCAGCGAGCTCTTGCCCATGCCGCGCGCCCCCCACAGCAGGGCGTTGTTGGCCGGCAGGCCGGAGGCGAAACGGCGCGTATTGTCCATCAGCACGTCGCGCTGCCGGTCCAGCCCGCGGATCAGCGAGATCGGCACGCGGTTCACCGCGGCCACGGGCGCGAGCCGCTCCGCCTCGGCGTGCCAGACATAGGCATCCGCGGCACCAGGCTCGGCCGGCGGGGCCGGAGAGGGCGCCAGGCGCTCCAGCGCGTCGGCGATCCGCCGCAGCAGGGGCTCGAATGATTTGTCGGATGCCATGGCCCGGCCTCGGTTTATGGGGCGCAGCGCGGCGAAGCTATCATAGGCCGGCCCGGCGTCAAACGCCGCCCGCCTTGCAAATGACCGCGCGGCCGTTATAGTCCGGCAGTTCGCAACCCGGCGGGCGCGGCCCAGATACCCCGGAAGCCAGGAAAAGGCCCATGTTTATCACCCCAGCCTACGCCCAAGCCGCGTCGGAAAGCTCGGCATTCAACCCGATGTCCTTCCTGCCGCTGGTCCTCATTTTCGTCGTCTTCTACTTCCTCCTGATCCGGCCGCAGCAGAAGAAGGTGAAGGAGCATCGCGAGATGGTGGCGACGCTGCGGCGCGGCGATCGCGTGGTGACCTCCGGCGGGCTCATCGGCACCATTTCCCGCGTGGTGAGCGACAGCGAAGTGCTGCTCGAAATCGCGGAAGGGGTGCGGGTGCGCGCGGTGCGGACCAGCATCACCGACGTGATCACGAAGCCCGAGCCCGCCTCGGCGAAGTCCGACGACGAAAAAGACAAGGATTGATCGCGCGCCTCCATGCTCCAGTTTCCGACATGGAAGATCGTGCTGGTTCTGCTCCTCTGCGCCTTCGGCGTGGGCGTGGCGGCGCCGAATCTGTTTTCGCGCGACGCGGCGGAGAAGCTTCCCAGCTGGCTTCCGCATAAGCAGATCAGCCTCGGCCTCGATCTCCAAGGCGGCTCCCATCTGTTGATGGAGGTGGACGTCAAGTCGGTCGTCACGGACGCCATGAACTCGCTGGTGGACGAAATCCGCACCGAGCTCCGCAAGGCGCAGATCGGTTACGTCGGCCTCGGCGTCCAGGGTACCGGCGTCACCTTCAAAGTCACCGATCCCGCCCAAACCGACGATGCGCGCACCCTCGTGCGCAAGATTAACAACCAGCTCGATGTCGCTGTCGTAGATGGACAATTCACCCTGAAACTCGGCGAACAGGCGCTCAAGGACGAAACCAAACGCACGGTGGATCAATCCATCGAGATCATCTCCCGGCGCGTGGACGAGACCGGCACGCGCGAGCCGACGATCCAGCGCGAAGGCGAGGACCGCATCCTGGTCCAGCTTCCCGGCGTCAAGGATCCGGAACGCATCAAGCAGCTGCTGGGCAAGACCGCGAAGCTGACGCTCCATCTGGTTGATCCCACCGCCTCGCTCGCGGATGCCGAGGCCGGTCATGTGCCGCCCGGCACGATGCTGGTGCCCGAGTCCGAAAATCAGAAAGGCCGGGGTCCCGGCGCCTATGTCGTCGGAAAGCGCGTGGTCGTCGGCGGCGAACGCCTGACCGACGCGCAGGCCACCTTCGAGCAAGGCCGCCCCGTGGTCAGCTTCCGCTTCGATACCGCCGGCGGCAAACGGTTCGGCGACGCGACCCGCGACAATGTCGGCAAGCAGCTGGCGATCGTGCTCGACGGCAAGGTCATCAGCGCGCCCGTGATCCGCGAGCCGATCCTGGGCGGCAACGGCATCATCAGCGGCAATTTCACCACCGAAGAGGCGCAGGATCTGGCGCTGCTGCTGCGCGCCGGCGCGTTGCCCGCGCCGCTCACCATCCTCGAGGAGCGTTCCGTCGGCCCCAGCCTGGGCGAGGATTCGATCCGCGCCGGCAAGATCGCCTGCGTGGTCGGCTTCGCGTTGGTCGTGGTCTTCATGGCGCTGGTTTACGGATTTTTCGGGCTCATCGCCAACGTCGCCCTGTTGATCAACCTCGTGCTGCTCTTGGGCGCGCTGTCGCTGCTTCAGGCGACTCTGACGCTTCCGGGCATCGCCGGCATCGTGCTCACCATGGGCATGGCGGTGGATGCCAACGTGCTGATCTACGAGCGCATCCGCGAAGAGGTCCACGCCGGCCGCACGCCGATCTCCGCGATCGCGACCGGCTTCGAGCGGGCGTTCGCCACCATCGTCGACTCGAACCTCACCACCTTCATCGCCGGCGCGCTGCTCTACGTCTTCGGCTCCGGGCCGGTGAAGGGGTTCGCCGTCACGCTGTCGCTCGGCCTCATGACCACGCTGTTCACCGCCGTCATGGTCACGCGCCTGATGGTCGTGATGTGGCTGTGGCGCGCGCGGCCCAAGGCATTGCCGGTATAGGGGCGGGCGATGAGGTGGAAATGGATCGCGCTGGTTCCCCCGGGAACGAACATCGATTTCATCGGCAAGCGCTATTGGTCGCTCGGCCTCTCGATTGTGCTCACCGTCGTCTCGCTGGTCTCCATCGCCGTCCAGGGGCTCAACTTCGGCATCGACTTCAAGGGCGGCGTGCTGATGGACGTCAAGTTCGTCCAAGCCCCGGATCTGAGCGAACTCAGAACCAAACTCTCGGCGCTCAACCTCGGCGAGATTTCGCTGCAGGAGTTCGGCGCGCCTGACGACATCCTTATTCGCGTGCAAACGCCCGAGGAATCGCAACAAGAACAAGCCCGCATCATCGAGGCCGTCAGGGGCGCGGTGGGCGAGGGCGTCGATTTCCGCCGCACCGAATTCGTCGGCCCCAAGGTGGGCGCCGAGCTGGTGCGCGGCGGGTTCCTCGCCATGTTGTTTTCCCTCATCGGCATTTCCGTCTACGTCTGGTTCCGCTTCGAATGGCAATTTGGCGTCGGTGCCTTGGTCTCGACGATTCACGATATCGTCACCACCGTCGGCCTGTTCTCGCTGTTCCAAATCGATTTCAGCCTGACCACGGTCGCCGCCGTGCTCACCATCGCCGGCTATTCCGTGAACGATACCGTCGTCATCTATGACCGCATCCGCGAGAACATGCGCAAATACAAGAAGATGCCGATCACCGAATTGATCAACCGCTCCAACAACGAGACTCTGGCCCGCAGCGTCATCACCCATTTGACGACGTTGCTCGCCGTCCTCGCCCTCCTGTTCTTCGGCGGCGAGGTGATCCGCGGGTTCTCCATCGCCATGGTCTGGGGCATCTTCGTCGGCACCTATTCGTCGGTGTTCGTCGCGGTGCCGGTTCTGGTCTATCTCAAGCTTCGGCCTGATACCGGCGCCCCGCCCGGCGATGAAGCGGCCGCGGCGCGGGAGACCGCGTAACCTCCCGTGGACCGCACGCCGCCCAGCCTGACGCCATATGGGCCGCGCGGCAGGCCACTGATCGAGGCCTATGGCGACGGCCGGTTCCGCATCGGCGGGATGGTGCATACGGGGTCGGTTCTGATAAGCCCGGAACGCGCGCTTCCCTGGGCGGCCGTGTCGCTGGCGGATCTCTCGGCCCAACAACTCTTCGATTCCGTCGCGCCACTGCTGATGCCGGACTCAAACCTCGAAATTCTCTTGATCGGCTGCGGCGGGCGCAGCG
>DATDPM010000079.1:0-4369 GCA_035292745.1 Alphaproteobacteria bacterium | reverse complement strand
CCAATAAGCCGGCCAATAAGCCGGACGATCGGACCGGCAGACCGCGCCGTGACGGCTAGTTGACCGCGCGCGCCTCGGCCCTTTCGTGCTTCTGCTCCTCGATCGCGCTGAGCACCGCGTACCACTGATTGTTGTAACAAGCCTTGACCGCGCCATCCGCGCCGAGGTGGCGGATCAGCAGAATCGCCAACTGATGGTTGCGAGTGAACTTGCGGCTTGGCTTGGCCTTGAGTTGGGTGGCCATGCTGATTTCTCCCATGCCTAAACTGGCGTACCGTTTGCCGTACCTGGCGTTGCGCCGTTTTCGGCGCGGCGGTCGAAATCCCGCCGGGCGGGGTCATGCACCCTCTGTGCCAATGAGCCTCGCGGACGGAAATCGCCACAGCCCGCGGGCATTCTAAGAATATTATTTTGAATCAGTGTGTTACATGATGCTCCGCATACCGCAACCGGGCCTTCGCAACCGCGGAAATGCATTTTGCAGTGCAAAAAATTGGGCAAAATTTGCCGGGTCAGGGAAAATCCCGCCGGGCTCCCGGCAAAACTTGCCGGGCGCGGTGGCAATTTGCGGGCGCCGTTGGCCAATCTTTGTACCGCTCGCGGGCCGCATGGGGAGATAACCGATGAAAGCGAGAACCTGCCTTTTCCTGGCCGGGTTGGCCGGCGCCTCGGGCGTCGCGGCGGGGGCCATCGTCGCGCACCACGGGGCGGTGGATGCGGCCGGGCCGCTTCACACGGCGGTGCGCTACCACATGTATCATGCGCTGGCGCTTTTGGGGGTCGCGGCCATTGCCGCGCGCGCGCCGGGCGAAAGCCGGATGCTGTCCGTATCCGCGTGGTGCTTCGTCGCCGGTATCGTTCTGTTCTCGGGCGGGATTTATCTGATGGCGGCGCTCGGGCCGCTCGCCTTCAACTTCGCGGCGCCCTTAGGCGGGCTTGCCTTCATCGCCGGATGGCTGGCGCTCGCCGGGCATGCGCTGCGCAAAGAATAAAGAGCGGGCATGATCCTCGACACCAAAGGCCTTCGCTGTCCGCTGCCGGTGCTGCGCGCGCGCCGCGCGCTCAAGGAAGTCGCAAACGGCGGCACCTTGACGGTGCTCGCGACCGACCCCGGCGCGGTCAAGGATTTCGAAGCCTTCTGCGAGGCGACCGACTGCGAGCTTCTCGGCTGGCGCGAGGAACACGGCGTCTTCACCTTCGAGATTCGCAAGCCCGCGTAAGCGTCCGCGCAACGCCTTAACTCTGCAGCACGAACACCAGCCCGATCGCCGCGACGGCGTAACCCGCGGCGGGCAGCATCCGCAAGCGGCGCAATCCGATGCCGAAGGCGATGCCGGAGACGTGAAGGATGGCGGTCGCGAGCGCGAAGCCGGCGACGTAACGCAGCGGATCGGCGAGCGCCAGCGCCTCGGTGCCGTGGGCATGGCCGTGGAGCAGGGCGCACAGCGCGATGAGCGCGGCGCAGGCCGCGAACGAAATCCGGTTGCCGCCGGCAATCGCCAATCCCAGCGCCACCAGCGAAACGGCGATCCCGGCCTCGACCCAGGGCGCGGCGACGCCAAGCCTGGCGGCGGCGAAGCCGGCGATCATGGCGAAGACGAACACCGCCGGCAGGGTCCACAGCGCGCGGCCGCCCTTGTGCGCGGCGAGCATGCCGACCGCGCCCATGGCGAGGATATGATCGAGGCCGCTCAGCGGATGCAGGAAGCCGGCTGCGAATTCCCCGTGAGCCGCGAACGGGAGCCCGAGCAGATGGGCGGACGCGCCGCCCGCCGAAACGAGGGCGAGAAGCAAAAAGGCAATGGCTGCAAGCGGCAGGAATTGGCGCGGCATGTTCATGAATCCCCCAGATTGGCGAAGCGCGTTTGGCGACAATTTGCCGTTGCCCGCGCGCCGGAACAAGTCATTTGACGGGGCAGGCGTTTCCGGGACAATGACGCCCGGGCTTCGTGCGCAGTCCCGACCGTCAAGGCGATGACAACCCTCATCTTCACCCATCCCGCCTGTCTTGAACACAACCCGGGCCCGGGCCATCCGGAAAGCCCGCGGCGGCTGGAAGCCGTGCTGGAAGCCCTGCACGGGCCGGGGTTCGCCGGGCTCGTTTGGCGCGAGGCGCGGCGCGCCAGCACCGTCGAGATCGAGCGCGTGCATAGCCAAGCCTATGTCGCGCAGATCATGCATGCCGTCCCCGAGGTCGGGCGCGTCAACCTCGATCTCGACACCGCCCTATCGCCCGGCTCGGGCGAGGCGGCGTTGCGCGCGGCGGGGGCCGTGTGCGGCGCGGTGGATGCGGTCGCGGCGGGCGAGGGGCGCAACGCCTTTTGCCCGGTGCGCCCGCCCGGCCACCATGCCGAGCGCGACCGCGCCCTGGGATTTTGCCTGTTCAACAACATCGCCATCGGCGCGCTTCATGCCCGGGCCGTCCACGGATACCGGCGCGTCGCCGTCATCGATTTCGACGTGCACCACGGCAACGGAACGCAGGACAGTTTCGCGGCCGACCCGGAGCTTTTCTACGCCTCGACTCATCAATGGCCGGCCTACCCCGGCACGGGTGCGGCCGACGAGCGCGGGGTGGGGAACATCGTCAACGTCCCGCTCGAGTCCGGCGCCGGCTCGGCCGAGTTCCGCGCCGCCATGAGCCGGGTTGTTCTGCCGGCGCTGGCCGGTTTCGCCCCGGATTTCGTCCTCGTCTCCGCCGGCTTCGACGCCCACGCCAACGACCCGCTCGCCTCCCTCGAGCTGCACGAAGACGACTATTCCTGGATCACGGCCGAGATCGCGAAAATCGCCGGGGAGCATTGCGCCGGCCGCGTCGTCTCGGCGCTCGAAGGCGGCTACGACATCCGGGCGCTCGCGGACAGCGCCGCCGCCCATGTCGCGGCGCTGATGGCGGCCTGAAACCAAGCCTCTCCGCTTGCCCCGGATCGCGGGCTCCGCTTAAACTCGCGCCAACCAAGGAGATGTTCATGGCCGGAAGCGCCATCCCCAAAGACATTGCGGCGATGAGCTTCGAGGATGCGCTTTCGGAACTCGAGCAGATCGTCAAACGGCTCGAGGAGGGTAAAATCCATCTCAACGATGCGATCGAGGCGTACCAGCGCGGCGCGGCCCTGAAAAATCATTGCGAAGCCAAACTGCGCGAAGCGCAGGCGAAGATCGAAAAGATCGTTCCCGGCCCGAACGGGGCGGTCGGCAGCGAACCCGTCAAAATCGATTGAGGTTGCCTTGAGCCGACTGCAACGCGCGCTGGCGGAGTCGGCCGCTGCCGTGACCGATGAGATGGAGCGGCTGCTGCCGAAGGCCGACGGGCTGGAGGCCCGGGTTTTCGAAGGCATGCGCTACGCCATCATGGCGGGCGGCAAACGGCTGCGGCCGTTTCTCGTCATGACCGCGGCGCAATTGTTCAACGTCGCGCAAAAAAGCGCGCTGCGCGTGGCGGCCGCCGTCGAGATGATTCACACCTATTCCCTCGTCCACGACGACTTGCCGGCGATGGACAACGACGACCTGCGGCGCGGCCAGCCGACCTGCCATGTCAAATTCGGCGAGGCGACGGCGATCCTGGTGGGCGACGCGCTTCTCACGCATGCGTTCGGGATTTTGACCGATCCCGCCACCCATTCCGATCCCGAGGTTCGTTGCGAGCTGGTATCCGCCTTGGCGGCGGCCGCCGGCGCCGCCGGCATGGTCGGCGGCCAGATGATGGATCTGGAAGCCGAGAATCGGCCCCTCGACATCGGCGCCATCACGCGGCTTCAGCGTCTCAAGACCGGCGAACTCATCGCCTATTCCTGCGAGGCCGGCGCCATCCTGGGCAAGGCGCCCGCGCCGTTGCGCCATGCGCTCAAGGCCTTCGCCCACGATCTCGGTCTCGCCTTCCAGATTGCCGACGATTTGCTGGACACCGTCGGAAGCGAGGAGGATTTGGGAAAGAAAGTCGGCAAGGACGCGAGCGCGGGCAAAGCCACCTTCGTTTCGATCCTGGGCGTGGAGCGCGCCCGCGCGCAGGCCTTGATGCTGGCCGAGCAGGCGGTCGCCCATCTTGATTTGTTCGAGGAAAAGGCCGACCTTCTCCGCGACGTCGCCCGGTTCGTCGTCGAACGGCGCAAGTAATAAAATAATCAAGAAACGAAATAACAACGTGACGAAGCATCCACAGGGGATCGCCATGACTTCCACGACGCCGTTGCTGGACAAGGTGTTGGAGCCGGCCGCGACCCGGGATTTTTCGGGCGACGAGCTGCGGCAATTGGCCGACGAGCTGCGCCGCGAGACCATCGACGCGGTTTCGTCCACGGGCGGGCATCTGGGCGCGAGCCTGGGCGTGATCGAGCTGACGGTGGCCTTGCATCACGTATTCGACACG
>DATDPM010000078.1:0-17491 GCA_035292745.1 Alphaproteobacteria bacterium | reverse complement strand
GCTCGACGAATATCTGCTCGTCCAACGTCACGCCGACCGATTGCCCGGCGCCGGCCGAAATCGCCGGTGCCGCGACGTTCCAGCCCTCGATGCCGGTGACCTTCGCGGTCTTGTTGGAGGGCGAAAACAAAAGAGTATCCCCGACCTTCAGCCGCCCGCTTTCGATGCGCCCGGCGATGATGCGGCGCTCGTCGAATTTGTAGACGTCCTGGACCGGGAAGCGCAGCGGCAGGTCGGTCGGCGGAACGGGCGGCTCGAACAGATCGAGCGCCTCGACCACCGACGGGCCGCGATACCAATTCATGGGCGGCGACGCATTGACGACATGGGCGCCTTCGCGCGCCGAGACGGGAATGACATGGGTGGGGGTGACGCCGATTTCGGCGAGATAGGCGCGGATCTCGCGCTCGACCTCCTCGAAGCGCTCCTTGGAATAGCCGACCAGATCCATCTTGTTGATGGCGACCGCGACCTGGGGCACGCCGAGCAAATGCAACAAATAGCCGTGGCGGCGCGACTGCTCGCGCACGCCCTCTTCCGCGTCGATGACCAGAAGCGCCGCGTCGGCGCTGGCGGCGCCGCTGATCATGTTCTTGAGAAATTCCTTATGCCCCGGCGCGTCGATCAGGACGTATCTGCGCTTTTCGGTGGAGAACCAGATCTGCGCGGTGTCGATCGTGATGCCCTGGTCGCGCTCGGACTTCAGGGCATCCATCAGGAACGCCCATTCGAACGGCATGCCGCGGCGCTGGCACATGCCCTGGATCGCCTCGAACTTGCCTTCGGGAAGAGAGCCGGTGTCGTGGATGAGACGGCCCACCAGCGTGGACTTGCCGTGGTCCACGTGGCCGACGATCACGATCTTGAGCGGCTGCGCACTCGCGTCCTGGGCGGTCATTTCCGGAAGTCCCCCGAAATCCGACTCTACATATAGCCTTCGGCGCGCAGGCGCTCGAAGGCATCCTCGGCCTCTTTGTCCTGGGCGCGGCCGGCGCGCTCGGAGACCCGGGTATTTTCAAGCTCGACGATGATCTCGTCGACGGTTGCAGCCATGCTTTCGATGGGCGCGGTGCACGGGGCGCAGCCCAGCGACCGGTAGCGCTTGCCCCCCTTGGAGAAATAGAGATTCACCACCGGGATATTCTCGCGGCGGATGTAGCGCCACACGTCCACCTCCGTCCAGTGCAGCAGCGGATGGATGCGCACATGGGTGCCGGGGGCGAAATCGGTCTTGAACTGATCCCAGAACTCGGGCGGCTGGTCGCGGAAATCCCATTCCGCGTTCTGGCCGCGCGGGCTGAACACGCGTTCCTTGGAGCGCGTGCCTTCCTCGTCGCGGCGGATGCCGGCGATGATGCCGGTGAAGCCGTGCTTCTCGATGATGGCTTTCAGGCCTTCGGTCTTGAGCGCCGTGCAGCACACGACGCGGCCCTTGGTGTGGTTCATGCCCGCGGCCAAGGCCTCGGTGTTCTGGCCGACGATGAGATCGAGCTTCCACTCCTTCGCGAAGCGGTCGCGAAACTCGATCATCTCGGGAATCTTGAAAGAGGTGTCGATGTGGACGACGGGGAACGGCACATGGCCGAAGAAGGCCTTGCGCACCAGCCACAGCATGGCGTTGCTGTCCTTGCCGATGGACCACAACATGCCGATCTTGTCGAATGTCCGGAAGGCCTCGCGCAGAATGTAGATGCTCTGGGCTTCCAGCGCGTCGAGATGATTCATTGCGCCGACCGGGCCGAGCAGTGGATGCCGCACTCGGTCTTGTCCCGGCCGCGCCACCGTCCGTCGCGCACACCTTCGCCGGCCGCGACCGGCGCGGTGCAGGTCGTGCAGCCGATGGAAAGATAGCCTTCGAACACCAGCGGATGCCGCGGCAGATTGCGCTCCTCGAAACTGTCGTCGATCCAGCCCTGCTCCCAGGTGGCGAGCGGATTGATCTTGATGCGCCCGTCCTGCGCCTCGATGGTGTGAAGCTTGGACCGCGCGCCGCCGTGGAACCGCTTGCGCCCGGTGATCCAGGCGTCGAAGGAGCGCAGCGCGCCCGCCAGCGGCCGCGCCTTGCGCAGGTTGCAGCAGGCGTCCGGGTCGCTTTTGTAAAGCGCTCCCTCCGGATCCTCGGCCATCACCTCTTCGTCGCTGGGCCGGTAAAGCCGCACGTCGGTAAGCCCCAGATGATTCGAAAGGCGCTCGATATAAGCATAGGTCTCGGAAAACAGCTTGCCGGTATCGAGCACCAGGACCGGAATGGCCGGATCGACTCGCGCCACCATGTCGAGCAGCACCGCGGCCTCGGCCCCGAAGGACGAGGTGACGGCGATGCGGCCGGGATATTCCTTCTGGATCATGGCACGCAACAAATCGATTCCATCAAGCTCGCCGTAAAGCCGGCGCAGCGCATGGGCCCGGTCTTCGGCCCAGCGCAGGCGGTCGGCGGTGGGGTCGAAGGTCATTCCGCCGCCCCTTGCGCCCGCAGCATCGCGGCCACCGTGCCGCTCGAATCGCCCAAGGCCGCCGCATCGAACGCCGCGGCCTCGAACGGCCGAGCCGCCAGCTCCGCCGCGAGGTCGATGAACTCGGCGAGCCGCTCGCGGAACTGGTCGAAGTCGCGGCCCTGTGACGCCTCGGCGTCGGCGGCCGAAACCCGCTCCAAGGCGGGTGCGACATGCGCGTCGCCCGCATACAGGGCGCGAAGCTGCGCGATCGTCTCGTCGAAACCCGCCTCTCCGGCGGCAACGCCGCCGCGGAGCAACAGGCGGCGGGCGGCATAATAGAAGCCCTCGCGGCCGAAGTGCAATCCTTGGATGGGCTTCTCCGCCAGCATCGCCCGGTCCAGGCCGATCAGGCCGTCGTCGGCCAGGTCGCGCAAAAGATTATCGATGGCAAAGGGCGCCGCGCATTCGGCGTGGGCGGCCTCGGGGGTGTGGAAATGCTCGCTTTCGCCCCAATCGACGAACACCTGCCTGTCGCCCGCGGCCGGGCGGCCGGTCACTTCCTTGACGATCTCCTTGAGCCCGTCCTTGCCGAGCCGCGTCGCCCAGTCGCGCACGCTTTCGCCGTCCCGTCTTCCCGACGCGTAGGCGTCCATGAACAGCTTCAGGGCTTCGGGCGCGTAGCGCGCCGGGACGATCGGCCCCGAAATGCCGATCGCGCCGTTGATGCGGCCGTTGCCGCCGACGTAGATCTGGTAATGGGGCGCGTTCACGCCCTCGATCTTCTTGCCCATGCCGCGGAAGCCGAAGTCGGCGATGTGGTGCAGGCCGCAGCCGTTCTGGCAGCCGGAAATCTTCACCGAGACGCCGGGCAGCGGCTGGTAGCCGCGCACGATCTCGCCCACCTCCTTGCCGAAGTTCTGGGAATTTGTGATGCCGAGCCGGCAGGTGGTGGTGCCCGGGCAGGACACCACGTCCGGAATATCGCCGTCGCGTTCCTGAACCGGAAGGCCCAGCGCCCGCACCGCGGCCGCGACCCCGTCTTCCGCGCCCCTGGGCAGGCCGACGATGACGATGTTCTGCTCGCGCGTGGCGCGAAGGCCTTCGGCCCCCGCGTCTTCCGCGAGATCGGCGAGAGCGGTGAGCTGGGCCGAGGTGAGCAGGCCGAGCGGCGGATTGACGACGATGGCGACGCGGCCGTCGTGGCCGTAAACGACGCCGCCGGGCGAGGCCGGCTCCGGCGCCTCGCTGGCGTCGCGCCATTCGAGCGGTTGCCACGGGCGCTGCGGCAGGGCGCGCACGCGCTCGAACTCCTCGAGGAACAGGGCGCGGAATTTCTCTTCGCCGAAGCGCTTGATGAGGAATTTGATGCGCGCCTGATTGCGGTTGATGCGGTTCGAATAACGCTGGTGCAGGCGCACGAGCGCCTCCAGCGCGGCACCCACCTCGAACTCGGTGACGAAATCGAGCAGCTTGACCGCCGAGATGGCGACGCCGCCGGTGCCGCCGCCGCCGAACAGGACGAACCCCTTCTTGCCGTCGCGCACGGTTGCGACCAGCCCCATGTCGTGAATGCCCGAGGCGGCGCAGTCGGTTTCGCAGCCCGAGACCGAGACCTTGAACTTGCGCGGCATGTGCTGCACCAGGGGCTGGCGCAGCCACATATGGGCGATCTGCTCGGCGACCTTGCCGGCGTCCACATGCTCGCGCGGGCACACGCCCGCGAGCATGCAGCCGTTCATGTTGCGCAGCGTGTTGCCGCAGGCTTCGCGCGTGGTGAGGCCGGCGCCGTAAAGCTCGCGCACGAATTCCGGCGTGTCGTCCAACGGCACGAAATAGAGCTGGATGTCCTGGCGGGTGGTGACGTGGATCTGCTTGTGGCCGCCGGCGAATTCGTCGTTGAGCCGGGCGACCGCGCGGGTGTGATCGAACGGCAAGATGCCGCCCGGGATCTTGATGCGGATCATTTGCACGCCGGGCTGGAGCTGGCCGTAGATGCCGAAGCGCAGGCGGAAGGCGGTCCAGCGCTCCGCATCCCATTCGCCGGACTTGTAGCGCTGATGGGCGGCGCGGTACTCCTCGTAGTCCGACATGCGCGCCAACGGCTCGAACGCCAGCACGCCGGCAAGCCGCGCGCCGCGGCCGCTTCCGTTGCTATCGCTGCGCCCGTTCCCCGTGGTCTCGGGCGGTGCGGTGATGGACATCGCGGGCTCCGTTGCAGATTCGGCGAATGAAGACTCGTCGGACCAGAATATTTCACCCTATTCAACGCGTAATACAGATTGTTGTCAATATTTTTTCCGTAAAATATCAATTATTACAATAATATATAGTTATTAATGCCCCAGCCGGCCGCGGCGTGCGACTTTACTGCGGCTTGCGGCGCTTGCCGAGGCCGCGCTACCAATGCGCGCCTTCCGGCCCGTTCGGTTCCCATCGGCGCCGGCGGCGTTTCCCGACCCCGGCACGGACCGAATTTCGCGATGCCCTCATCCGCCGTTTCCACGACATCCGCCCCGGCCGCATCCCCGGCGCGGCCGGTCGCCATCTGGCTGTTCGTGTGCTGCGCCATGATCTTCGTCATGGTGGTGCTGGGGGGCGTCACCCGCCTCACCCATTCCGGGCTTTCCATCGTCGAATGGCGGCCGCTTCTGGGCTGGATGCCGCCGCTCTCGGACGCGGCCTGGGCCGATCTGTTCCAGAAGTATCAGGCCACGCCCGAATTCCGGCAGCTCAACCACGCCATGACGCTGCAAGAATTCAAGCCGATCTTCTGGATGGAGTATGTGCACCGGCTGTGGGGGCGGTTGATCGGCGTCGTGTTCCTGATCCCGTTCCTCGCGTTCGCGGCGACCGGGCGCATCGAACGGCGGTTGTGGCCGCAATTCGTCGCCGTGTTTCTGCTGGGCGCGTTCCAGGGCGCGCTCGGCTGGTACATGGTGAAAAGCGGGCTGATCGAGCGCCCCGATGTCAGCCAGTACCGTTTGGCCGCGCATCTCGGGACGGCGTTTGTCATTTACGCCTGTCTGCTGTGGCTGGCGCTCGATCTGTTCTATGCCGGGACGCGCGACGCGACCGGCGCCGCCGCGCAACGGCTGTGGCGTTATGCGCTCGGCCTGGGCGGGTTGATCTTCGTGACGGTGCTGGCGGGCGCTTTGGTGGCGGGACTCGACGCCGGCTTCGCCTACAACACCTTCCCGCTCATGGGCGGGCGGATCGTCCCCGAAGGCGCCCTCGAGTTGCGGCCCTGGTATCTGAATTTCTTCGAGAACGTCGCGACCGTCCAATTCACCCACCGGGTGCTGGCGATCGCCACCTTCGTCCTGGTCACCGCGTTCTGGCTCAAGGCGCGGCAACGCGGGCTTCGCGGCACGGCGCAAACCGCCGCGAACGTATTCATGGCCTTGACCTGGCTTCAGGTCGCGCTCGGGATTTCGACGCTTGTTCTGGTCGTGCCGGTGCCGCTGGCCGCGGCCCACCAAGCCGGCGCCGTGGCGCTGTTCACCGCGGCGCTGTGGACGGCGCACCGCCTTCGGGCCGCGACCTGAGAAGGCGGCACGGGCGCCCGGTGCGGCACGCGATGCGCCACGCGATGCGACATTGGGGCAATTTACTTTCAGGCCGCCGCCGGACTAGGCTGGCGGCGCCCTAGATTAACAAGCGTGACGGACAAAATGCCCGAAGGAAGATTGGCGCAGAAATTTTTCACCGGCGACGAGATCGCCGGTTTCGAGCGCGACGGCTTCGTCGTCGTGCGCGGGCTGTTCGGCGCCGACGAGATGCAGCGCGTGTCGCGCTGGTCGGACGAGGTGGAAAGCTGGCCCGAGATCCCCGGCAAATACATGATGTATTTCGAGAACAGCCTTCTCGAGCCGGGAAAAAGGATCATCAACCGGATCGAGAATTTCTACCCCTACCACGACGGCTTCCGCGCGCTGTTCGAAGACCCGCGGGTGATGGGGCGGTTGACCGAGTTGTTCCGCGAGCCGGCCATGCTGTTCAAGGACAAGATCAATTTCAAATATCCGGGCGGCGACGGGTTCAAGCACCACCAGGATCAGGCGGCCGGATGGTGGGATTACGCGGATCTGTTCATCTCGACGCTGATTTCCATCGACGAGGCCACACCCGAGAACGGCTGCCTCGAGATCGCGCCCGGCAACGACAAGCACCGCCGGCTCGACCGCGAATGGCGGCCCTTCACCGCGGAAGAAATCAAGAAGATGAATTTCGTCCAGGTCCCGACCAAGCCGGGCGACGTGATCTTCTTCGACTCATTCGTGCCGCACGGCTCGTATCCGAATCTTTCGAGCGCGCGGCGGCGGATTCTGTACATCACCTATAACCGCCTAAGCGACGGCGACCATCGGCTCCGATACTACGCCGACAAGCGCAAGAACTACCCGCCCGACTGCGAACGCGAGGCCGGCAAGGAATACGTGTTCCGGGTTTAGACCGGAGCGCCGATTTCGCCGGCCTAGCGAAGAGCGCCGCGCCGCAACTCGCGGCGCAACGCCCGTCGCTCGCGCAGCAAGAAGACCGCCGGCAGCACGGCCAGCGTCAGGACCGTGGCGCTGGCCATGCCCCCGACCATGGGAGAGGCGATGCCCCGCATCACCTCGGATCCGGTCCCGGTGCTGAACATGATCGGGAGCAAGCCGCCGATCACCGCGGCGACCGTCATCATGAGAGGCCGCAGGCGGCGCAGCGCCCCGCCGATCACGGCCGCGCCCAAATCCGATTCGGCCAAGTCCCGGCCTTCGCGCCCGGCGCGATCCTTCTGCTCTTCCAAGGCGTGCTTGAGATAGGCCAGCATGACGATGCCGGTTTCGGCGGCCACGCCCGCGAGCGCAATGAAGCCGATCCCGACCGCGACCGACAAATTGTAGCCGAGCCAATAGACCAGCCACACGCCCCCCACCAGGGCCAGCGGCAAGGTGCCCATGATGAGCAGCGCCTCGCCCATGTTGCGAAAATTGAGGTAGAGCAGCAGTGCGATCACCAACAGCGTCGCGGGCACCACGACATAGAGCCGCTGCATGGCCCGTTCGAGGTACTCATATTGCCCGGACCAGCTCACGGTATATCCCTTGGGCACGGTGACTGCCTCGGCCACGCGCCGCTTGGCCTCCTCGACATAGGAGCCGAGGTCGCGCCCGGAGATATCGACATAGATCCACCCCGCGGGCTTCGCGCTCTCGCTGCGGATCATGCTCGGCCCTTCGGTCACGCGCACGTCGGCGACCTCGCCCAGCGGGATGTTCGCGCCCTGGGGCGTGACGATGGGAAGCAGGCGCAGCTTCTCGACCGAATCGCGGGCGGCGCGGGGGTAGCGAAGATTGACCGGGTAACGTTCCAGCCCTTCCACCGTTTCGGTGACATTCATTCCGCCGACCGCGGTTTCGACGATCTCCTGGACGTCGGCGATGTTGAGGCCGTATCGCGCGGCCTTCATCCGGTCGATGTCCACGGTGACGTAGCGGCCGAAGGTGACGCGCTCGGCATAGACCGAGACCGTGCCCGGGAGCGGCTTCAACGCCCGCTCGATCTCCTTGCCGACGCGCTCGATGACCGCAAGATCGGGGCCGCGCACCTTGACGCCGATGGGCGTCTTGATCCCGGTGGCCAGCATGTCGATGCGGTTGCGGATCGGCATCACCCAGACGTTGGAGAGGCCGGGGAACCGGATCAGGCCGTTGAGCTCCTCCTTCAGCCGGTCCATCGTCATGCCGGGACGCCATTCCTCCTGCGGCTTCAACTGTACGGTCGTCTCCACCATGGTCATGGGCGCGGGATCGGTCGCGGTCTCGGCCCGTCCGATCTTGCCGAATACGGTTTCCACCTCCGGCACGGTGCGGATGAGCTTGTCGGTCTGCTGCAGGATCGCGCGCGCCGCACCGATCGAGATGCTGGGATAGGTTGTCGGCATATAGAGAAGGTCGCCTTCATGGAGCGGCGGCATGAATTCGCTGCCGAGGCGCTGGAGCGGCCATAGGGCCGTGAGCGCGAGGCCGACGCACACCACGATGACGAGCTTGGGCCACGACAGCACGGCCCGGATCAGCGGCCGGTAGAGCGCGGTCAGCATCACCGCTACCGGGTTGCGGTGCTCGGGCAGGATGCGGCCGCGGATGAAATATCCCATGAGCACCGGAACTAAAGTGATCGAGAGCAGCGCCGCCGCCCCCATGGCGTAGGTCTTGGTGAAGGCCAAGGGCTTGAAGAGGCGCCCCTCCTGGGCCTCGAGCGCGAACACGGGAATGAAACTCACCGTGATGATCAGGAGCGAGAAGAACAGCGGCCGGCCGACTTCGCGCACCGCCCGTTCGACCACGGCCCAGTGCTCCGAGGGGGCGGGCTTATGGCGCTCCACGGGCTTATGGCGCTCCATATGGGTATGCACGTTCTCGATCATGACGATGGCGGCGTCTACCATCGCCCCGATGGCGATGGCGATGCCGCCGAGCGACATGATGTTGGCGTTGATGCCCTGCAGCTTCAGCACGATGAAGGCGGCGAGGATTCCGACCGGCAGGGTGACCAGCGCCACGCCCGAGGAGCGGATATGCAACAGGAACACCAGGCACACCGCCGCCACCACCGCGAATTCCTCGATCAGCACGCGCTCAAGCGTCGCGATGGCGCGGTGGATCAGCTTGGAGCGGTCATAGGTCTCGACGATCTCGACTCCCTTGGGAAGACTCTCTTTGAGACTTGCCAGCTTCGCCTTGACCGCTTCGACCGTGGACAAGACATCCTTGCCCCAGCGCAGGATGATGACGCCCCCGGCGACCTCGCCCTCGCCGTTCAATTCGGCGATGCCGCGGCGCATCTCGGGCCCGAGCCTGACGTCGGCGATGTCCCCGAGCAGGATCGGCGTCCCCCGTTCGTTGACCCCCAAGGGCACGCGCCGCAGATCCTCTTCGCTCGAAAGATAGCCGGTGGCCCGCACCATGTATTCGGCCTCGCCCATCTCGATCACCGAGCCGCCGGCCTCTTGGTTGGCGCGCCGGATCGCCTCCTGCACCGTCGCGAGCGGCAGCCCGTAGGCACGCAGCCGCTGCGGGTCCACCACCACCTGGTATTGCTTGACCATGCCGCCGATCGCCGCCACTTCGGCCACGCCGGGGATGCTCTGCAACTCGTATTTCAGGAACCAGTCCTGAAGGCTGCGCAGCTGGGCAAGGTCATGGGTGCCGGTGCGGTCGACGAGGGCGTATTGGTAGATCCAGCCCACCCCCGTGGCGTCGGGGCCGATCGCCACCCGCGCGCCCGCGGGCAACCGGCCCGATACCTGGTTCAGGTATTCGAGCACGCGCGAGCGGGCCCAATAGATATCCGTGCCGTCCTCGAACAGGATGTAGACGTACGAATCGCCGAAGAAGGAATAGCCGCGCACGGTGCGCGCACCGGGCACCGCCATCATGGTGGTGGTGAGGGGATAGGTCACCTGGTCCTCGACCACTTGGGGCGCCTGGCCGGGGTAGCTCGTCTTGATGATGACCTGGACGTCGGAGAGATCGGGGATCGCGTCGAGCGGAGTCTTCGAGACCGCATACAACCCGGCGCCGATCAGGAACACGGTGAGCAGCAGCACCAGCCCCCGGTTGCGCAGCGACCACGCGATCACGTTCTCGATCATGGCATTAGCCTTTCCCGCGCCCGGTCTCAGTTCTTTGCGGACGAAATGGCGACGATCTCGAAGCTGCCGTCCGGCTTCTGCCGCAGCCGGAAATCGACCTTGGCACCGGCCTTGACCTTGGCCAGGCCGACGTCCGGCGCCGCCGCAAAGCCCATGGTCATGGCCGGCCAGCCGATGGCCGTAATGGGGCCATGCGAGATGGTGACCATGCGCGTTTTCTCGTCCACCTTGGTCACCGTTCCCGTGGCCTCCGCTTCCGGCGCTTTCGATTCGGCCGCGACCTGCGCAGCTGTAGGGGCGCCGGCGTGAGCGGCCTCGGGCGCGGGTTCTTGCGCCCCGCTGTCGAGGCGCCGGACTTCGGCGCTCAGGCTGCTCTCGGAATCAAGCAGGAACTGGGCCTGCACCACCACGGCGTCGCCTTCGGCGAGGCCGCTGCGGATTTCGACCCGATTGCCCGCTTCGACACCCACTTCCACCTCCGCCGGTTGGAAGCGACCGCCGCCCAAGGCCTTGACCACGCGCGGATTGCCGCCGGTGGGAATCACGGCATCCCGCGGCACGGACAGCACATCGTCGCGGGGCTCGCCGAAGATCTTCACGGCAGCGAACATCTGCGGCTTCAATTCCTCGCCCGGATTGTTGAGGCGCAGCCGCACCCGCAACGTGCGCGTGCGCGGATCGAGGCTGGGGTAAACGAACTCCACCGTGCCTTCCCAGACCTTGCTCGGGAGATACGGCAGGCGCACCTCGGCCCGCTCTCCCACCTTCATCCACGGCGCCTGGATGTCGAAAAGATCGGCGACCACCCAGACGCTCGAGAGGTCGGCGAGGCTCATCATGGTCATGCTGGGTTCGACGTACATGCCTTGGCGCACGCCCAGTTCCGTCACGACGCCGTCCTGCGGCGCGTAGAAGTCGATGAGCCGGTCTGCCCGCCCCTCCTTTTCGAGGCGGGCGATCTCGACATCTGGAACTCCCAGCGCGCGCAATTGCCCGCGGGCCGCTTCGGCCAGTCCGGGCAGATTGCCGCGCAGGGTCTGCAGGAACTCCTGCTGTGCCTTCAGCAGGTCTGGCGAGAACAGCCGGAACAGCAGATCGCCCTGCCGGACGCGCTCGCCTTCCGACTTGACCCGAAGCTCCTCGATCCAGCCGACGGTGCGGGTGTGGACGTGGCTGATCTTGCGCGCGTCGTAGTCGACGAAGCCCACCGTCTCGATTTCGCGGTAGAGCGGGCCGCGCTGGACCGGAGCCGTGCGCACGCCCATGCTGTTGACGATGGCGGGCGAGACCTCGACGGCGCCGCTCGGGGACGGCTCCTCTCCTTCGTAAACGGGCACGAGGTCCATGCCCATCGGCGACTTCCCCGGCTTGTCGTTGCGGTAGCCGGGGATCATCGGGTCGGTCCAATAAAGAATTTTCCGCTCGCCGGTCTTTCCGCCAGGCTGTTCATTCACGGCAAGTGGCGCACCCGCGGTTGGAATCATTTGCGCGTAGTAGCGTGTGCCCAAAACGCCCGCCGCGGCTCCCAACCCGAGCAGCAGCGCCGACGCCAACAGTCGCTTGGCACTCATTTCGGTCCTCCCAATCGGCTGGTTGTTTCCCCGGCGGCCGCCTGTGCCGCCGTCAGGCGCTCGATCCGGGCGAGGCTGCGGTGATAATCCGCCAGCGCGGCGGCGGCCTCGTACTCGATGTCGGCGCGTGCCTTCTGGGCTGTCAGCAGGGCGAGAAAGTCGCCGCTCCCCGACTGATAGCCGGAGACCACGGCGTCGATGTTCTGCTCGGCCAGCGGCAGCAGTTGCTCGTTGAACACCGACAGCATCCGCCGGCCCTCTTCGGCGCGATCGACGGCCTTTTGCAGCTCGGCTTCGAGCGCGATTTCTTGATCGCTGAGCTGGGCCTCGAGGCCGCGCAGCTCGGCCTTCGCCTCGTCGCGGGCGGCGCGGCGCTTGCCTTGGTCGAAGGGGATATTGAGGCTGATACCGACCATCGCGCGCTGCTCGGGCATGTCCATCACCCCGTCGTAGCCCGCGCGTATGGCGAAATCGGGAAAGAAATCGAGGTCGGCGAGACCGACCTTCGATTCCGCCGCCGCTATTTCTGCCTTAAGCCGCGCCAGCGCGGGCTGTCCGGCGACCGCCTGGCCGGGCGCCGCGATCGGCACGTCGGCTGGCTGTGGCGGCGGAAGATCGGCAGGCGGCGGCAGGGGCGTGTCCGGCGCCTGCCCAAGCAGCGCGTTGACCTCCGCCTGAACGTTGCGCCGCTCGCGCTCCAAAGTGATGTAGGACTGTTTCAGGCGATGGAACTCGATCCGCGCCTGCAGCACGTCCGACTGCTGCGCGCGGCCCACCGAATACCTGCGTTCGGCGATGTCGGCGACGTCCTGCCAGAGCTTTTGGTTGGATTCGTTGATGTGCGTCGCGCGATGAACGAGAAACCACTCAGCGAACAGAGCATGCGCCCGCTCGGCGAGATCGAGCCGCAAGGTCTCGACATCGGTGTGCGAGGCTTCGGCTTCGTGCCGCGCCGCTTGCTCCCGCAGCGCGAGCTTTCCGGGCCAGGGAAGCTGTTGCGAAAGCTCCAGCCGTTGCCCGTAGATGTTGGAGGATCGGTCGATGAGCCCCGGCGCGAGGCCATAGGAGAACATCGGATCATCCAACGCGCCGGCCCTGGCCGCCCGGGCGCGCGCGGCCTCGAGGGCTTGAGTACGGGCGGGCAAACCGAGGTTCCGTGAGAGTACCGCCTCGACCAGATCCTGCGCGCTGATCGCCACGCGGCCGTCGAACGGGCCCGCCGCGATGGCCTGTGCGGTCGTGACCGCGGCGGCGAAAATAGCGACGGCCAGGAACCCTGTGTGTCGGCGCAAATGCCTGACCCACGCGCGCGCTGCGCAAGACGCTGCGCGATTCGAGCCATGAATGGAACGCATCGTTCCTTACCCCATGCTAGGGACGCCCGTGCTCGGGGGCACGGCAACGCCGTGTTGCGATTGAGGCGCGCCTCATACCCGCACGGGCAACCCAAGGGGCTACCGTGCAAGGCATATCCAGGGCCGGGGTCAGAGACGCTGACCCAACAGCGGCTGAAGGCGCGGATTAGCTAAGGGAGGAACGGAAACGCGGCGGGAACGGGTCCGGTTTTATGAACTGTTGCGGGGGAGTTGCCGCAGTTGTGGCGGTTCCCAGAACTGCGGCAAGGGAAAGACGGGCGGATGGAAACGCCGGGAGGATCGCAAAAAATCCACACACCGCTGCGCAGCCTTGAGCAAGCTGACAGTTGCCGGCGCCGTCACATGCGATGCGTTGATGGCCATCCGCTTCGTGGCAGCCGGTCTGGTGTACGAGGGAACCCGCGGCCACGGCCGTCCCGACGCGCAACGGACCTGCGCCCATGCCCGCCACGGACGCGTGAGCTCCTGTAAAGACCCATGCCGCTGCCAGGACCGCGACAAGGCATCGATATAAAAACGACTTCTCCACGCTCAGATGGATAGCATGGATACGTTAGGGCGGTGACAAAAAATCGCCGCGATAACCGGCTGCGCCGGAGCGCGCGTTCCCCCATCAGGCAAGCAAAAAGACCGGCGGCCCGGCGGCCTCCCTGCTGCTGGGGAGACCGGCCGGACCGCGGCCGGGGGATGACATTATCTGCAGCGCGGTATTTACAGGCTCCGGCCGATGCTGAGGATCACAGCGCTGTTGCAGAACGAGCTGCCGCCGAAGCACTCCGCGCGCGTCAAATCCGTGTCGCTCCACTTCAGCGAGGTATTGAAGCCGAGAATGACCGCGCCGAAGCCGACGGAATAATCGGTGTAGTCGGGCGTGCCGAAGAGGGCGTTCGTTTCGATCGACTGATGGCCGACGTGGCCGAGCAGCGACAGGCTCTTCCAGATCGGAACGCCGACATCGCCGGAGACGTAGTGACCGTCGCCGCTGGCGGCGAAGTAATCCGGCGAATAGAAATAGCTGACCTTGGCGTTCACGGGCCCGAAGTCGTAGCCGACCGAGGGCGCGAACTCGAAATAATCGTAATTCAGGGCGTCGGCGGCGCCGGGGTAGTAATAATAGATGCCGCCGAGGCCGATCTTTACGCCGTTGAACTCGCCGTTCCAGCCGCCGTAGAAGTCCATCTCGATACTGGCGTCGGCGAACTTCACGTTCGACCCCCAGACCCCGAGGTAGATGCCCGAATCATGGCTGTAATCCAGGCTGCCCTGGACCGCGGGCACGCCATCCGTCGTCTGCGATATCCCGCGGAACAGATATTCGTTGGTGAAGCCGATCGTTCCCGAGAACCCGCCCGGGACCGCGTCCTTGCCGATGAGGTCCGGGTCTTCCGGTTGTTCGTCCTGCGCCCAAGCCGAAGCGGCAGACGCCAGCAGCATGGCCGCGCCAAGGCTCAATATCTTCGATCTCATTTGTGACATCCCCTTTCTTCTATCGTTGCTTTCTCTTTATCGTTCAGCGGCGCCGCAGCACCGCCCGCCCTGCGCGCAGGCCTGAATTCGCGTGACTCGCCTGCACACCCCCGGCCGTGGCCAAACGCGGCAATCCGACGTACCAGGCCGTGCCGTGCCGGCCACTGCCCTCTCTAACGCAAGACCCGTGCCGCCTTTCCCAAAACCCGGATCGCCGACATGCCGGGCCCCTGAATCCCGCAAAAATCCGCCACTTTTGGCCCGCCGGAGAGTTTTGTTACGTTCCGGCCCGGCCATCGGCTGCGGCATTAACGAACGGTGATTGCATAAAATTTAGCCCATCGAAAAATGATGCCTAATTTTTTAGCAAACGATGAAGTTTATGTTACGCCCCGAACCACGGTTTAAACTACGCGGCGAATCGGTTCAAAACTATTCGATGTACCACTTTTCCCCGGCTTTCCTGACTTTCGGCGCGGCGATCGCGGCGGCAGCCTGGCTGTATCTGCTGCTGTCGCGCGGCGGATTCTGGCGCGCCCAGCCGTGCCTCGATTCGCAAACTCCGCCGGCCCTGGCGCGCCACCCCGCGGTCGTCGCCGTCGTCCCGGCGCGCAACGAGGCGCAGGGGATCGAAACCTGTCTCCGGTCGCTGTTCGCGCAGGATCATTGCGGGCCGTTCCGGGTGATTTTGGTGGACGACGGAAGCGAGGACGGAACCAGCGACATCGCCCGCGACACGGCGCGGGCCGTGAATGCGGCGGACCGCCTCGACATCATCCGCTCGCAGCCGTTGCCGCCGGGTTGGACCGGCAAGCTGTGGGCGGTGGCGCAGGGCGTGCGGAGAGCGGAAAGCCTGGCGCCCGATTATTTATGGCTGACCGACGCCGACATCGCCCACGACGTTTCCGAGCTGCGCCGGCTCGCCGCGATCGCCGAATCGGAGAACCGCGATCTCGTCTCGCTCATGGTGCTGTTGCGCTGCGAGAGTTTTTGGGAGCGGCTTCTCATCCCCGCCTTCGTGTTCTTCTTCCAGATGCTGTTTCCGTTCCCCCAGGTGAACGATCCCGGCAAACGAATCGCCGCGGCGGCGGGCGGCAGCATGCTGGTGCGGCGAACCGCGCTCGAAGCGGCGGGGTCCATCGCAGCGATCCGGGACGCCGTCATCGACGATTGCGCGCTGGCGAACAGAATCAAGGAGCGCGGCGCGATCTGGCTGGGGCTGACGAAGCGGACGCGGAGCCTGCGGCCTTACCGATCCTTGCGCGAGATCTGGCACATGGTGGCGCGCTCGGCTTACGCCCAATTGAAATATTCGCCGCTGTTGCTGGCGGTGAGCGTGACCGGCCTCGCGATCGTTTTCGCGGTCCCGGTCGTGGCGTTCGTGGCCGGATTCGCCACCGACAATGCCCCGGCGGCAACGCTCGGGACCGCCGCCTTGTGCATGATGTGGGCCGGCTACCGCCCGATGCTGCGGTTTTACGGCCAGGACCATCGGCGCGGCGCGTTGCTATTGCCGGTCGCGGCCCTGCTATATTGCGCGATGACCGTCGATTCCGCGTGGCGTCACTATCGAGGCAATGGCGGCGGCTGGAAGGGGCGCAGCTACGGGCCGGCGCGCGGCGCGGCGCCGGGCGCGGCCGAGTAGAGGACTTCGGAGGCATGGCATTGGCAACTGCGGCCGCGGTCGAGACACCTTCCGGCAAGGGCTCGCACGACGAAAATTTTCCGGTCGGCTCGTTTCTGATCGCGCCGCGGCTGCGCCCCCATGTCGCGCTGTTCTACGGATTCGCACGGGCCATCGACGACATCGCCGACAACCCCAAGCTTTCGCCCGACGACAAGGTGGCGCGGCTGGAGCGATTCGAGCAGGCGATCACCGGGCGCATGCGCGACGTTCCCGGCTTCGAGACAGCCTACCGCCTGCGCCGGAGCCTGGTCGAGACCAAGGTGACGCCGCAGCATTGCGTGGACCTGGTTGCCGCCTTCAAGCGCGACGCGACCAAACTGCGTTACCGCGACTGGGAAGACCTGATGGGCTATTGCAACCAGTCGGCGGCGCCGGTCGGCCGCTACCTTCTCGACCTGCACGGCGAGAGCCGGGACGGCTATCCGGCCTGCGACGCGCTGTGCAACGCGCTCCAGGTCATCAACCATCTCCAGGATTGCGCCGACGATTACCGCAATCTCGACCGCGTCTATCTGCCGCAGGACTGGATGGCGGCGGAAGGAGCGACCGTGGCGGACCTGGGCCGGGCGGCGGCGACGCCGGGCTTGCGGCGGGTGATGGACCGGACGCTCGACGGCGTCGAGGAGCTGCTGGCCGTGGCGCGGCTTTTGCCCGGAAAGTTGAAGAGCCGCAGACTCGCCCTGGAATCGGCGGTGATCGTCGAAATCGCGGCGCGCCTGACCGCCCTGCTGCGCCGCCTCGACCCCGTGGCAGGGCGCGTGGCGCTGGGCCCCGGCGGCTTCGCCTGGTGCGCCATCCGCGGGGTGGCCGGCTGCATGGCGGCTTGAATGCCGCGGAAAAACGCCCTGGGCACGTGCCATGGCACGCCTTCCCGTTGCAAAGCCCGCGGCCGTGACAACTTTGTGCCGGGGCCGTGGAACAAGCCCCGAGGATTTCCGCAAGGGGTAAAATCAGGTTTAAGGGCCGAGGCCCAGGTACTACACTCCCGGCTCACAAACTTGAAGATTTCGCCCCGCCGGCTGGAGACTGCCGCCGGTGCCGGGGCATGGGGATTTCCATAGCCGCCGCGGGCGGGCGCGCCGCCGCAGCCATGAAGCTTTCATGAGGGAACATCAGTCATGACTTCCACGACGCCGTTGCTGGACAAGGTGTTGGAGCCGGCCGCGACCCGGGACTTTTCGGGCGACGAGCTGCGGCAATTGGCCGACGAGCTGCGCCGCGAGACCATCGACGCGGTTTCGTCCACGGGCGGGCATCTGGGCGCGAGCCTGGGCGTGATCGAGCTGACGGTGGCCTTGCATCACGTATTCGACACG
>DATDPM010000077.1:0-15584 GCA_035292745.1 Alphaproteobacteria bacterium | reverse complement strand
GGCTGGCGAGCCGCCACGGCCTGACCGAAGGATCGGCCCTGCCCGAGGCGGAATGGCTGGCCGGGTGGATCGCGCTGCGCTTCCTCCAGGAACCCGCCACCGCCTTCAATCACTTCAAGCAGGCCTTCGATGCATCGCGCTATCCGGTCAGCCGGGCGCGCGGCGCCTATTGGGCCGGGCGCGCCGCCGAATTGATGAAGGATAAGCCCGGCCTTTCCCAGGAATGGTACGGCCGTGCCGCCGCCTATATCACCACCTATCACGGCCAGCTCGCCGCCTCCCGGCTCGACGGCAAGAAGGGCCTCGACTTGCCGGCCGATCCGCAGCCCTCCGCGGACGACGCGGCCCGCTTCGAGGGGCGCGAGCTCGTCACCGTCGTGCGTCAATTGGGCCAGATCGGCGAGGAAGGGCGCGTTCGCCCCTTCATCCTGCACCTGCTCGAACTGGCCAAGGAGCCGGGCGAGGTCGCCCTCATCGGCCAGCTTGCGCTCGACGCGAATCGCCCCGACGTCGCCGTCACCGTGGCCAAACGCGCGGTCCGCACCGGCGTCGTCTTGGTCGGCACCGGTTATCCCGTTCCCCACCCGCCCGACGGCGACGATCCCGAAGCCGCGCTCCTGCTCGCCATGATGCGCCAGGAAAGCGCCTTCGACACGCTCGCCGAAAGCAGCGCGGGCGCCCGCGGGCTGATGCAGCTGATGCCCGCGACCGCCAAACAGATGGCGCGGAACCTGGGCGTGGACTTCTCGCACAAGAGGCTCCACTCCGATCCCGAATACAATTTGAAGCTCGGGGCCGCGTATCTCGCCGATCTTTTGCGGCGTTTCGACGGCTCTTATGTATTGGCGATCGCCGCCTATAACGCCGGGCCGGCGCGGCTGCGCGGCTGGATGAAGGACAACGGCGATCCGCGTTCGCGCGAAGTCGACGCCATCGACTGGGTCGAAATGATCCCGTTCACCGAGACACGCGACTATGTGCAGCGCGTGCTCGAGAATCTTCAGGTCTATCGTCACCGCCTCGGCAAAACCACCGTCGCCCAGTCCCTCGAGGACGACCTGCACATTTCCCAAGGGCAGAATTGAGCGTCGTTCCGCCTGGACCGGCGGCCGCGCCGCCCGAGACCGGATTCCGCGACGGCTATATCACGGCGCAGGACGGGCTGCGGCTCTATTACCGCGACTATGGGCCGCACGCGGCGCGCCGCGCGACGGCGCTGTGCCTTCCCGGTTTGGCACGGAATTCCCGGGACTTCCACGACGTTGCCGTGCGGCTTTCCGCGTCGCGGCGCGTGCTCAGCCTCGATTACCGCGGACGGGGACGTTCCGACTACGACCCCGACTGGCGCCACTACGAGCCCCGCACCTATGTCGACGACGCGCGCCATCTGCTGGCGGCCACCAACACGCATGGGGTCGTCGCCATCGGCGTGTCGCTGGGCGGCCTCGTGGCGATGGGGCTTGCCGTCGTGATGCCGTCCGCGGTGCGCGCCATTGTCCTCGACGACGTCGGCCCCGAGATAGAGGCGGGCGGGATGGGCCGCATCTTCGACATCCTCCGCGCCATGCGCCCGCAACCGGATTGGGAGCATGCGGTGCGCGAAATGCGCCGCACCTTCCCCAAGCTTTCGATCCAAACCGATGCAGGATGGCTCAAATTCACCCGCGCCACCTACAAGGAGGGCGGCGACGGCCTGCTTCACGCCGATTGGGACCCGAACATCGTCAAGCCGCTCGAGAAGCCCGCCGGCATCCCCGCCGATTTGTGGGCGCTCTACCGGGGCGTCGCGAAAATTCCCGTGCTTGCGGTGCGCGGCGGGGAATCCGACGTGCTGGGCGAGGCGACCTTCCGGCGCATGAAGGCGGAAAAGCCCGATCTCGTCCAAGTGACGCTGCCGGGCGTCGGACACGCGCCGACCCTGACCGAGCCCGTGGTGACGGCGGCGCTCGACGCGTTCCTGGCGAATCTGTGATTGCGCCGGACCGCCGGATCAGACGGCGCGATCCACGAGCCTTCGGGTTTTTTTCAGGAAATAGACGGTCAGGAAAACCGCCGTGGCGGCGGCGAACAGCGCGCCGAGCATCGCCAAACGCGCCTCGGCCATCGCCGTGTCGGCGTGGCGCAGCGCCTTCACGGTTTCGAGCAACAGCGCCACGACCGTCCAGGAATAGAAACTGCTGTATTCCTTGAGGAGCACGCGGCGCCAGTTGAAACTCATGCTGGCCAATGTCGCGCCGATGCCGCGAAAATCGGGGATCCAGCGGTTGACGCGCCGGCAATATTCCTCGTAACCGGCCCCGAACTTCCCGCGCAGGTATTTTTCCTCGGCCGCGACGATGGCGACATAGGCGAATACGAAGAAGCCGCCGCCGATCACATAGGCCCAGAGATTGTTGACGATGACGAGCAGTGCCAGAAGCAGCAGAAGATTGCCGACATATAACGGGTTGCGGCAATGGGCGAACAGGCCTTCGGTCACCAGATCCTTGGCGTACACCCGCTTGTTCAGCCCGCCCCGCTTGATATAGGCGAGCCCGACGACGGCGGCGCGCAGCCCCTGGCCCAGGACCGCGAGCAAGATCACCAGCGCGTCGAGCGTGCCGCCCCTTCCCTCGCCGTCATCCAGCGGCGCGAACAGCACGACCAGCGGGATGAGAAGCAGCGGGAAAGCATAGTTCCGGTAACGGAACAGAAAATTTCCGGCCCGCACCAGCCAAGAGTCGGCGGTGCCCGGCGCGCCTGGCTCGGCCGTCATCGTTTATTTGACCGCGAGGACGCCGCAGAAGTTGTACCAGCGGAAGAATTCCTCGACGCTGCTGTAGCCGGCATTGAGCAGCATGTCGCGATTCTCTTCATAGCGGTACGGGATGAGCACGTTCTCGAGCGCTTCGCGCTTCGACGAGATCTCGACATTCGAATAGCCGTTGCGCCGCTTCATCTCGTAATAGTGTTTGATGAACAGGCGATTGAGGAGCGAATCGGTGAGCGTGATCTTCTCGACCAGGATGAGGCATCCCGAATCGTTGAGCCCCTCGTGGATTCGGCGAATCACCCGCTCGCGGTACAGCGGCCGCACGAACTGCAAAGTCAAGTTCATGACCGCGACGGAGGCGTTCTCGATGAACTGGCACTGGTCGAGATCGGCATTCACCAGATCGTAGGCGCGCTGCACGCCCTGCGCCTCGAGCTTCTGACGCGCCTTGGCGAGCATGTCGTCGGAATTGTCGATGCCGACGAAGCGCACGCCGGGATCCACCATCGGGTCGAGCGCCAGCATCGTATTGCCGGTGGCGCACCCCAAATCGTAGAGATTGGTTCCCGCCACCCCGAAATCCGCGGCGATGTCGCCCGTCATGCGCTGGATCTCGTGATAGAACGGGACCGAGCGGTCCACCATGTCGTCGAAGACGGAGGCCGTCTCCTTGCCGAACCGGAAGTCGCCGACCAGCGGCTTTTCCTCGGCGAACAGCGTGTCGCGGGGCTCGTTTCCCGACTTGCGGGATTCGGCCGAGCCGATGCCGATGACTTTGCGATCCGTCATGCTTTTGTCCTGCCCGTTTCCGGTCGTTTCAGTTCGCAGTCGCGGCGAATCGTGATCGAGGAAGGGCAAAAGGTCAACTGCCCCGTGAAAATCCCGGCGCAGGATAGGGCGAAAATGCCCGGATCGCGAGGAAAAGCCGCCCGGAAAGGGGTGGAAAGATCGCCCCCGGACTTCTATTGTAACGCCGCCGGGAGCCCAGCGAAAACGCAAGGGTTCCAGGCATGTAGCAACCAGCGACGCCGCGCGGGGCCGTTTCGGCGGGGACCGGCGGCGATAATCATGTGACGAGCGATCACGACTTTGACTCCCGGCACTTCAACGATCCGGCGCGTGGCCGCCGTCCTCCTGGCGCTGCCCGTTTTGGGCTGCGCCCTCCAGTCGTATCGGCCGCAGCCGCTCGAACCCGCCCGGATCGCGACCGAACTGGGCGCGCGCCGCAGCGATGACCAAGGCCTTCGCGCATTCATGGAGCGCCACGGCGACGCGGTCGCGCAATGGCCGCCGCAGCAATGGGATCTCGCGGCCCTGACGCTGATGGCCGTCTATTTCCATCCCGACATGGAGGTGGCCCGCGCCAATCTCGAGGTGCAGCGCGCGGCGGCGATCACCGCGGGCCAAAGGCCCAATCCCAGGGGCGGCCCGCTGCTCGAACATCACACCGGCCAAGGCACCGTGGATTCGCCCTGGAGCATCGGGCTTGGCCTCGATATCCCGATCGAGCTCGGCGGCAAGCGCGATGCGCGGATCGCCCGCGCCGAACAACTGAGCGAGGAAGCGCGGCTTTCGATCGCCGAGACGGCGTGGCGCGTGCGAAGCCGTCTGCGCCAGCGCTTCGTCGAGGCATTTGCCGCGGACGCGACATCGGCGCTGTTGAAACGCGAGCTCGACATCCGCAGCCAGGAAGTCGCCATGCTGGAGCGCCGCGAGAAAGCGGGCGAAGCGAGCCCCTCCGAAGTCACGCTCGCGCGCCTGCGCCTCCAGGAGACGCGTCTTGCCGTGGACGGGGCCGACGGGAATATCCGCGCCGGGCGCGCGTCGCTGGCCGAGGCGCTGGGACTTCCGTTCGACCGGATCGAAGGGATGCCGCTCGGCTTCGACAAGCTGGCTTCGGGGGAATTCGGAACTCTTCCCGCCGAAACCGCGCAAAAGGCGGCGCTGCAAAATAGATTGGACCTGCGCCAGGGTCTTGCCCGCTACGCCGCGGCCGAAGCGACGCTTCGCGAGGAGATCGCCCGGCAATATCCCGATCTCAACCTTTCGCCCGGACTCCTGTGGGACCAGGGCGACTGGGTCAAGAGCCTCGGCGCCATGATCCTGCTCCCCATCCTCAACAGCAACGAAGGGCCGATCGCCGAGGCCGAGGCCAAGCGCAAGCTCGAGGCCGCGCGTTTCACCTCGCTCGAAGCCGGCGTGTTCGCCGGGCTTTCGACCGCGCGCGTGCGCTTCGAGGCCGCACTGAACTCCTGGAACACGGCCAAGGGCCTGGTCGCCCAGCAGAGCCGGCGGCTCGAGGACGTCAAGAAACTGATCGCCTACGGCGAGGCCGACCGTCTCTCGCTGGTGGAGGCCGAGATCGAGCTGATCGCGGCACAGCGCGCGGAGCTCAAGGCCAAGATCGACGCCCTCCGGGCCTGGGGCGGCGTGGAGGACGCGGTACAGCGGCCCCTCGATGCAGATGCGTTGCCCGAGGATCTGGGCGTCACGAACGCGCCGCCCGCGGAACCCAAGCGCGACGGGGCCGCAAAATGATCCACCGCAAGCCCTCGCACCGCTTCCTTCGCGTTGCGCTGTGGACCGGCGCCGCCGCGCTGGCCGCGATATTCGCCGTCATGCTGCTCACGCCGGAACGCAAGGCTTCGATCCACGAGGCGGAGGATCGCCTCGCGCCGGCGATGAGCGGCGCCGGCGAAGGCGCGGATAAAGACGGCGCCGCGCCCGAGCGCGGGGACGCGCTGCGCCGCGCCGACCGCCGGGAAGCGGTGGGATCGGAGGCCGGACGGGTCGAAGTCGTGGGCGGCTTCAACGTGCTGCGGCTCGATGCGGAAATTCAGGAACGCAGCGGCTTGCGCACGCAAGTGCTGAAGTCCGTCGATTTTGCCCCGCAAATCGCCGCCTTCGGGCGGGTCGCGGATATCCAGCCGCTGCTGGCCCAGCGTGCGCGTTACACCTCGGCGCAGGGGCAGGCGGATGTCGCGCGCGCGACGCTTGCGGCGTTCAAAGCCGAGTACGATCGCCTTTCGGCCCTCCGCAAGGAGGAGGGCGACATCGCCACCAAGCGCATCCAACAGGCGGAAGCCGAGTGGAAGCGCAATCAGGCGGAGATGCGGCGCTTCGAAGCGGATACGGAAGCGGTGCGCGACGAGACGCGCCAGCAGTGGGGCCAGGTGCTGACGGTCTGGGCGCTCGGCGGCGCCTCACCCGAGTTCGATCGCCTGATCAAGCACCAGGATGCGCTGCTTCTGGTGACGCTGCCGCCGGGGCAAACGCTCCCCGCCGGAACCGAAACCGTGCAGGTTGCGCGCGACGGCGATCGCGCCAACGCCGTGCCGGCGGCCTATGTATCGCCGGCTCCCGTCTCCGATCCGGTGATTCAGGGCGAGACTCATTTTTTCCGCACCGCCGCCGCCGGCCTTCGCGCCGCCATGCGGCTCGACGTATGGGTGGACGAGGCCAAGAGCGCCGCGACCGGCGTCGTCATCCCGCAGTCGGCGGTGATATGGGCGCTCGGCCAATCCTGGACCTATGTCCAGATCGACAACACGCATTTCGTCCGGCGGCCGGTTTCCACCAAGACCGAGGCTCCGGGCGGCTGGTTCGTGAACGATACGGTAAAACCCGGCGACACCGTCGTCGTCGCCGGCGCCCAGATGCTGTACGCGGAAGAGTTCCGCTGGCAGATCCGGGACGAAGACAACAACTAGCCGTCGCGCGCCGGTCTCATGTTGGGCTCGATCGTCCGCTTCTCAATTCGTTTCCGCGGAGTCGTCGTCGGCATCGCCTGCCTGTTGCTCGTGTTCGGCGGCTACCGCATGTGGAAGACGAGCCTCGATATCTTCCCCGAGTTCTCGCCCAAGCTCGTCGTCATCCAAACCGAATCGCCCGGGCTTTCGGCAAGCGAAGTCGAAGTGATCGTCTCGCAGCCGATCGAGAGCGCGCTGGGCGGCCTCGTCGGCCTCGAGACGGTACGCTCCCAGTCCATTCAGGGTCTTTCGGTGGTGACGCTGACCTTCGCCGAATCGACCGACCTTTACCGCGCGCGTCAATTGGTGGCCGAGCGCTTGGGCAGCGTCACGTCGCTCCTGCCGCCGGGATTGGGGCCGCCCATCATGGTCCCGCTCAGCTCGTCGGCCGCCACCGTCATGACCATCGGGCTCACGTCGAAAAACCATTCGGCTATGGAGTTGCGCACGCTGGTGGATTGGACCATCAAGCCGCGGATATTGAGCGTGCCGGGAGTCGCCGATCTCAACGTCTTCGGCGGCGACATCCGGCAACTCCAGGTCCAGGTCCGGCCCGATCGCCTGCAGCGGTTCGGGCTTTCACTGCAGGACGTGGTGGCCGCCGCCAGCCAGGCGACCGGCATCATCGGCGCTGGATTCGTCGAAAGCGCGAACCAGCGGATCTCGCTTCGCGCGGAAGGCCAGCCGCGCACGCCGGAAGATCTCGCCAAGGTCGTGCTCGCGCACCGCGACGGCGGAAGCATCACGCTCGGCGACGTCGCGGACGTGGCGATCGGCGCCGCGCCCAACATCAGCGGCGCGCAGATCGACGGCGAACAAGGCGTCGTCATGATGGTGATCGGCCAATACGGCGCAAGCACCATGGCGGTCACGCGCGACGTCGAAAAGGTGCTGCGCGAATTCAAGACCCTTCTGGCCGAGGGCGGAATCGATTTGCACCCGGAGCTGTTCCGCCCCGCCAATTACATCGAGGCCTCTCTCAAGAACATCTCGGTCCATCTCCTCATCGGCGGCGTGCTGGTGGTTTCGGTGCTGTTCCTGTTCCTGTTCAACTTCCGCAGCGCGTTCATTTCGGCCACCGCGATCCCGCTCTCGCTGCTCGCGGCCTTTCTGGTTCTGATCGAGACCGGCCACAGCATCAACATCATGGTGCTGGGCGGGCTTGCCATCGCGCTGGGCGAGGTGGTGGACGACGCCATCATCGACACCGAGAACATCTACCGCCGCCTGCGCGAAAACCGGCGCCTGCAGCGTCCCCGCCCGATGCACGACGTGGTGTTCGACGCCTCGATGGAGGTGCGCGGCTCGGTGGTGTACGCGAGCTTCATCGTCGCCATGGTGTTCGTGCCGCTCTTGACGCTTTCCGGCGTGGCCGGGCGCATGTTCGAGCCGCTCGGCGTCGCCTACATCCTCGCCATCATGGCCTCACTCGTCACCGCGCTCACGGTGACGCCGGCGCTGTGCGCCTGGATGCTGGCGACCGAACGACTGACCGCAAGCGACCCGCCGCTCGTGCGGATTCTAAAACCGGCCTACGGCCGAGTCCTGCGGGTGATCGGCAAGCGCGCCGATCTTGCCATCGTCACGGTCCTCGTGTTCTGCGGCGCCGGCATCGCCGTTCTCCCGCATCTGGGCGGCGGGTTCCTCCCCGATTTGCGCGAGGGGCACTACATGATCCACACCTCGGGCGTGCCGGGAACCTCGATCGCCGAAACGATCCGGATCGGCAGCGAGATCACGCACCAGGTTCTGAAAATTCCGGGCGTGCGCTCGATGTCGCAATGGGCCGGGCGGGCGGAGCGCGGCGCGGATACATACGGCAGCCACTACGCCGAATACGAGGTCGACCTCGATCCGCTTTCCGGCCCCGAGCAGCAACGGGTCCTCGACTCGATCCGCTCGGTCCTCGCGGGTATGCCCGGGGTCACAGCCGAGGTCAACACCTTCCTGACCGAACGGGTGGACGAGACCATCTCCGGCTACACCTCGCCCATCGTCGTCAACATCTACGGCAACGACCTCGACGTGCTCGACCGCAAGGCGCTGGAGGTTGCGGCCGTCATGCGCAAGATCGAGGGCGCGACCGACATCCAGCTCCGGGCGCCGCCGGCCGTGCCCCAATTGGGCGTGCGCGTGCGGCTCGACGAGCTGGCGCGGCGCGGCCTCTCGCCGCGTCAGGTGTTCGAGGCGGTCCAGATCGCCTACGAGGGAAAGCCGGTCGGCGAAACCTATGACGGCAACCGCGTGCTCCCGGTTTCGGTCGTGCTCGCCCCCGATCTGCGCACCAATCCGGATTCGGTCGCGAAACTGCCGCTGGTCACCGCCGACGGGTCGATGGTTCCGCTATCGGACGTGGCCGACGTGCGCCAGGGATCGGGGCGCTATGTCGTGCTGCATGCGGGCGGACAGCGCCTTCAGACGCTCACCTGCAACGTCGCGGGCCGCGACCTCAACTCCTTCTTCGACGAGTTGCAGCAGCGCATCCATGCGGAGGTGGATTTCCCGCCCGAGGTCTATCTCGAGTTCACGGGCGCGGCCGTGGCTCAGGCGAAGTCGCGCGAGGATCTCCTCGTTCATTCCCTCATCGCCGGCGCGGCGATCATGGCGCTGCTTTACATCGCCCTGCGGCGCGTCCGCAACGTCCTGCTCGTGCTCGTCAATTTGCCGTTCTCGCTGGTGGGCGGCGTGCTCGCCGCGCTTTATACCGGCGGGTGGCTGTCGGTCGGCTCGCTGGTCGGCTTCGTGACGCTGTTCGGCATCACGCTTCGCAATTCCATCATGCTGGTCTCGCACTTCCAGCATCTGGTGGACAAGGAAGGCTTGCCGTGGAATCTGGAAACGGCCATCCGCGGCGCTCAGGAGCGCCTGCCGTCGATCCTGATCACCGCGCTGGTCACCGCGCTTGCCATGTTGCCGATTGCGGTGAACAGCGACAATCCCGGGCGCGAGATCATGGGCCCCATGGCCGCCATCATCATCGGCGGGCTCGTGTCCTCGACGATCCTCAATCTTCTGATTCTGCCTTCCATCATGGTCCGCTTCGGATTGTTCCGGAAACAGGACACGTGACGGTTCGGCTGCGAGGCACGCGATGATCGCGCTTTATACGGCGAGGACGCCCAACGGATACAAGGCCTCCATCATGCTGGAGGAAATCGGCGTTCCCTACGACGTCGTCAAAATCGATCTTTCCGCGGGCGAGCAACATGCGCCCGCATATCTGAAGATCAATCCCAACGGAAAGATTCCGGCGATCGTCGACCGGGAAACCGGCCGGCGCGTTTTCGAATCGGGCGCGATCCTGATCTATCTCGCGGAGAAATCGGGCCGGCTCTTGCCGTCCGATCCCGCCCAGCGCATCGAGACGCTCGAATGGCTGTTCTTCCAGGTCGGGCATATCGGGCCGATGCTGGGCCAGCTGTGGCACTTCGTCGACTTGACCCGCGAGATTCCCTACGCCCTCGAACGCTATCGCAAGGAAACATTGCGTCTCTATGGCGTCGTCGAACGGCGCCTGGGGGAGACGCATTATCTGGCCGGCGACGACTACACCATCGCCGACATCGCCACTTGGCCGTGGCTGCGCGTGCATAAGGCGTTGGGCATCGACGCCGGGCCTTTCCCCAACGTCAATCGCTGGCTCGATGAAATCGCCGCGCGGCCCGCGGTGACGAAAGGGATCACGGTTCCCGCCTGACCGGAGCCGCTTCGAGCCGGAAAAGAAAGACCGCGAAAAGCGCGAAGGCGAATACCCAGAACAGGCTGGCCGTTGCGATCATGGGAAGGCGCAGCGCGGGCACGGCCGCAAGCAGGCGGCAGATGGCGGCGCCGGATATCATGGCGATGGATAGGGTCACGGCCGGCGGGAAGGCGATGGGCCTTTGGCTGCGCTGCAGCGATACACGCGCCATCATCGCCAGCGACAGCGTGCCGAGCGCGCCCACCATGACCCCGTGCAGCGCATCGAAGGGCGGCGGAATACCCAGCGCAAGCGACGACGCCTTCGCGGCGAGCCCGACCGCAAGCCAGGCATAGCCGAGATGTAAACTGCCAAGTTCCGGCGCATCCATCGCCCGCCACATGCGCCACTTGAACAGGCGCAATGCCACGGCCGCGGCACCCGCGAGCGCGGCCACGGCGGCGAGGTTCGGCGCGCGGCCCCAGAAATCCAGCGCCGCCATCGCCACGATCGCCGCCGCACCCGCCGCTTCGAGCCGCGGCTGGGCCACGCCGTGCAGATGCACGCCTTTGAGGCGAAGCGCGCCCGAAGTCGCCGCGGCGATCACGCGGCCGCCCATCGCGAACATGAGCAGCGTCACGACGTCGATGCCGAGTCCGACGCCCCGCGCCTCGCCCGCCACCAAGGCGCCCAGCGCACCGCTTTCGTAGGCGAGTGCCGCCAGCACGAGCGCCGCCAATACCCCTGCGAACATCGCGTTGCGCCAGGTCTTCGCCGCGCGCAGAAACGGCATTCCCGCGAAGGCGAAGAGGCAGGCCGGAAACGAGATCGCGATCGATGCCTCGACGGCCGGCGGAAACGGAAGCCCGAGATAACTCACTCGGCCCAGCAGCCACAACGCGAACACGGCGAGCAAGGCGCGGGGCGATAACTTGGTCAGCAAATAGCCGCCGATGACGGCCAAGGCGTAGCCGAAAACCATCTCGTGGCCGTGCCACGAGGCCCAGCCGCTGCCGCGCAACACCGGCAGCAGCCCCGCATATTCGAGCGCCCATAGCGGCACGGCCGCGAGCGCGTAGAGCGCCGCCGCGGGAAAAAACAGCCGATAGGCCTGAAGCGGTCGCCGCATGAGGGAGTCATCCGGGACGATTCGGAGGGCACCGGACAAACACGGACTATCGGGCCGGCGTTCCTGCGACGACGAATGTCGCGCCGTCGCCGCCGTGGTAGAAGCCGTTCACGCACGGCGCAAAAGAAACGAGCTCGGAAATGCGGCGACTCACAGCATCGGCGTCCTCGCAGCCGTCGAGGATACTCCGCATCAACCGGGAGACCGCGACCATATCGACAGAGTGCGGCGAGAGCCGGAAGCTTGTTATTCCAAGCCGGCACATCTCCGGCACCTCGGCGGCGAGATTGACGACGCCGTGGGAAAGCGTCTGAGTCCCGTTGACCGCCAGGAACCCCTTGCCATCCACCGTTTCGACCGCCATCCCGTCGGGATCGCCGCCGCACACATACCGGCAGCCGTCCTTGTGCAGACCATGGGCGCGCGCGTGATAGCACCGGGCGGAAATGGCAAGCGGCAGCCGGCCGAACACCTGAACTTCCAATTCGACCCCTTCCCCGGCCGCGGCCGCGGCGAGAGCCCCAAGCGCCGATGCCGGAAGCTCGACCGGCAGCGCGATGCGTTGCGCCCCGCGGCGGGCAAGAAATCGAAGCGTATCCTCGTTATAGACATTGACGAACGGGCCGACGATATGCGGCCGCCCGGACAGGAGCGCCAGTGCCGCCGTGTCGTTTGCCTCGACCGGCAACTCGCATCCGGCGATCAGATCGCGGAGCGCGGCGATCTCGCGCACGGACGTCGCCAGTGCGAGCGTCGAAACGATCGCCGTCTTGCCGCCGCGCTGCAGGCGCTCGGCCACCTCCGGCAAATACGGGTCGAAAAACGAGGTCCGTTTCGAGCACACGACCTCTCCAAGGCAAACGCGGTCAACCGGCGCTTCATCGGCGATACGGAAATAAAAGTCGCGCTTGATTTCCGGCGGCCAGTTGAAAAGCACCGGCCCCAAGGTAAGGGCCGCCCGCCGCCCCGGCTCCGTCACTGCCATTTCTTATCCAACGCGCCGATCGTGCCGCGCGCACCTTCGGTCATCGCCGCGAGGACATTTTCCTGGAACCGCTCACCCCTTGCCACGGCATCGATGGCGCGGCGGAACGCACCGACGACCTCCGCCACATAGGCGCGACCGCGCTGGCGGCCTTCGATCTTGATCGCACGGACACCGGCCGCAACCAGCTCCGGAAGCAGGGCAAGGACGTTGAGCGACGTCGGCTCTTCAAACAAATACATCTGCCGGCCGCAGACCTGAAACCGCCCCTTGCACAGCGTCGGATATCCCGCCGGCTGGCCCGGCTCGAAAACGTCGATGACGAATTCGCCGAGGCGCGCAACCACCGTGCCGCCGTTCTTTTCGTAACGGACGCGGCTCGGCGGGGAACACACGCCATCCTTGTTGGGCGACCGGCCCGCGGCATAAGAAGACAATGCGCAGCGACCCTCCGCCATCACGCAGAGCCCGCCGAAAGCGAACACCTCGGTGCCGCAGGGGACTTCGGCGGTGACTCGGGCGACCTCCTCGATCGTCAGCACGCGGGGCAGCACGACGCGCCGGATCGCGAAGGCGTCATGATAAAAACGGATCGCCTCGGCATTGGCCGCCGAAGCCTGCACCGACAAATGCCGCGGCAGGTCCGGATGCACGCGCGCCGCATAATCGAGAAGGCCGATGTCGGCGAGAATCACGCCGTCCGCGCGCAGCGCCGCCGCCGTATCGATGGCGCGGCGCCAAGGGCCGGAGTTGCCGGCGCCCGGAAAGGTGTTGACCGCAACCAGAACCTTGCGGCCCCGGCCGTGGGCAAGCGCGATCGATTCTTCGAGCTCCTCCGCGGAAAAGTTAAGGCCGGGAAAATTGCGTGCGTTGGTTTCGTCGCGAAACCCGAGGTAAACGGCATCGGCCCCGGCATCGAGCGCCGCCCGCAACGCGGCGGGCGTTCCCGCCGGCGCAACGAGTTCAAGCGCGTTCATGGGCCGACGCGCCCCTGTATGCCGATGGCGCGCAGCAACTGCTCGGCCCGCGCGGCGGCGCCTTCGATCAGCACCAGTCCTCCGCGGCAGGCATGGCCTGCGATCCCTGCCAGCGGCCCGAGCAGCGAGGCCACATCCTCGATCACGCGAATCTCGGCCCCGTCGATCGCATTGCGAAGGGTAAGCACGGCCTCGGTATCGCCTTCGATCACGAGATCGCGCGAGAAGAACGCTGCGTCGCCGTCGACCCTTCCCTCCAGGAGATCGATCAATACCGCGAGCGGCGCCCGGATCGTCGCATCCACCCGGGGACATGCGTCGCGCCGAACGAGCGTGAGCGCCGGATACGTCCGGCCGAGGCGCACGACAAGGCACAGCGGCAAATCGACGGGGTCGATCAGAAAACCCAGCTCGTTTCGAAATCGGCCGAACAGGCCGGGATGCCGCCGGACGATCGCGCCCGCCGCCATACCAAGAAGCGGCTCGGTAACCGCCGACGGCAGTGCAGAAAGCGCCATTCCCAAAAGAGGCGCGACGGAAACGGAATGACGCTGGTGACGCATTAAAATTGTTCTAATCATGGGACCGAGACGCGATGCCGCGTTCATGCGGCCGTCTTGATAATAGCCGCACACTCCTTCGAAATGTCAATTCTCCGGCGTGTCGCGCTCGATACAGCCGATAAGCCGGCGGCCGCCGCATTTGGAATCCTGCGTGCCGGAACGAGATCACGGCCATGCGACGGGCGGCGGCGGTGCTCGACAAATTCCTGAAAAAGCCGACCGAAGCGGTGCCGGGAACGATCATGACCTACGACGGCGTTCCCGGCGATCGGGAGCGCGCCGGCGTGATCGCTTATCTTGAGACCGCGAACGCCTCGAAGGAGCTTTGTCCGTAACGCGCCGTCATTTCAGGACACAATGAATGAGATAGGCGGCGATCTCGGGGTGCGAAATCTTGATGTTTTTCGTCTGCAGGTTCTCGAGCGCCTGTTTGACGAACAGTTGGTTCTCGACGTTGACGATCTTGACCTTGAAGATGCCGCGCACCCCCTTGATCTTCGGATAGAGCGCGGGATCGACCATTCTTTCTTTACGCGCAAGGCGCGCGATCGCGGACGCCTCGTCGATTCCTTCCGCTTCTTCCTTCTTCACGAGCTTCCAATCGGTCTCGCCGGCATGCGCCGATTGGTTGAGCGCCTTCACCGCGGCTTCGGCCGATTCATCGGCAACGCCCACCTTATAAATGTGTTTCGTCAGTCCGACGTTGGCGCCCCACTTCGAGGCATTCGAACTTCTCGCCACATACAAGACCGCCATGCCGCATCCCCTGGATTTACACTTGGGCAAAACCCCCGCAATCTTAGCATATGGATTGCGGCCGGCGGCAGTGATGTCGTCCCGAAGATGTTCTTGGGCGCGACGGTGATCCCGGAATACATATTGGCATCCGCTCTCTTCCGAGCCATCCATTACGGGACGAAAATCTCACGCAATATTCCTTTGCGCGAATGGCGCGTCGCCGGGCGCCGCCCCCGCGGCTGATTGGCATAGGGGATCGCGAATCCGCGGCCGGTTGTGCTAACATTATTGGAAAGCGCGAGGAATCATCCCGGGAACTTCGGATTGCAGGATTACGATCAAAACGATTTCTATTGCGAATTGCTGGGCCGCAAGGACGCCCCCGCCGATCACGCCAAGCGCGTCGTCGAGCGGCTTGCCCGCATGAGCGGAACGCAACTGGCGCGCCGCGCCCGGGCGGCGGAACGCGAGCTGTTCAATCTCGGCATCACTTTCACGGTGTACAGCGACAAGGATTCGATCGACCGGATTTTGCCGTTCGATGTCGTGCCCCGCATCCTGTCGCGGCGCGATTGGACCACCATCGCGGCGGGCGTCGTTCAGCGGGTTGCCGCCCTCAACTATTTTCTGGCCGACATATACGGCAAGCAGAGAATTTTGAAGAACAAGGTCATCCCCGACGATCTCGTCCTCGGCAACGCCAACTATCGCCCCGAAATGATCGGCGTCCCGGTGGCGTTCGATACATATGTCCACATTTGCGGCATCGACATCGTGCGCGACGATCAAGGCCAGCTCATGGTTCTCGAGGACAACGCGCGGACGCCGTCGGGCGTGTCCTATGCGATCGAGAACAGACACCTCATGCTGCGCGCGTCCGGCTTCAAGAATGGTTGAACTACGTCGCCACCGAAATCCACAAGGGCCAGAGCGCCGTCTTCAACCCGAAGCTTCCCGATGCGTGGAAAGAGGTCATGAAGGAAATGGTATCCGCGCGCTTCGATTTCCTGAG
>DATDPM010000076.1:0-11292 GCA_035292745.1 Alphaproteobacteria bacterium | reverse complement strand
CTCCCGCCGCTCGGGGCTTGACGCGCACGCATTTTCGCCAATCATTGAGGGATCGGCGCCGCGGACCGGCCGAAACGGGCGGATTGCGGCGCAATCCGGCCGTGATCCGATTCGCCGCCAGGGGGAAGATGCATGAAATGGTTGGGGTGGCTGGCGCCGGCGCTGTTTCTCACCGTCGCCTTTCCGGCGCGGGCGGTCGAAAACATCTGTCCCTACACGGGCCAAAACCAGGAGCGGATCGCCCAGATCATGCGGATTGATTACAACGACGTGCCCAAGCTCGCGGCGCGCTTTTGCGCCAATGTCGGGCGCAAGGCGTACAACGCGCTGGGGCCGGACCGGGTCCGCAAGACGTACCTCGGTCCGATTGCGGGCGTCATCTGGGTGGTGTCGGGCGACGTCGTCTCGCCGCCGGGCGCGCCGATGCAGATGGCGCCGATTTCGGGCTTCATGTACATCATCGGCCCGGGCGGAATCTCGGATTTGTCGTTCCTGCGCTGGGCCGCCGAAATCGTCGGGCGCTAGATCACGCTCTAGGCCCGCCGCTCAGTCGGCGGTCAGGCGGGAAACCGTATCCGTAATTTCGCGGGCGATGACGGCGGTTGCGCCGTTGTCGGGAAAAGCGGCGTGGATCGCCGCCGCCAGATGCGGCAGAACCTTGATGTCGCGGGCATCGGCCGCGGCGCCGTCGCGCACCAATTTCGCCGTCACCTGAATAAGCGACCGGCACAGGCCGGAAACGTGATCCTGCGCGGTCCCGGCAAGCCGGCGCGCCAGGTCCTCGGCGGAGTCGAGCAGACGATTGAGATGCGCCGCGCGCTCGGGGGTCGCGGCCAGATCGACGATGCGCTCCACCAGCCAGGCGATCTGAAACGCGTTGCGCTCCATCTTGCGCTGGTTGATTTCGGCGATGGCGCGCTGGATGTCCCGGCGCAGCGTAATCGGGTCCGCGCTTCGCGTCGCCTTGGTGCGCAGCGCGTTGGGAACCTCGATCAAGGGCGCGCTCGGCCCGGGCCGCGGCTCGCGCCGGCGATCGGGCCCGATGTAGTCGCAGGTGACCACGAAGGGCTTGCGGCTTCGAATGAGACGAAGCACCCGCTCCAGCAGATGCTCGATCGTGACCGGCTTGACCAGAATCTGGTCGGCCCCGGAATCGATCGCCCGGCGGATCCGGGGCGGCATTCCGGCGGTGGAAACCGCGATGATCGGCACGAACGGGTCGGCGCCCAATTCCTGATGCCGGATTCCCCGGAACATGCGGCAGGCGTCGAGATAGTCGGAATCCGCGATCAAGAGATCCGGCGCCGCCTCCAGGACCCAGCCCTGGGCGCGGTCCAGGCGGTGCGTGTCGCGCACCTGCCCGAACCCCTCGTGCTCCAGGCTCGTGCGGATGGTGCTGCGGATGTCGCGGTTGGCCTCGACCAATACCAGCGAAACGTTCTCGAAATGAAACTGCGGCATCGGCATCCCCTTTGTCTTTTTCGCCGCCGTTCGCGGCCTAGAACGGGAAGATGATGTCGAACATCTGCTCGCCGTAGCGCGGCTGCTGCACGTCGCTGATCTGGCCGCGGCCGCCGTAGGCGATGCGCGCCTCGGCGATCTGGTCGTATTTGATGGTGTTGGTCGAGCTGATGTCTTGCGGGCGGATGATTCCGGCCACCTGCAGGTCGCGGACTTCGAAATTCACCCGCATCTCCTGGCGCCCCTGGAGCACCAGGTTGCCGTTGGGCAGCACCTGGGTCACGACGGCGGCGACGCGCACGGTGATTTGCTCCTTGCGGTCCACGCTCCCCGACCCATCCACGGCGCTCTTGCTGCTTCCCTTCACCAAGGACGTGTTGCTGAGGCCCTCGGGCAGGACCTTTTTCAGCCCCTGCTCGAAACCCATGAAGTTGGTGAGGCCCGCGTCCTCGGAGACGTCGCGCCCGCGCTTGGTCTCGTTGTCGAACTTCGCCTGGTCGTTGAGGTCGACCACGACCGTCACGATGTCGCCGACGTTGCTCGCCCGCTGATCCTTGAGGAAGTCGCGGGCCCCCGGACGCCACAGCGAGCTGGGCTGGCGCTCGGCCACCACGGGCGCGGGCATGGGCATGGTCACGGGCTGGTAATTGGGCGCCATCGTCGGATTCTGGATGGTGGTGAGCTTGGGCGCGTCGCCCACTTCGGAAAGCCGCGTCAGCATGTTGCAGCCCGAGGCGGCGAAGGCGGTCAAGACGATCCCGGCGCGGAATGCCGTCGATGCGAAAGTCATGCGCTCTCTCCTCATCTCGCGAGCGTCCGTCCGCCGGCGCCGGCCGCGGCCTGCATGGCCGCCGGCGTTTGCACAAAGACGCGCGAGGCGCTGTCCACGACGGCGTCCACCGTCGTCTTGCTTTGCGTGTTCATCACTTTGATTATGTCGCCCTTGGCGCCGTCCTCGACGGCGCGCCCTTGCGCGGTCAGCAGCATATAGGGCGTCTGCACGATCATGGTCAGGAGCGTGCCTTTGCTCACCACGATGGGCGCGCGGAAGTCCCCGGCGCGGAGCGGCACGCCGTCCACGGCCTGCCGGCGCGGGCTCATGCCGATCAGGACATCCGGGTCGGTGATCACGTCGCTGGCCAAGGCATCGTTGCGCACGTCGACGAAGCGGATGTCATCGGCGCCCACCACGTCGCTGGCGGCGACGCGCCGGGTCAGCACCGGCACCGACGTCACTTGGTAAACGCGGCCCGAGACCTTGGTGGTATGCGCGCCCGGCTGATCGCCTGCGGCGATGGTTGCGGTGAAGCGGGATGCGTCGCGGTCGAGCCAAAGGTCGCGAATCTGGATCGTGCCGTCCGACTCGGGGTCGGCGTAAAGCGTGATGCTGCGGTTGTCCACGTTCACCAGCACTTTATTGCTGCCGCCTCTTGCGGCGACTTCCTTGGCGACCGCGGCCTTCAACGCGTCCTCGATCTGGGCTGCCGGCACGGCATGGGCGGCGCGCTCGATCGTTACGTGATCGGTGCGCGAGGCGGGCTGCCATTCGAGCCCGTTGGCGCGGGCGACGTTGAAAAGCCACTCCGCGTCGTAGACGGCCTGACGCCCGAACGGGGGCGCGGTCGCCACCACGGTATCGGCCTTGTCGCCGGCGTCGTCGAAGATGTCGCCGAGGCGGATCATGTCGTCGTCCACCGTGACCGAGCCGCGCAGCACGGGCGCCGCCTGGGCGCCTGCGCCCGATAAAAGCGCGAGGCCGAGGAAAATGACGATGAAGAGGCTGCGTGTCATGCGCCGGTTCCTAACGGAGTTGCGTCATGGTTTGGAGCATCTGGTCCGAGGTCTCGATCACCTTGGAGTTCATCTCATAGGCGCGCTGGGCGCGGATGAGATTGGTGATCTCCTGGACCACGTCCACGTTCGAGGTTTCCAGGAACCCCTGGAGCATGGTGCCGAAGCCGGTCGAGCCGGGCACGCCCGTGGTCGCGCTGCCCGAGGCCGGCGTCTCGGCAAAGAGATTGTCGCCCAGCGCCTGCAGGCCGACTTCATTGGGGAAGGTCGCCAGTTCCAATTGGCCCACGGTCTGCGGCTGCACCTGGCCCGTGATCGTCACCTGCACTTCGCCGCTCGAATTGACGGTGACGTCGATCGCGTCGGTGGGGATGGTGATGCCCGGCTGCACCGTGTAGCCGTTGGCGGTCACGATCTGCCCTTCGGGGCTGAGCTGGAATGAACCGGCGCGGGTATAGGCGGTCTCGCCGCTCGGCAGGGTGACCTGGAAATAGCCTTTGCCCTGGACCGCGAGGTCGAGGGTGTTCTCGGTGGTGATGATCTGGCCCTGGCCGGTCATCCGGTACACCGCCGCGGTGCGCACGCCCAGGCCCAGCTGAATGCCGGAGGGAACGATGGAGCCCGAATCCGACGACGTGGAACCGACGACCAACTCGTTCTGGTACAGCAGATCCTGGAATTCGGCCCGCTGCCGCTTGTAGGCGGTGGTGTTCATGTTGGCGATGTTGTTGGAGATCACCTCCACGTTCAGCTGTTGGGCCAGCATGCCGGTGGCGGCGATATTGAGAGCTCTCATGGATCGGGTTCCTTACAAAAAACTAGCTGGTCTGCGTCAGTTTCTGAATTGCCAGCTGCAGCATCTCGTCGTCGGCTCGGATCACGTTCTCCGCCTGGTCATAGGCGCGTTGCACGGCGATCATGCGGGTAATCTCCAATACCGCCTGCACGTTCGATTCCTCGACCATGCCCTGGATGATGGCGGCGTCGCTTGCCGGCTGCGGCGTCTGCTGCGTGGAATAAAGGCCGCTTCCGGTCTTGATCAGTTCCTGCTGGTCGGCGAAGCGCACCAGCTTGATCTGGCCGACCTGGTTCGATGTCTTGGGCACGACCGGCGAGCCGGTGGATATCGTTCCGTCCTCGGAAACCTCGACGTCGGTCGCATCCTCGGGAATGACGATCGGCTGGTTGCTGGAGTCCAGCAGCGCATAGCCGTCGCTGGTGACCAGCCGCCCCGTGGGGTCGAGCGCGAAGCGCCCGTTGCGCGTGTAGCGGTCGCCCAGCGGCGTGTTCACGACGAAATAGGCGTCGCCCCGGATCGCGAGATCGAAGGTGTTGCCGGTGGACGTGAAGGCGCCCTCGCTGGTGTCGCGCGTTTGGGCGACATTCTCGACGTATGACAGAGTCCCGTCGGGCAGCTGCGCCAGATACTCCATGAACACCATCCGCTGGCCCTTGTAGGCCGGGGTGTTGATGTTGGCGATGTTGTTGGCGACCATATCCATCTGTCGCTCCAACACCATCTGCCGGGACAGAGCCACGAAAGAGGCGTTTTCCATGTCACGCAGGCCGTATCGGTAATTTAATTTCCCCGGTCCCGCTGCACGGCCCGTGCCAAGGGGCCGCTGGCGAAAAATCAGGCCGTTACCGGCGGCGGGGCCCCGCTTCTCCCGGGCGGAACCGGCCGCACCCGGCAGGCTTTGCCGGGTAGGCTTTGCCGAAGGCGGCGGTTTTCCGCAAAACCACGGGCCGCCTCAACCTCTCGTTAACTAAACCCGGCTAATTTGGCCCTGGGCGGCGCTGCGAGGCATCCGCCTCAATCGGTTTCCCGGGCGGGCATAATGACGGATCAAGCACTTGAGAATGACGCCAAAGTCGAAGGACAAGAGGGCGAAGGCGCCGCGCCAGCCGCGAAAAAGTGGAGCGGAAAAAGGATCGTCCTCTTCATCGTGCTCCCCCTCTTGGTGGTGTTGGGGGGCGGCGCGGCCGGCGTCTATTTCAGCGGCATCCTGGGCGGCGGCGACAAACCCGCCGATGAGGCCCAGAAAGAGGCCGAGCCGGCCCATACCGCGATCTTCTTCGACATCCCGGACCTCCTCGTCAACCTCAACACGAACGGCAAGCGCACGAGCTTCCTGAAGCTCAAGGTCGCGCTCGAGCTCGGCAAGCCGGAAGACCAGAAGATTCTCGAACAGGTCCTGCCGCGCGTGGTGGACAACTTCCAAGTCTATCTGCGCGAGATGCGCGCGGAAGACCTGCGCGGCTCCGCCGGCCTCTACCGCCTGCGCGAAGATCTGCTCGCGCGCGCGCAGATCGCCGCGCAGCCCGCCGATGTCCGGGACGTGTTGTTCAAGGAAATGTTGATCCAATAGCGCGCACATGGCCGAAGCTGCAACCAAGGCTCCATCGAAAGAAATGACCGAAGAAGAGCGCATGGCGGCGGAATGGGCCGCCATGGCCGGCGACGAAGACACCGCCGCCGCGGAAGCTGGGGGCCAGCAGGGTCCCGGCCAGTCCACCCGCGTCCTCAATCAGGATGAAATCGACAGCCTGCTCGGCTTCGACGACGTCGGCGGCGGCGCGGGCGACAGCTCGGGCATACGCGCCATCGTCAACAGCGCGCTCGTGTCTTACGAGCGCCTGCCCATGCTCGAGGTCGTGTTCGACCGCCTCGTGCGCATGATGTCCACCAGTTTGCGCAACTTCACCGGCGACAACGTCGAAGTCTCGCTCGACAACATCACGTCGGTCCGCTTCGGCGACTACGTCAACAGCATCCCGTTGCCGGCGATGCTGTCCGTGTTCAAGGCGGAGGAATGGGACAACTACGGCCTGGTCACGGTCGACAGCTCGCTCATCTATTCGATCGTGGACGTGCTGCTGGGCGGACGGCGCGGCACCGCCACCATGCGCATCGAGGGCCGCCCCTACACCACCATCGAGCGCACGCTGGTCGAGCGCATGATCTACGTGGTGCTCTCCGACCTTTCCGCCGCATTCGATCCGCTCAGCCCCGTCACCTTCCGCTTCGACCGGCTGGAGACCAATCCGCGTTTCGCCACCATCGCCCGCCAGGCGAACGCCGCGATCGTCGCCAAGCTGCGAATCGACATGGAAGACCGCGGCGGCCGCATGGATCTCCTGATTCCCTATGCCACCCTCGAGCCGGTGCGCGAACTTCTCCTGCAGATGTTCATGGGCGAGAAGTTCGGCCGCGACTCGATCTGGGAAAGCCATCTGGTTTCCGAGCTATGGCTCACCGATGTCCATATCGAGGCGGTGCTGGACGAGCAGGAAATCACCCTGGGCGACGTCATCGACTGGAAAGTCGGCTCGCGCCTCGCGCTGAACGCCACGCCCGATACCGACGTCACGCTCCGCTGCGGCGAGCTGCCGATGTTCAGCGGCAGAGTCGGCCGTCGCGGCCGGCACATCGCCATCCGGATCGACCGCCCGCTCAGTCAACAAGAGGAGGAAAACGAATGACGCTGCTCGTGGTCCTCGACATCGTCGTTGCGGTGCTGCTCACTGCGACCATCGGATTCTGCATGGTGCTCAACCGCCGGCTTGCGGCACTGCGCCGCAACGAGGCGGAGCTGAAGCAGGTTCTCGCCAAATTCAATCAGGCGGCGGAACAGGCCGAAACCGGCATCGCGCGCCTCAAGGAAGCGGGAAGCGTGACGGCCGCCGCCCTTCGCGAGCGCATCGGCGAGGCCAAGGCGCTGCGCGACGATCTCGCCTTCGTCACCGAACGGGGCGATCGCATCGCCTCCGAGCTCAGCCGGAAACTCACCGGCGCGCGCCCGGCGCAAACCGGTGCCGCCGCGCCCAGGCCCGCGCCCCGCGCCTCGGGCGGTGACGCGCGCAATCTCTCGGGTGTCGAACGCGAGCTGCTCGCGGCCCTCGAACAGGCGCGTTGACCGCGGCGATCGGCAAATTCATGTCCATCCGCATCCTTCTCGTCACCGTCTTTACCGCCGCCCTCATGCTGACGGTGCGGGTCGCCGATCTGTGGCAGGGTCTGTCGGTGGCGTTCCAGGCCGTTTCGGTCGGATCGCGGGCCGCCGCCGCCGATCCGGCGAAGCCCGATGCGGCGGCGCCAAGCGCCGCGCCGGAATCTGCCGATGCCGCGGCCGCCCTGCCGGCCCCTCCGTTCGCCGACTCCGCCATTCCGGGAGAGCCGGGAAAGAGCGATGCGGCGCCGGCTGTCGAGGGGGAAGCGAAAGCGGCGTCCCGCCACGCGGACGAAGACACGTTCAGCGACGCCGAGCTCAACACCCTGCAGGCGCTCGCCAAGCGCCGCGAGGAGCTGGACACGCGCGAAAAGATGCTCGACACCCGCGAAGGGATGCTCGCCGCGGGCCAAAAGCGGGTCGATGAAAAAGTCGTGGAGATGAAAGATCTCCAGGGCCAGATCAAGGGCCTGCTCAAGACCTACGACGAGCAGGAAAACGCCAAGATGAAGAGCCTGGTGAAGATCTACGAGAACATGAAGCCGAAGGACGCGGCGCCGATCTTCGAGCAGCTCGACATGGACATCCTTCTCGATGTCGTCGAGCGCATGAAGGAGGCCAAGGTCGCGCCCATTCTGGCCCAGATGAATCCCGCCAAGGCCAAGGAGATCACGGGCGAGTTGGCCCGCCGCCACGAGCTGTCCCAGACGGCTGGCGCCGGCGGAACCTAAGCCTCTGGCCCCGTTGGCTTAACCTTAATTTAACCGATCCCCGACTAGGGTGCGGGCGGGGTCCGGCCGCGGCCCGGGACGAGCCGAATCGAAGGAGTGCTAGATGTCCGTCGACAAAGCCATGAACATCCTGATTGTGGATGACTACAAGACGATGCTCCGCATCATCCGCAATCTGTTGAAGCAGCTGGGCTTCGACAATGTCGACGAGGCGAGCGACGGCAGCGATGCGCTGCAGAAGCTCCGCGACAAGCAATACGGCCTGGTGATCTCCGACTGGAACATGGAGCCCATGACCGGCCTTCAGTTGCTGCGCGAAGTGCGCAAGGACGTGAAGCTCAAAGCCACGCCCTTCATCATGATCACCGCCGAAAGCAAGACCGACAACGTGGTCGCGGCCAAGGAGGCCGGGGTCAACAACTACATCGTCAAGCCGTTCAACGCGGCCACCCTCAAGACCAAGATCGAAAGCGTCATCGGCGCGTTCTAGCGCCGTCCATCCGCGGGGGATTTTCCCATGACCGCCGGAGCCAGCCCCGAGTCCGTCAGCAGAGCGCCCGATAATTCGGCCGCCAAGATTTCGCGCCAGGAGATCAGGGAAGTGGTCGAAAGCGTTGCCTCCACCCTGCACGGCGACATCACGCCTGCCGATCTCAAGGTGATTCACGAGCTCGAATCCCTGGTCCGCTACATCCACACCGCCAAGCGCGAGATCGCGGCACTTTGCCCGGACGATATTCGCGAGAAGCACATCCGCGAGGCGACGGACGAGTTGGATGCCATCGTCGCCCACACCGAAGACGCCACCGGCGCGATTCTGGATGCAGCCGAGAAGATCGAGGCGATCGCCAACTCGCTCGAAGTCGACCCGGCCATAAAGCTCGCCGAAGAGGTGACGCGCATCTACGAGGCGTGCAATTTCCAGGACATCACCGGACAGCGCATCGGCAAGATCGTAACCGCCTTGAAGAACATCGAGGCGCGAATCGAATCGCTGACCGCGGCCTTGGGCGGCGCTGCTGCCGTTCCTTCGAGTTCGGGCGCGCCCAAGACGCCGAAAACGGCGAAGTCGGACGGCGATCTGCTGTGCGGGCCGCAATTGCCGGCAAATGCCAAAAACCAGGACGAAATCGACGCCCTTCTCAAGAGCTTCGATTAGCCCGGCTGGGCCGGCGCGCTTGGCGCCAAGACCTTGATGTTCGAGCAAGAGCTACAGGCATTCGATTCCGAGATCGCAGCGACCGGCGTCGGCGGACAGCAGGCCCGCCCCTGGCTCATCACCTTCGCCAATCTCATCTGTCTGCTGCTGTCGTTCTTCGTCATGCTCGCGAATATTTCCAAGGTCGAGCACGACCGGGTCCGCGACGCCCTCCACAGCTTGAGTGAGTCGCTCGCCTTCGGCACCGAAGGCGTGCGAACCGGCGCGGGCACGCCGCCCGAGGCCGAGGCGCTGGCCGGGCCCGAGGTCGTGCGCGAGCGCCTGGCCACGCGCATCCGCGGCGTCTTCCCCGATGTGCGGATGGAAGAAATTCCCGCGCGCAACGAGCTGCGGTTCGCGCTTCCCATCGCCGCCGTGTTCTACGGCACCGATATCAAGCCCGAGGCCAAGCCCGTGCTTGCCGCCGTCGCGGCGGCCGTCAAGCGCGGCGCGCCGGGCTTCCGCTTCGAGGCCGAGGCACGGGCCGGCCTGGGCAGCACGCAGCCGGCGATTGCCATCACGGAGGCCTCGCTGCTGGCGCGTGCGCTGGTGGATGAAGGCGCGCCGAAAACCAGCGTCGCCGCCGGAATGGATCACGGAAGCCCGAATGAAATCCGCTTCACGGTGCGCGCCCGCGCCGAAGACGAACCGCGGCTCGATTTCCGCAACCTCGCGCCCCAGCCATGATCGACCCCGATCTCGCCACCCTCGATCCCGCCGAATCTCCGGTCCCGGGCGACAATCCGTGGCTCATCACCTTCGGCGATCTGTTCTGCCTCTTGCTCACCTTCTTCGTGCTCCTGTTTTCGATGTCCCAGGTCGAGACCGGAAAGTGGAAAGGCCTGACCCAAGCCTTCTCGCGGAACGTCGCGCAACTGGTTTCGCCGGATGCCGCAACCGGAGCCTCGCGGCCCGACGCGGGCGGGGTCGCCGCCCTGCCGGGGCTGGACCTCGGCTATCTCGGCACCGTGCTGGAGGCGCAGGGCAAATCCAACCTGCTGCTGCAGAACGCCGTGATCTATTTCATGGGCGAACGGCTGGTCATTTCGCTTCCCGGCGATCTTCTGTTTCCGCCGGGCAGCGCCACGCTTGAGACGAAGGGCGCCGCCGCGCTGTTCGATCTGGCGGGCGTGCTCAGGAACATCGCCAACGACGTCGAAGTGGTGGGGCACACCGATCCGACGCCGGTCACCGGCGCCTACGCCTCGAATTGGGATCTGTCGCTGACGCGGGCCACGGCGGTGGCGGAGGCGCTGAACCGCGCCGGATTCGATCGCGACATTTCCGCCTTCGGCGACTCGGATTCGCATTTCTCCGAACTTCCCGACGATCTGCCCTGGCTGCGCCGGCTCGAACTGGCGCGCCGGGTGGACATCGTCATGACCCCAACCCAAGGAGCCTTTTGATGCCGTTGCCCGCACCGAACGCCGCATTGCGCCGCGCGCTCGCGGTTTGCGCGATCCTCGCGTTCGGCGCGGCGCCGCCCGCCCATGCCGGCGAGCCGGTCCGGTTGCGCGCCGCCGATCACGGCGATTGGGGACGCATCGTCTTCGATTGGAAATCGCCGGTCGGGCACAGCGTCGCGGTCCATGGCCATGAGCTCACGGTCTCGTTCGATCGGCCGATGGAAGGCTCGTTCGAGCAGGTCGAGCGCCGGCTCAAGGGCTATGTGACGGACGCGCGCCTCGAAGACGGCGGCCGCAAGGCCGTGTTCACGCTGTCGGGCGATTTTCGGGCCGACGATTTCCAAAGCGGCAATTCGCTGGCGATCGACTTGAGGCGCGGGTCCGCGCAAGCCAAGTCGGGCGCCGCCGCGCGCAATGTACCGGTGCGCGCCGGCGTTCACGGCGAGTACAGCCGTATCGTCTTCGATTGGCCGGGCCTGGTCGATTACCAGGCCGCACAGCAGGGCAACGCGCTGCGGCTCACCTTCGCGTCGCCCGCCGACGTCGATCTCGACGCGGTGCGCAAGGATCTGCCGCCGTTCGTCACCGCGCTCGAGGAAAGCACGGACGGGCAGGAAGTGGCCGTCACCATATCGGCAATCGAGTCCGCCCGCTTCCGCCACTTCCGCAGCGAAGCCAAAGTCGTGGTCGATGTCCTGCCGCCCCAGGGGGGGCGCGAGCAGGCGCTGCTGCCCGCGGACGGACCGTCTCCCAAC
>DATDPM010000075.1:0-6590 GCA_035292745.1 Alphaproteobacteria bacterium | reverse complement strand
CGCGATCTTCAGGCCTTGCTCATCCTGCCCGACGGGCCGGACGGCAAGGCGTATCTCGTTTACGGCAACTTCCGCGTCCTGATGACGTGGAATCCGGCGTTCCTTTTCGCCGTGACCGTGGGAACGCTTGCCGACCGTTTGGAGGATCGATAATCTGCAGCGACTTCGGCTCCGGGGAAGCCGCATCCGAATGATGCCGTTCCGCCGTTTCGCGCGTTTCTACGCGCCCTGTCTCGCCGCCGCGGCAAGTCTCTTGCTCGCCTCTTGCGCGGAAACCGAGATCGTCACCAACACCGCCAAGGAAATCAAACAGGCGACGGCGAAGCCGGCGCCGGAAGCGCATCCGGTCTACAAAGTCGGCAAGCCCTACGAGGTCGAGGGCGTCTGGTATTACCCCGGCGCCGACTATCACTACGTCGAGACCGGCATCGCCTCGTGGTACGGGCCGGATTTCCACGGCAAGTTCACGGCGAACGGCGAAATCTTCGACATGAACGAGGTGACGGGCGCGCACAAGACCTTGCCGCTGCCCAGCATCGCGCGCGTCACCAATCTCGAGAACGGGCGTTCGCTTTTGGTCCGCGTCAACGACCGCGGCCCGTTCGTCAACGGCCGCATCGTGGATTTATCGCGCCGCGCGGCGCAGCTGCTCGGATTCGAAACGGCGGGGACCGCCAAGGTCCGGGTCGAGATCGTCGCCGACCAGAGCCGCCAGATCGCAAGCGCCCTGCCGCGCGATTCGAACGAGAAGGAGCCGGAGCCTTCGGTCGCCGCGGTACCGAGAGCGCCGGTCGAAGCCCAGGAATTGCCGGCGCCCGGGGCAAGCGCCGCGGCAAAGCCGCCAGCGCCCGCCCAAGTGCCCGCGCCGCCCGCGGCATCGCACGCCGTCGCCGCCGCCGACCCGACCGCGCCGCCCGTGGCATCGCACGCCGTCGCCGCCGCCAATCCAACCGCGCCGCTGCCTCCGGTGGTCACCCAAGTCCCGCCGGGGCCGACCAACTTGTATGTCCAGGCGGGGGCCTTCAGCCAATTCGACAACGCCAACCGGCTTCAGGCGGTTCTTTCGCCGCTGGGGCAGACCAGGATCACGCCGGTTCAGGTCGGCGATACGCAGATGTTCCGGGTCCGGCTCGGGCCCCTCAACGATCTCGGCTCCGCCGATCGGATGTTGGATCGCGTGATCAAGGCGGGCTATAAGGACGCCCAACTGATCGTCGCCGAATAGCCGCGGCCGGCCTGCCGCCGGCGCGGTTTGGGCCGCAGCCCGGACGAGACGGTGGGAAATCCGTGCCGGAGCGCGGGAAACGCGACAACCGCGCAATAACGCGCGAAGCTGAAGGTAATCATGACGCAGATCACAGCGATGAATTCGATCACGGGCCGCATGGCCGCGGCGTTGCTCCTGGCGCTCGCGCTCGTGCTCGGGGCGGGCGGAGCGGCGCACGCCATCGATACCGAAGCCAAGCAGGCGATCCTCGTCGAATACGATACGCACGCCGTGCTGTTCGAGAAGAACGCCGACGAGCTCATGCACCCTTCGTCCATGAGCAAGATGATGACCGTCGATATCCTGTTCGAGCATTTGAAGAACGGAAGCGTCAAGCTCGACGACGAGCTGCCGGTCAGCGAGAAGGCCTGGCGCATGCAGGGCAGCAAGATGTTCGTCGCCGTCGGCTCGAAGGTGAAGGTGGAGGATTTGATTCGCGGCATCGTCGTCCAGTCCGGCAACGACGCGTGCATCGCCGTCGCGGAAGGATTGGACGGGAGCGAGGAAGCCTATGTCGAGGAGATGAACCGCCGCGCCAAGGAGATCGGCCTCACCAACTCGACCTTCAAGAACGTGACCGGATGGCCCGACCCGGAGCATCTCACCACGGCGCGGGATCTGGCGCTGCTGGCGCGCCGCACCATCGCCGATTTCCCCGAGTACTATCGCTATTACAGCGAGCTCAACTTCACCTATAACGGGATCAAGCAGGGCAATCGCAACCCGCTGCTTTATAAGGATCTGGGCGCCGACGGATTGAAGACCGGTCACACGGAACAGGGCGGCTACGGAATAACCGGTTCCGCCAAGCGCGGAGAGCGGCGCCTCATCCTCGTCCTCAACGGGCTTTCCAGCATGAAGTCCCGCGCCGAGGAATCCGAGAAGATGATGGACTGGGGCTTCCGCGAGTTCGACAACTACGCCCTGTTCAAGGCCGGCGATACCGTGAGCGACGCCGAGGTGTGGCTGGGCGACGCGGCAACCGTGCCGTTGGCCATCGAATCCGACGTCAAGGTGACGCTGCCGCGCAAATCGCGCCGCGCCATGAAGGTGACGGTGAATTACGACGGGCCGATCGCGGCCCCCATCGTCAAGGGCACGAAAATCGCCAAGCTCGTCATCGCCGCGCCGGACGTGGACCCCATCGAAATTCCGCTGGTGGCGGGTGCGGACGTCGGCAAGCTGGGATTTTCGGGGCGCGTTGTCGCCGCGCTGCGGCATGTCGTTTGGGGATCGATCCAATGAGGCGCCACGCGGCAGCGGCGGCGCGCCGCAACCGTCGCAGCAGCCGTTGAGCCGCGGCCGGTTCATCACGCTCGAAGGCGGCGAGGGGGCCGGCAAATCCACCCAGGTCCGGCTCTTGGCCGAGGCCTTGCGCGCCGCCGGAATCGACGCGCTCGCGACGCGCGAGCCGGGCGGCGCACCGGGCGCGGAGCAGATTCGCGGTCTCCTCGTGGGTGGCCCGATCGACCGCTGGGACGCCATGACCGAGGCGCTGCTCCATTGCGCGGCGCGGCGCGAGCATCTCGTGAAAACCATCGAGCCCGCGCTGGCCGCGGGAAAATGGGTGGTGTCCGACCGGTTCGCGGATTCGACCCTTGCGTATCAGGGCTATGGGCTCGGCCTCGGCGCCGAGGCGGTGACGGCGCTGACCAGGATCACCGTCGGCGAATTCGCGCCGGACCTCACCATCGTCCTCGACCTGCCGCCGCAAGAGGGGCTGAAGCGCGCACACGGCAGGGGAGAGCATCCGCAACGCTACGAGCGGATGAAACTTGAGTTTCACGAGCGGCTGCGCCATGGCTTCCTCGAGATCGCCAAACGGGAGCCGCGGCGCTGCGCGGTGCTGGACGCCCGCATGGAGGCTTCCTTGGTGGCCGAGTCGATCCACGAGATCGTGCGCGTGCGGCTCGGAGTCGAACTGAAATGACGGACGAGACCCCGTGGCCCGAGCCGCGCAAGAATCCCGAGCTCATCGGCCATGAGGCGGCGGAATGCGCGTTCGCCGACAGCCTGCGCTCGGGGCGGCTGCCTCATGCCTGGCTGATGTGCGGGCCGGAAGGCATCGGCAAGGCGACGCTGGCCTTCCGCTTCGCCCGGTTCCTTCTGGCCGGCGGGACGGCGCCGGGGCTGTTCGGCGCGGACAACCTCGATATGGATGCCGAACATCCCGTGTTCCGCCGCGTCGCTGCCGGCGGCCACGCCGATCTGATGACGGTCGAAATAAGCCCCGATCCCAAGACCGGCAAGATGCGTACCGAGATCGTGGTGGACGACGTGCGCTCGGTGAACGAATTCCTCCACATGACGCCGGCGGAGGGAGGCTATCGCGTGGTGGTCGTGGATGCCGTCGATCGGATGAACCGCAACGCCGCCAACGCGCTGTTGAAGATTCTCGAAGAGCCGCCGTCCCAGGCGGTCCTCCTGCTGGTGTGCCACGCGCCGGGGCGCGTCGTCGCCACCATCCGCTCGCGCTGCCGCAAGCTCGTGTTGCGTCCGCTTGCCGACGCCGAGGTCGGGCAATTGCTGTCGCGCTTCCTCCCCGAGCTCGAAGACCGGGACCGCGCCGCGCTGGTGAAGCTCGCGGAAGGCTCGCCGGGCCGGGCCCTGGCTTTGGCGCAAGCCGGCGGGCTCGAGCTTTACCGGGAAATGGTGGATGTCATTGCCGCGGCCGGCAGCCCGGGCGCGGCGCTGCAGAAATTCTGCGAGCGCTCGGCGCGGGCCGAGGAAGGTTTTCGCACCGTGACCCAGCTGTTCCTGTGGTGGCTCGCCCGCGCCATCCGCCTTTCCGCCCGCGGCGGCGACTTTGCCGGCGACGAGATCGTGGCGGGCGAGGGCGCGGCGCTGGCGCGGGTGGCGCGGGCCGGCGGCCTTGATCGCTTCGTGGAGCTATGGGAAAAAGCGGGCCGCCTGTTTGCCCGGGCCGAAAGCGTCAACCTCGACCGCAAGCAGGTCGTGATGAGCGCCTTCGTTGCCCTGGAGAACGCCGCAGCGCCGTAACCGCACAGCGGCCGGCTTGACGCCGGCCCGGAAAGCACATGCCCGCGCCCTATTACATCACCACGCCGATCTATTACGTCAACGACGCGCCGCATATCGGCCACGCGTACACGACGCTGGCCTGCGACGTGCTGGCGCGGTTCATGCGGCTCGACGGGCGCCGCGTCATGTTCCTGACCGGCACCGACGAGCACGGCCAGAAGGTGGAGAAGGCGGCGGCCGCCGCGGGCCAGGATCCGCAGCGGTTCGTGGACAACGTGTCGGAGAATTTCCGCACGCTAACCCGGGCCATGAACTTCAGCAACGACGATTTCATCCGCACCACCGAGCCGCGCCACAAGCACGCGTGCCAGGCGCTGTGGAAAGAGGTCGTTGCGCGCAAGTCGCCCCAGGGCCGGGACAACATCTATCTGGAAAAATACGGCGGCTGGTACGCGGTGCGCGACGAGGCCTATTACGGCGAGGACGAGCTGACCACCGGCGCGGACGGAAAAAAGCGCGCGCCCTCGGGCGCCGAGGTCGATTGGGTCGAGGAGCCGAGCTATTTTTTCCGCCTGTCCGATTGGCAGGACCGGCTTCTGGAATTTTACGAGGCCAACAAGGATTGCATCGGCCCGGATTCACGGCGCAACGAAGTCACCAGTTTCGTCAAATCGGGCTTGCGCGATCTGTCGCTGTCCCGCACCAGCTTCAAATGGGGCATCCCGGTTCCCGGCGACCCCGATCACGTCATGTATGTGTGGTTCGACGCGCTGGCGAATTACCTCACCGCCGTCGGCTATCCGGACACCAACGCCGAATTGTTCTCGGCCTTCTGGCCCGCCAACCTTCACATGGTGGGCAAGGACATCCTACGCTTCCACGCGGTCTACTGGCCGGCGTTCCTGATGGCGGCGGGAATCGCGCCGCCGCAACGCGTCTTCGCCCACGGCTGGTGGACCAACGAGGGGCAGAAGATCTCGAAATCGCTGGGCAACGTCATCGACCCTTTGGCGCTGGTTGCGACCTACGGCCTCGATCCCGTGCGCTATTTCCTGCTGCGCGAAGTGCCATTCGGGCTGGACGGCGATTTTTCCCACAAGGCCATGGTGCACCGGACCAACAGCGACCTCGCCAACGATTACGGCAATCTCGCCCAGCGCGTGCTGTCCATGATCGCCAAGAACTGCGTTGCGCAGGTGCCGCAGCCCGGCGAATTCACGCCCGAAGATGAAGCCTTGATGGCGCGCGGCGCGCAGGCCCTATCGGGCGAGATCCGCGGCGCCATGGAAACCCAGGCCTTCCACGAGGCGCTCGATGCCGTCTGGGCGGTGATCCGCGCCGGCAACCGCTATGTGGACGAGCAGGCGCCCTGGGCCCTGAAAAAGACCGACATGGCGCGCATGGGAACCGTTCTTTATTCGCTGGCCGAAACCATCCGCCAGGTCGCGATCCTGACCCAGCCCTTCATGCCCGAATCCTCGGCCAAGATTCTGGATCAGCTCGCCGTCCCGCAAGACGCGCGCACGCTCGCGCACATCGGCTCCGAATACAGGCTTGAAGCGGGCACGCCCTTGCCCGCACCCGTGGGCGTGTTCCCGCGCTACGTGGGAGAGGCGGCCGATGCTGGTTGACAGCCACTGCCACCTCGATTTCCCCGATTTCGCCGCCGAGCGCGACGACGTGGTTGCCCGCGCCCGCGACGCCGGGGTCGGCACGATGCTCTCGATCTCGACGAAGCTCTCCACCTTCGATGGCGTGCGCGCGGTGGCCGAATCCTACCCGGACGTTTACTGCACCGTCGGCGTCCACCCGCACGAGGCCGACCGGGAGGAGGGGGCGAAGGATTCCGCGCTTCTGGTCGCGCTCGCCCGCCATCCCAAGGTCGTCGGGCTGGGCGAGACCGGGCTCGATTATTATTACGCCCACAGCAGCCGCGAGAATCAGCGCGCCGCCTTCGCCGCGCACCTCGAGGCCGCGCGGGAAACCGGCCTTCCCGTCATCGTCCACAGCCGCGACGCCGAATCCGACACCATGGAGATTTTGCGCGAAGCGGCGGGCAAGGGCGGGGTCACGGGCCTGCTCCATTGCTTCACCGGCACGCGGGCGCTGGCCGATTTCGCCCTGAGCATCGGCTTCTACGTCTCGTTCTCCGGCATCATCACCTTCAAGAACGCCGAGGATTTGCGCGAGACCGCGAAATCCGTGCCGATGGACCGGCTCCTGGTCGAAACCGACGCGCCCTATCTCGCGCCCATTCCCAACCGCGGCAAGCGCAACGAGCCCGCCTTCGTGGTTTACACCGCGGCGCTCCTGGCCCGGCTCAAGGGCGTGACGCCGGATG
>DATDPM010000074.1:0-5906 GCA_035292745.1 Alphaproteobacteria bacterium | reverse complement strand
CCAACCTCCCCCGCAAGGGGGGAGGAGAACACATTCCCTCTCCCGCTTTGCGGGGAGCTTGCGTCATGAAAACACGCCGGGGGCGCGTTTTCAGCAAGCTCGGCCAGGGTGAGGGTGAGGGTGAGGGTGAGGGCGACAAGGTGGCCCTCCCTCAGCTCGGCGATTGACTTCGCCCCGTGATAGGTTTATATTCCTGGCCCCGTTCTTTGTCATGGTGAACACGATCGAGCGCCTCGCGCGGCCGGCGGGGTGTTTACATTTGCCAACATTTCCATGGAAATCCGCCGGGGCGGTGCATATCGGCGTATGCAAAGCGGCGAAAACCCGCGCACCGGCGCCGCCCGCCGCATCGGCAGCCGGGCCGCATCGCGTCAGCAAAAAGAGTGCAAAAGCGCCGCTTATGGGCGCAGAAGCGATGCAAATCGGTGCAGATTTAAGCCGCCCTCATCCTTCCCTGTCCCAATGCGCGGACAACGGCGAGGGCGAATCAGTCGGTCTTGTAAAGCTTCTCCCGGGCGCGGGCGGCCTTGATGATGGGGTGTTCCTCGGCCGGCGTTTGGTCCGCGTCGTCGGCGAAACCGGAATCGCCGGGCAGGCTGGGCGCGCCCGGATCGCCGCCGGTATAAAGCGTTTCGCGTTGGCGCGCCGCGCGGATGATCCAGTGCTCCTCGGCGGGCGCGGTGTCGGCGTCGTCCGGCGCCAGCTCGCCGAATTGCATCGCCAGCCGTTTTTGCATCTCCTCCTGCCGCACGCGGGCGGCGGCGATGAGGCGCTCGGTCTCGGACATCGGCCTGGGAAGGGACGCGGGATCCCAATCCCAGTCGATGATGAGCTGATCGCCGGCCGCCGCGCGGTTCCAGACGAAGCCGAGGCGCGATCCGTTCTCGGTCTTCAGCTCATCGGACTCTGCGTTGCCGAGGCCACGCTCGATCCGGTAGCGCGCGTTGACCGGCCGCGGCCCGTCGAAGACGATTGCGACGATTTGCGTCGCCGCCGGATACGACGGCTGGAACACGAACCGCGCGGGCGATTCGAGATCGGCTTCGAACGAGAATTCCTCGGCGATGGTGAAGCGCGTTCCGGCGGGCGCGGAAGGATCGGGCAGCGGAACGTCGAGTTGCAGCGAGCGCGAGGGTGAAACAAAGGCCTGCGGAACCGCCGGATTTTCACGCTGCGTCGCCACCCCGATGCCGCAGGCGTAGCACCAATCCCTGAGCAAGGCGGGCGCGTCGAGGCCGGACGGCTCGGCCACGAATTTCTGGAGGCGGATGCTGGATTGCCCGCCGTGAAGCTGCTCGAACTCGGTGCGGCCGCGGACCGTCGCGGCGGCAATGAGCGCGCCGTCGGCGCGGTGCGAGCCGGCGCCGAACACGACCGCATGGCTGGCGGCGAGCACGCGGAACGGATGGCGAGCGAGCGAGCGCAAACGGCTCCATTGAAACTCGCAGAACCCGGCGAGTGCGACGCAGACCGCGGTGCCCAGCGCGAGCCAGCGTGGAGCCTCGAGAAGAGTCAGGAGAAAGGCGAAGCCGGCGAGGCCCAGAGACGCGGAAAGCCACGCCCCGCCAACCACCAGAAGCCGCGCCATGGGAAACGGAATCCGCAACATCCCCTCCGCCTTCAAGAATAGCTGAAATCGCCGCCAGGCGCCGCTCCGTATCGGCGGCGGATTCTAAGCCGGGCGGGGGCCGAAGACGATGATGGCGGCGCCGATGAGGCAGATGGCGCCGCCGATGACGTCCCACCGGTCGGGCCGCACGCCTTCGATCGCCCATGCCCAAGCGAAGGCGGTGACGATGAACACGCCGCCATAGGCGGCCAAGGCGCGTCCCGCGGTGTCGCTCTGCACGAGCGTGAGCAGATAGGCGAAAACCATCAGCCCGAGCGTGCCGGGAACGATCCACCACACGGGCTTATCCAGCCGCAGCCACGCCCAGAAGGCGAAGCAACCGGCGATTTCGGCTATGGCGGCGCCGGCGAAGGCGAAGATCGTGGTCATGGCGGCGAAGGGAGCATAAGCGGCCGCCGGCGGCAACGGCGTTTCGCGAACCGTTCAGATTTTCCCGCGGACGGCGGCCAGCCACAGGCGAAGCTGGCGGCGCAGCCCGCCGGTTTCGTTCGGGAGCTCGAAGGGATTGAATTTGGCGCGCTCGATACGCGAGAGATGCGAGGACGCCAGCACCCCCGGCAGCAACGCCGGGCGCGCCCATTCCGGCGCCGCGCGCTCGTGCCGCCGCGCCGCGGCGAGATGTTGGCGGGCGAGATCGGCGATCTCGCGCACGACCGCGGCCAAGCCGGGCGACGGGCGCAGCGCCAGCACGTCGGCAACGGACACGCCTTCCCGGTCCATGAGCGATTTGGGAAGATACACGCGCCTTGCGCGCGCGTGGAACGGGACCGCGCGCAACAACCCGGTGAGCGCCCAGGCGATGGCGACCTCACGGCCGGCTCCTTCCGCCGCTCGGCGATTGCCTTCGCCGGAGTCGAGAATCTCGAGGGCGAGCGACGTCAGGCCGCCGGACGTGGCCTCGACGTAAGCGAGCAGCGCCGGCACGTCGTCCGGCGGCTGGCCGCCCAGGTCGAACTCGCGCGCATCCAGCAGGCGATCGAAATGGTCGCGCGTGAGACGATGCCCTGTTACGGCCTGCGCCAGGACCGCGGCCACCTCATGGGCCGGCGGATTTCCGTTGTAGATCCCTTCGATCGTATCGCGCCACCATTGCAGGCGCACCGAACCCAGGATCGGCTCGCGCACGACTTCGGGAATGCGGGCGACCTCGAGATTGAAGGCATAGAGCGCCAACAGGTCTTCGCGCCGCGAAGCCGGTGCAAAAAGCGCGCACAGGAAGCGGTCGCGGTCGAGGCGGCGCACCATCGAGGCGCAATAGGAGCGCTTTTGCTTCACACCCGGGCCGGGGATGCCATATGACAGGGACGAGCCAAACATAGAGGTGATTGATACCCGGTTTCGTCCAGTCGTGGTGTGATAAGGTTTGGCTGCTACCAGATTTTGTGGTAGAAAATCAAAACGTTCGCTACGGGAGGGGAGAGATGAAGAATCCGTTGGAGTCCTTGCAGGCGACGGTCGTTCTGGGCCTGGTCCTGACCGTGGTCATGGTCCTGATCGTCAACGCCATCCACTGAGCCGGGGGAACTGAATCATGGAATATTTCGGCGACGCCTATTGGTCGTTCTTCTTCCGCTGGCTCCACATCATGAGCGGCGTCATGTGGATCGGCCTGCTGTGGTACTTCAACTTCGTCCAGATCCCCAGCATGCCCAAAATTCCCGACGAGCAGAAGCCGGCGATCAGCAAGGTGATCGCGCCTTCGGCGCTGTTCTGGTTCCGCTGGGCGGCGATGTCCACGATCATCACCGGCCTTATCGAGGCCTGGCTCAACGGCTATCTCGGTGACGCGCTGACGCTGGGCCTTGGCAGCATGGGAACGCCGCTCGCGACCCGCATCGGCTTCGGCATGTGGCTCGGGACCATCATGTGGTTCAACGTGTGGTTCCTGATCTGGCCGAACCAGAAGAAGGTGCTGGGAATGGTCCAGGCCTCGCCCGACGAGAAGAAGAAGGCCGGGCGCATCGCCCTTTTGGCCTCGCGGACCAACACGATGCTTTCGATCCCGATGCTTTATGCGATGGCGTCCGCCTCGCACCTCGGTTAGCCGGCCTCCCCATCGATCGGCCGGTGTTTGCGGGCGGGGCTTTTGCCCCGCCCTATTTTCTGCGCCGCTACTCCGCGGCGGCAGCCGGGCGGTCTTCCGCAACGAACCGTTTGGCGTTACCGCACGGCCGGCGCGTATCCGCCTTCGCGTTAACCATGTTTGCGGCCGGAACGGGCGCCCAAAGACTGTGAAATATGCACTTGAAATCAATGTTTTATGGGAACGGCCCCCTAAATAGAGAAATTCCTTTATAATTTTGTGGTCTTTTTTACTCTTGCTCTGTTTCCTTCGCCCGCTTTGCGACTGGCGCACACGGAAATGAACGCGGCAATGGACCTTCCAAGACCCAGCCCCGGACCCGAAGAAGATCCCGAAGCCGCCGAACGGATTCGGCGCCTGAAAAAGCTCTATGCCCTGAGCATGACGCTTTCCGGCGACCCGCTCGACGTCTTCAAGGGCGTCGCCGAGATGATCGGCGAGCTGTTCGACGTTTCCACCGTATGCCTCTCCGAGATCTGCGGCGACGAGCTGCGCTTCTTGAGCGTCTACGAAAACGGAATCGTGACCCTTAACGCGGGGTGCTACCCGCTGCGTACCACGCCCTGCGCGACCGTGATCGAGAGCAAGGATATTCGGACTTATGACGCCGTCGCCGAACGGTTTCCCGAGGCCCCCTTTCTGAAGGAACGAAACGCCTATTCGTATTGCGGATTTCCCTCGCTCGGCCCGGACGGGCGGGTGGTGGCGGTCACCTGCCTTCTCGACCCCGAGCCCCGCGAATTCACCGACGAAGACCGCGAGGTGCTGCAGATATTCGGCCAGCGGATCGCGATGGAGATCGAGCGCCGCCGGCTTCTCGACGAGCGCAGACACATCGACAGCGAACTCTGGAAGCTTTCCCACGCCGTCGAGCAGTCCCCTTGCGCCATCATGATCACCGACACCAAAGGGGTTATCGAATACGTCAGCCCGAAATTCTTCGAGATCACCGGTTACAGTGCGCACGAGGTCATCGGCCGCACGCCGGCCATCCTCAAATCCGGCATGACGCCCGCGGCCCAGTACAAGGAGCTGTGGGACTGCCTCGCGTCCGGCCGGGAATGGCGCGGCGCGTTCCTGAACCGCAAGAAGAACGGCGAACTCTATTGGTCCCGCGAAAGCATCTCGCCGATCCGCAATGCCCTGGGAGAAATGACCCATTTCCTCGCCATCGAGGAGGACACCACGGAAAGCCAAAGGATCGAGGACAAGCTGCGCGAGGTGCAGAAGATGGAAGCGGTCGGCCAGCTCGCCGGCGGGATCGCCCACGACTTCAACAATCTTTTGACCGTGATACTGGGGAATCTCGAGTTGATATTCGAACGGGCCGAGGGCGACACGCGGTTGTCGGAACTGACCGATATGACCCTGAAGAGCGCCCTGCGCGCGGCGGATCTGACGCGGCAATTGCTTGCCACTTCGCGCAAACAGCCGCTCCGCCCCGAAGTGATCGATGCGGGCAGTCTCGTCGCGGGTCTGGTCGACATGCTGCAGGCGACGCTCGGCGAAACCATCGCGATCAGAACGGTGATGCCGTCTGGATTGTGGCAGGCTTATGCGGACCCCGGCCAGGTCGAGGCCGCGCTCCTGAATCTCGCCATGAATGCCCGCGATGCGATGCCACACGGCGGGACGCTTACGATCGAGCTGGCGAATGTTCGTCTCGACGGTGAGGAGGCCGCCAAGCACGGGGACGCGCAGACCGGCGATTACCTCATGTTCACCGTGACCGACACCGGGATCGGCATGCCGCCGGAGGTGGCCAGCCGGGCCTTCGAGCCGTTCTACACCACGAAAGATCTGGGCAAGGGCACCGGCCTCGGGCTCAGCACCGTGCACGGCTTTGCCCGGCAGTCGGGCGGATTTGCGGAACTCGAAAGCGAGCCCGGCAAAGGCACGTCGATCCGGATTTACCTTCCGCGGACCATGACGCGCGACGAGGCGGCGGCCGACTTGTATCCGAGCGGAGCGACGCCGTCCGGCGACGCAATTACCCCGCGCCTCAGCGCGTAAGCACCTGAACGGCGCGGAATTCCCTCACACCGCGATCAACGCCGCCGCGACCAGACGGTCTTCCGCCACCAAGACGTTATAGGTGCGGCAGGCGGCGCCGGTATCCATCGGCTCGACGGCGACACGGCGCGCCTTGAACAAGGCGCGGGCATCGGCGGGAATCATCTCGCTGCGCCCGCC
>DATDPM010000073.1:0-7911 GCA_035292745.1 Alphaproteobacteria bacterium | reverse complement strand
GCAATGGAAAAAGCGCTGGACGAGCCGGAAGAGATCCCGCAAGCCGCCGCGAAGAACTTGATCACACATTACCGCCAGCGATATGCAAAATATAAGGAACTTTTTGATAAAACGGTCATTTGCAAAGACATGACCGGGAACGCCGAGCTCGGGGCTGCGACACTCACATACTTTCTCGACCGAAACGTGGGCCCGTACGAGATACGGTCGTCGGCGTTTGGTTCTCTACTTATGCTTGTGATCGTCCGGTTTTTAGAGCGCATGCAGCAGATACTGCGTTAGCCCCACGCAGCGAAACCTGTCGCTGCTCGTCCTAAGTACTACGCCGACGCCTTCGCGTCGCCGCCCTGGATGCGCTGGGCGAGCGCGGCTTCCAGGAACGGGTCGATGCCGCCGTCGAGGACTTTCTGGGCGTTGCCGATTTCCACGCCGGTGCGCAAATCCTTCACCATCTGATAGGGCTGGAGCACATAGGAGCGGATCTGGTGGCCCCAGCCGATGTCGGTCTTGGCTTCGTGGGCCTCGGCTTTCGCCGCCTCGCGCTTTTTCAGCTCCATGTCGTACATGCGCGCGCGCAACATGCTCATGGCCGCGGCGCGGTTCTTGTGCTGGGAGCGCTCGTTCTGGCACTGGACGACGATGTTGCTCGGGATATGGGTGATGCGCACCGCGCTGTCGGTCTTGTTGACGTGCTGCCCGCCCGCGCCCGACGCGCGGTAGGTGTCCACGCGCAAATCCTTGTCCTGGATGTCGATCTCGATGGTCTCGTCCACCACCGGATAGACCCACACGCTGGCGAAGCTGGTGTGGCGGCGGGACTGGGAATCGAAGGGCGAAATCCGCACCAAGCGATGAACCCCCGATTCGGTCTTGAGCCAGCCATAGGCATTCTGGCCGATCACCTTGAAGGTCGCGGATTTGATGCCCGCCTCTTCGCCGGCGCTTTCCTCCAGCCACTCGACCTTAAGCCCGTGCTGCTCCGCCCAGCGCACGTACATGCGCGCCAGCATCTCGGCCCAATCCTGGGATTCGGTGCCGCCCGCGCCGGCGTGGACTTCGACGAAGCTGTCGTTCTTGTCCGCCTCGCCCGAAAGCAGGCTTTCGAGCTCGCGCGTGGCGGACAGCGCCTTCAATTCGTGGAGCGTCTTTTCGGCTTCGGCCGCCACCGCCGCGTCGCCTTCGGCTTCGGCGAGCTCCAGAAGCTCGACGGTCTCATCGAGGCGGCTTTCGATGCCGGTTACGGATTCGACCGCGGCCTGGACCTGGGTGCGCTCGCGCATGATCGCCTGGGCGCGGGCGGTATCGTTCCAGAGATCGGGGTTCGCGGCCTGAGCGTTGAGCTCGGCGAGGCGGGCTACCGTTTTGTCCCAGTCAAAGATGCCTCCTCAGCAGCGCCAAGGACTGCTTGATTTCTTCGACCATGGATTCGAGCTCGGCCCGCATGCGTCTCTCTTTCTCCGATCAAATGGGAAGCGCGGGGATTAAGACAATCCCGCGACCGCGTCAACCGGTTCAGTAAAGGCCGCCGGGCGCGGCGGAGCCGTCTTCGCGCGTGGGAAGCACCGAATTGCCGTTCAGCACCTCGCCGCGGCCCGTGGGCTCGGTGCCGGGAAGGAACGGCTCCAGGATCACGTTCCGGTCGCCGGGCGAGGGCGGCAGGCCGGTCGCCGCGTCCACGCGCACCAGCAGCACGCCGGGCGGAACGCGGAAGGGAATGGCCGGCTTGTCCTTGAGCTCTTCCGCCATGACGTCGCGGAAGATCGGCACCGCGACGCTGGCGCCGGTTTCCTTGGGCCCGAGCGTGCGCGGCTCGTCGAAGCCGACGAACACGCCGACCACGAGATCGGGCGAGAAGCCGACGAACCAGGCGTTGAAGCTGTCGTTAGTGGTGCCGGTCTTGCCCGCCAAAGGCTTGTCGATGACCTTGATCTTCTGGCCCGTGCCGCGCTCGACCGCGCCGCGGAGCATCGAGACGATCTGATAGGCGACGCGCGGGTCGGCCACCTCTTCGCGGGTGTCGGGGATCTCGGGCATGACGAACAGGGTCGGGATCACGCCGGAGGTTTGGCAGCCCCCGCACGGGCGCTCGTCGTGGCGGAAGATGGTCTTGCCGTGGCGGTCCTGCACGCGGTCGATCACGGTCGGCGTCACTTTCTTGCCGCCGTTGACGAAGATGGCGTAGGCGGAGGCCAGCCTGAGCAGCGTGGTGTCGGCGGCGCCCAGCGCCATGGAGAGCTGTTCGGGCATGTTATCGACGACGCCGAAGCGCTCCGCCGTTTGCACCACCTTGTCCATGCCGACGGTCTGGGCCAGGCGCACGGTCATGAGGTTGCGCGACTTCTCGATGCCGATGCGCATGGGCACCGGCCCCAAAAACTCGTGGCCGTAATTGACCGGCTTCCACAGCGGCAAGCCCGGCCCCTGGTCGATGACGATGGGGGCATCGAGCACCAGCGTCGAGGGCGTGAAGCCGGCGCTGAGCGCGGTGTAATAGACGATCGGCTTGAAGGCCGAGCCGGGCTGACGCAGCGCCTGGGTCGCGCGGTTGAACTGGCTTGCCTCGTAGCTGTAGCCGCCGGACATGGCGAGCACGCGCCCGGTATGGGGATCGAGCGCGACGATGGCGCCGTTGACGTCGGGGATCTGGCGCAAACCGAAGGTTCCGGGCGGATAGGCGTTGTTGTCGGAATCCGCCGCGACCGGCTCGACCGCGATCACGTCGCCCACGGCGAGCACGTCGCCCACGCTGCGGGGCGATGCGCCGAAATGCTGGTCCTTGAGGCAGGGCCGCGCCCAGGCGAGTTGCGCAAACGGGATCGTGCCGGTTTCGCCGGTCGCAAGGCCGATGGCGGCGGACTTCGGCTCCACCTTGAGCACCAGCGCGATCTGCCAGGGCGGCAAGGCCGGCGGCGGAACGAGATTGGTCAGCTGCCCGTGCCAATCGTCGCCGAGCAAGACATGGGCGATGGGCCCGCGCCAGCCGTGGCGGCGGTCGTAGGCGACGAGGCCGGCGCGAAGCTCGCGGTCGGCGATGGCCTGCAGATGCGGATCGAGCGTGGTGCGCACCGACAACCCGCCTTCGTAGAGGCCCTTCTCGCCGAAGCGGCCGAGCAGCTCGCGCCGCACTTCCTCGACGAAATAATCGGCATGAACGATTTCGGTTTCCTCGGGGCTCCGGACCCCGAGCGGCTCGGTCTTGGCGGTTTCGGCCTCGGCGCGCGTGATGTAGCCGTCTTCCGCCATGCGGTCGATCACCCAGTTGCGGCGCGCGACGGCCGCCTCCTTGTGGCGGACCGGGTTGTAATTGTTGGGCGCCTTGGGGAGCGCGGCGAGATAGGCCGTTTCCGCGATGCTCAGCTCCGCCAGCGACTTGTCGAAGTAGTTGAGCGCGGCGGCGGCGGCGCCGTAAGAGCCGTAGCCGAGATAAATCTCGTTGAGGTAGAGCTCGAGAATCCGGTCCTTGGTGAGGCTGCGCTCGATGCGGAACGAGAGGATCGCTTCCTTGATCTTGCGGTCGAGCGAAACCTCGCCGCTGAGCAGGAAGTTCTTCGCCACCTGCTGGGTGATGGTGGAGCCCCCGGTGGGGCGCCGGTCGGTGCCGAGATTGGACAGGTTGGTGAGCATGGCGCGGAAGATGCCGCCGATGTCGATGCCGGGATGGGTGTAGAAGTTCTTGTCCTCGGCGGCGATGAAGGCGTTGACCACGCGCTTGGGCATGGCGTCCACCGGCACGAACACGCGCTTCTCGGTGGCGTATTCGGCGATCAGCCGCCCGTCGCCGGCGTGAATCCGGGTGACCGTGGGCGGCTCGTAACCGGCGAGCTGCTGATAATCGGGAAGCCCCCGGCCGTAGTGGTAAAGCACGTAAAGCGTGCCGGCGCCGCCCGCCACGGCGAGCACCATCAACCCGGCCAGCAAGATTGTGGTCGTTCGCAGCATCGGGATTCCCGGCCGCGCGCATCCGGCCGGCGAATGGCCGGGGGCGGCGTCCATGACAGATTACTCGCAGGCCAGCGAAGTTGAAGCGCGAAAATGTGGCCTTGTTATGACTTCGAGAGCGCTTCTTTCCAGGTGAAGTAGCGCTCCACGCTCTTGACCAGGGTCGCCGCCAGACGGCCGCGGTAGGCGGGGTCGCGCAGCTGGCGCTCTTCGTCGCGGTTGGACAGATAGCCGAGCTCGACCAGGACCGAAGGCACGTCCGGCGCCTTGAGCACGGCGAAACCGGCGAACCGGTGGGTCTTGCCCAGGAGCGTCGCCTCGCGGCTCAGGTCGGCCACGGCAAACTCGGCGAAATTGGCGGACAGGTTCATGGTCTCGCGCTGGGCCAGGTCGATCAGGATGTCGGTGACCTCGGGGCTGGCGTTGGTGAGGTCCACGCCCGCGATCACGTCCGCCTTGTTCTCGGAAACAGCCAGCGCCCCCGCCTCCTTGTCGGAGGCGGTTTCCGACAGCGTATAGACGGAAAGCCCGCGGATGCGCGGATCGTCGATGGTGTCGGCATGAAGCGAGATGAAGAGATTGGCGTTGGCAGCCCTGGCCAAGGCGATGCGCTGGCGCAAGGGCAGGAAGATGTCGCGGTCGCGGGTCAGCACCACCTGATAGCGGCCGGTCGCCTCCAGCCGACGCTTGAACTCCTCGGCCATGGCGAGCGTGAGGAATTTCTCGTAGACGCCGCTGCGCCCCTGGGCGCCCGGGTCCACCCCGCCATGGCCGGGATCGAGAACCACGATCTTCTTGCCGGGCTTGGGCTGCGGCTGCACCGGGGCGACGGGTGCCGGCGCCGGCACCGCGGCGGCGGTGCGCTTGACCTCGGCCAGGAAGGCCTCGCGGGTTTCGCTGGCGAGATCGAGGACAAGGCGGTAGCGGTAGCCCTCGCGCGGCTCCAGCAGCCGCACGTCCTTGACCTTGACGGGCGCGGCGACGTCCAGCACCACGCGCCAAGTGCCCGGCGCGAACAGGCCGTAACGATAGCCCTTGATCAGGCCGACGCTTTGATCCGCGCGGGGCGGCGGCGCGTCCCACGACAGCTCGGGCAGGTCGATGACCACCCGGTAGGGATCGGCCAGAAGGAAGACGCGGTAGTCCACGCGCTCGCTCACATCGAGGACGATGCGCGTCATGCCCGGATGCGCGCCCAGACGCACGGCGGTCACCCGCGGATCCGGCTGCGCCGCCGGCGCGCCGCGATCGACGGCGCCGAGGCACAGCACCGTCACCAGCGCGGCGAGCGCCCACGCGACCCGGTTCAGCCCCTTGCGCATCCGCCACATATAGAGACTCGAATCCCCACAGCCCCTAAATATATTCTCATAAAGGAATCGCAGCCAAATTCCAATTTTCGCCGCCCCGCGCAGGCGGGCGGTCGCGCGAACGCCGCCCATGACAGGGTTTTCGGCGGCAAGGAACGCGCGGCGGGCCACGGGAAGCGGCGCCGCGGCGCGGCACAAAGTGCAAGTCTTCGGCGATTTGCCGACGTATTTAGATTGTGGATAACGGCCGCGGCCATTATGTTAACCAAGCGAATGGCCACGGTCGGCCGCCAGCCCTGCTTGGGCCCGGCGGCGGCGCTGTCCGGCCGGGAGGGCCCGCGATCGTCGCGGAGGCTATCCCAAGTCCGGGCGCGCCTGACAACGTGGATCTTGTGGAACCCGAAGCCGGCCGCAGGGGGGAGCCCCGCCGGCGCTGTTTCGATCGCATCCGCCTTGGAAGGGCCATTTTGGCCCGCCGTTCGGCGGAAACGCGCGCAGCGCCACCGGTTTCAATGATGAGAGCGTGTCGCCACCCAGTGTTCGCATGGGGGCAGGCTGGACGCGCCACGGAGACATAGCCTTATGGCGAAGCGGATGTTAATCGACGCCACCCAACCCGAGGAAACCAGGGTTGCGGTGGTAAGCGGAAATCGCCTCGAAGAGTACGATTTCGAAACCGCCAGCAAGAAACAGCTCAAAGGAAACATCTATCTCGCCAAGGTCGTGAGGGTCGAACCCTCGCTGCAAGCGGCCTTCGTCGAATACGGCGGCAATCGCCACGGTTTCCTCGCCTTCAGCGAAATCCATCCCGACTATTACCGCATCCCGGTCGAGGACCGCGCCGCCCTCATCGCCGAGGAGCGGGAGATGGCGCACGACGAGGAACGGATGGACGCCATGGGCCTCGACGCCGAAGCCTCGAGCGCGGCGGTGGGCCGGCCGGCGACGCGCCACGAGACCGGCGGATCGGCGGTGTCGCAGATTCTGCCGAGCGAAGGCGCCGAGGCCGGCGCCGACGACGCGGGCGCAGCCGAAGAAGCCGGAACGGGGGCGGCGGCGCCCGAATCCGGCGAGCATGATTTCATCGAGCACGACGGCGGCGACGGCGCGCCGGAGCACGAGGCGGGCGATCACGAGACAGAGGAGCCGGCGTTCGCGGCGGAACCCGAGGCAAACCAGGAAGCGGCCGCGGAACCCGAGGGCGGCGAAGGCGAGACCGCGCCGGAAGCGCCCCGCGACGGCGCGCCCGAGGACGTATCCGAGGCGCAGCCCGAGGCGCCGCAGCAGGTGACGACGGCCGAATCGGTCGAGAACGTCGGCGGCGAAGAAGTCGAGGTCGAAGTGCCGCGCCGCCGCCATCCCTCGCGGCGCTACAAGATTCAAGAGGTCATCAAGCGCCGCCAGGTCATGCTGGTGCAGGTGACCAAGGAGGAGCGCGGCACCAAGGGCGCGGCGCTCACCACCCGCCTGTCGCTGGCGGGACGCTACTGCGTGCTGATGCCCAACACCGGGCGCGGCGGCGGCATTTCGCGCAAGATCACCAATATCCAGGACCGGAAACGCCTGCGCGAGATCGTGGACGCGATCGAGATTCCCGAAGGCATTTCCGTGATCGTGCGCACGGCCGGCGCCAAGCGGACCAAGGCCGAGATCAAGCGCGACTTCGACTATCTGCTGCGGCTGTGGAGCGACATCCGGGATCGGACGCTGCAATCCTCGGCGCCCGCCTTGATCTACGAAGAGGCGAACCTCATCAAGCGCTCGATCCGCGATCTTTACGCGCGCGACATGGACGACATTTTGGTCGAGGGCGAGGAAGGCTACAAGCTGGCCAAGGAATTCATGCGCACGCTGATGCCGAGCCACGCGAAAAGGGTGCAGCCCTATCGCAGCCCGACCGTGCCGCTGTTCCAGAAATTCCAGATCGAAAGCCAGATCGCGGCGATCCATGAGCCGCTGACTCGGCTCAAGTCCGGCGGCTACATCGTCATCAACCAGACCGAGGCCCTGGTCGCCATCGACGTCAACTCGGGGCGCGCCACGCGCGAGCGCAATATCGAGGAGACGGCGACCCAGACCAATCTGGAAGCCTCCGACGAAATCGCCCGTCAATTGCGGATGCGCGATTTGGCCGGGCTCATCGTCATCGACTTCATCGACATGGAGCACGAGCGCAACCGGCGCAGCGTCGAAAAACGGCTCAAGGACGCGCTGAAGAACGACCGGGCGCGCATCCAGCTGGGACACATCAGCCATTTCGGCCTGCTCGAGATGTCGCGCCAGCGGCTGCGCCCCAGCCTGCACGAATTCAGCACGGAACGCTGCCCGCACTGCCAGGGCAGCGGCGTGGTGCGCTCCACCGAATCGACCGCGCTTCAGGTGCTGCGCGCCGTCGAGGAAGAAGGCTTGAAGCGGCGCAGCGCCGAGATCGCGGTGTTCGCGCCGCCCAAGGTCGCGCTTTACATCCTGAACCAGAAGCGGCCGATGCTCACGGGCATCGAATCCCGCCATCTGTTCCACGTTCTCATCAACCAGGACGAGGCTTTGGTGCCGCCCGATTTCCGCATCGAGGTGATGCGCACGCGCACGCCGGCGGAGATCGCCGCGGCGGAAGCGGCGGCGCGCGAGGCGCCGGAACCGGAGTTCGCGCCCGAGCCGGAAC
>DATDPM010000072.1:0-9983 GCA_035292745.1 Alphaproteobacteria bacterium | reverse complement strand
GGGATCGGCGACCGCGAGCTCCACGTGCTCGGGCGCCAGCCGGTCCACGAGACCGGGCGCTTCATCGAGGCTCTCCACGGTGATGACGGCGCCGTAATCCTCCCAGCTGGCGCGGGCGATCTCGGCCCTGGGCAACGACTTGAGCGCGCCCTCGACCGCCTTGATGACCGCATGCGCAAAGCGCGGATCGTCGGTGATGAGAATGGACTGCGCGAGGCGATCGTGCTCGGCCTGCGACAGCAGATCGGCGGCGATCCAGGCGGGATCGTTATCACCGTCGGCCACCACCAGAATCTCGGACGGGCCCGCGATCATGTCGATGCCGACGCGCCCGAACACGCGGCGCTTAGCGGCGGCAACATAAACGTTGCCGGGGCCGACGATCTTGTCCACGGCAGGGACGGTGTCGGTGCCGTAAGCCAGCGCAGCAATCGCCTGCGCGCCGCCGACGCGATAAATTTCCGTTACGCCAACAATATGTGCGGCGGCAAGCACCAAAGGATTGAGCCGGCCTGCGGGAGAAGGAACCGCCATGACGAGCCGCGGCACGCCGGCGACGCGCGCGGGCACCGCGTTCATCAGCACCGAACTCGGATAGGCGGCGGTGCCGCCTGGAACGTAGAGCCCGGCGGACTGGATCGGAGTCCAGCGCGTGCCGAGGCCTACGCCCGATTCGTCCTCGTAAAACTCGTCCTCGGGCAATTGGCGGCGATGATAGGCCTCGATCCGGGAGGCAGCGAGCTCGAGCGCCGCGAGCGCACCGGGGGCGCATGCGTCGCAGGCCTCGGAAACCTCGCCTTTGGTTATGCGCAGTCCGTCGGGCGTAATATCGAACCCGTCGAAGCGTTTCGTGTATTCGATAAGCGCCGCATCGCCTTTGCTACGCACGCGCTCGAGGATCTCGGCGACCGCGGCATCGACATCGGCCTCGACCGCGCGCTTGGCATCGACGAGGGATTCGAATTCCGCTGAAAACGAGGGGCTGCGGCTATTGAGCTCACGCGGCACAGGAAACCTCGCGAAAACGCTCGATCCAAGAACCGATTTCGCGGTAGCGCGTCTTGAGCGCGGCGCGATTCACGACCAGGCGCGAGGTCACCTCGGCGATGCGCTCGACCTCGACGAGGCCGTTCGCTTTCAACGTCTGCCCGGTGGAAACGAGATCGACGATGCGCTGGCTCAAGCCCAATTGCGGGGCGAGCTCCAGCGCGCCATTGAGCTTGATGCATTCCGCCTGGACACCGCGCGCGGCGAAGTGACGGCGCGTGATCTCCGGATATTTGGTGGCGACCCGAACATGACTCCAGCGCGCGGGATCGTCCCGCTCGCCCATCTCCCTGGGCTCGGCCACCACCAGCCGGCAACGCCCGACGTTGAGGTCGAGCGGCGCGTAGATTTCCGGATAGTCGAATTCCATCAGCACGTCGTTGCCGGCGACGCCCAACTGCGCCGCGCCGAAGGCGACGAAGGTAGCGACGTCGAAGGACCGCACGCGGATGATGAAGAGATCATCGTAATTCGTGGCAAAGCGGAGCTGCCGCGCCTCCGGATCGTCGAAGGCCGGCTCCGGCTCGATCCCGGCGCGCCGCACCAGGCCGATGACCTCGTCCAATATGCGGCCCTTGGGCAGGGCCAGCACGAGCGGTTCGTTGGTCTGCACGATCTTCTCCCGGACGGATAGGGCGAGGCTCAGGCGCCTTCGTCCACCGGATGGCTCGGCCGACGTATGGTTGGCCAGGATTCGCCCAGGTCTTCTAGATGGCACAGGATGCGGCGGACTTCCAGCCGGATGGCCCCGCCCCCGGCGAAAAACAGGATGACGGAAGGGCCGTCGCCGCCTTCCTCGCCGGGTTCCATCGCGATGGCGAGCAGCTCGAGAATCTTGGTGTCCTCGGGCGGCGTGAGATCCAGGAGGCGGACGCCGGTGACGTCGTCGAACACGAGCACCGAGCTTACGCGCTCATAGTTTTCGCAGGGCATCATGCCGATGAGATCGGGGCGCATGAACTCCGGGCAGTTTTCCCATTTGAAGCGCTGCGCCACGAGCACGAACCGCCTCTCGCCGGCAAAAAACGAGAGGTCATTAAAGGAAATGAGCGCGTCCTGCATGCAGGCGCTGATGATGCCGAGGTCCTCTTCGTCGCCGGCCCGGAGCTTGAGATGCTGCGCCATTGCCTATTCCCTCACCCGTTCGATGTCCGCGCCGCAGGCGGCGAGCTTCTCTTCCAGGCGCTCATAGCCCCGGTCCAGATGATAGACGCGGTTCACCGTCGTTTCTCCATCGGCGGCCAAGCCGGCAAGAACCAGCGAGACCGAGGCCCGAAGATCCGTCGCCATGACCTGGGCGCCGGTCAGCGCCGGCACGCCGCGAACCATCGCGGACGCCCCATGGACATGGATATCGGCGCCCATGCGCGCAAGCTCCGGCACGTGCATGAAGCGGTTCTCGAAAATCGACTCGGTAATCATCGAGGCACCGTCGGCGACGGACATGAGCGCCATGATCTGCGCCTGCATGTCGGTGGGGAACCCGGGATAGGGCTCGGTCGTGATGTCGACGCTGCGGATGACGCCGTCATGCCGCGAGACCATGACGCCCGCCGAGGTCTCCGTCACCGCCACACCCGCCCGCTCCAGGACCTCGGCCAGGGCCTCGATCAGATCGAGGCGCGCACCGAGTAGCTCGACCTCGCCGCCGGTGATGGCCGCGGCAATCGCATAGGTTCCGGTCTCGATGCGGTCGGGAATGACGGCGTGGCGCGCGCCGTGAAGACGCGAAACGCCTTCGATCGTCAGCGTATCGGTGCCGATGCCTTCGATTTTCGCCCCCATGGCGACCAGGCAGCGGGCGAGGTCGCAGACCTCGGGCTCGCGCGCCGCGTTCTTGAGCACCGTCTCACCGGCGGCGAGGCTGGCCGCCATCAGAAGATTCTCGGTTGCCCCCACCGAAACCGTGGGAAAGACGAAATGGCCGCCCTTGAGCCCGCCGCGGGCGGTGGCATGGATGTAGCCGTCCTCGAGCTCGATCTCGGCGCCCAGGTGCTCCAGGCCATTGATGTGAAGGTCGACGGGACGGTTGCCGATGGCGCAGCCTCCCGGGAGCGATACCTTGGCCTCCCCCATGCGGGCCAAGAGCGGCCCCAGCACCAGCACCGAGGCGCGCATGCGCCGCACCAGATCGTAAGGCGCGACCGTGCTCGTGATCTGCGGCGTGGCGAGCGACAGAATCCGGCCTCCGTGCCCGCCCTGCGCCCCGCCATCCATCTCGATCGTCACGCCATGGCGGGCGAGAAGATTGGCGAGAGTGGAGATGTCGGCCAGATGCGGCAGGTTGGAGAGGGCGAGCGTCTCGTCGGTGAGCAGGCTCGCGGCCATCAGGGGCAGCGCCGCGTTCTTGGCGCCGCTGACGGCGATGGAGCCGACCAGCCGCCGGCCGCCGCGTATGCGGATTTGATCCATGCCTTGGTCCCTGCCCCGCCTGCCCTTTTTGCCCGTACCGGTGTTCCGGGAACCGGCTGCCCAAAACGATGCCGGGGAGAGATATGGCGGGCCGCCCCGGCTGTAAAGCGAATTGGGGTTGGCTAGAGCTTGGGCAACGTCACGCCCAGCTGCTTCATGTACTTTCCCTTGCGGTCGGCATAGGAGACGTCGCACGGGCGATCGGCCCTGAGGAAGATGAACTGCGCCGCGCCCTCGTCGGCATATATCTTGGCCGGAAGCGTCGTGGTGTTGGAGAACTCCAGCGTCACATGCCCTTCCCACTCCGGCTCGAGCGGCGTCACGTTCACGATTATGCCGCAGCGGGCGTAAGTGGACTTGCCCAGGCAGATCACCAGCACGTCGCGGGGGATGCGGAAATATTCGACGGTGCGCGCCAACGCGAAGCTGTTGGGCGGGATAATGCACACCGGAACCTTGCGGTCCACGAAGGCCTTGGGCGAGAAGTCCTTGGGGTCCACCACCGCGCCGTCGATGTTGTGGAAGATTTTGAACTCGTCGGAAACGCGGGCGTCGTAGCCGTAGGAGGAAAGGCCGTAGGAGATCACCCCTTCGCGCTGCTGACGCTCGACGAAGGGCTCGATCATCCGGTGTTTTTCCGCCATTTCGCGGATCCAGCTGTCGGGCATTATCGACATCGACGTCCTCTCCGTGACTTGGCGCGGGCAAGCCTAGCCCCGTGTGTTCTACGCGAGGCTTCGAGCGGCCTCAAGACCGCCGGCCGCGCGGGGCGCTGACCGAAGTTGTTCCGGCGCCATCGCGTTGCGCCGAAGTGCCGCCGCTCCGCGCCGCCAATTGGGCCTTGCGCTTGCGCAAGTTTTCGCGAAGTGCGGCGGCAAGACGCCGTTTCCGTTCCGCCGCCTCCTTGCTCCCGGCCTCGGACCGGGCGGGGCGCGCCTTGGGCGTTCTCTTCGTCATGCCTCCGGACCCCGCGCACCGCGCCGACGCCGGTGGAGCCGATGCCCTCGGAACACAAGGAGCCATAAGGACTCGCGGCATTCGCCTAAAATTTTACGAAAAATATTGATCAAAGTTTATTTAAATACTCGCAAGCATAATAACAGAGTAATTCTGCGCTATAAAAGCGAAACCTAAGGATTAACGGTTTAGAAATAAATATTCCATAGACTGGGCTTTCATCGCAGGAGTGATCGTAACGGTCCTCCTCGACAAAGGCAAACCGCCGGCGACGGCGGGACGCAAAGCTTCCGGTCTGGGCGTAGCCCAGAAAGCGGGGTTGCCGAAAGGGGGTCGATATGCGGGGTACGGATGCTACGAAGTTGGCCGGGACGGCCGGGAAACACCCGGAAACCGGCCAGCAATTCGCCGTCCTGGTTGCGCCCGGTTGGGTGCGGATCTTGCGCGCGGTACCCCACGCGCGCGGATCGGACGGCGATCGCGGCATCGCGCGCCCCCAAGAAAGGGGCCCGGAGAGGACGCAGGCACCTCTCCGGGCTTCTCACTGGGCGGAAGCCGCGGAGGGGCTTCCGTCCGGCCTACACTACCTAAACTAACCCCTAGGTAGTTCAGGTGGCTTCTTGGGCGGCGTGCAAACGCCGCCCTTTTTTTATGTCCCGGACCGGCCCGCCCCGGCAGTCTCTACGGCATGGCCTGTCTCGAGCCCGCCGGCGCCCCCGGCCGATTCGCGCCGGGCTTAATCCTTCCCTTACGGGATTGCGCTATAGCGGCCAAAGCGTTGAAGTTTCGATCGGGGGCGTTTAGAGTGCGCTCCGTTTCCGATATCTGGACGCTGCCGTAGCTCAGGGGTAGAGCAACGCCTTGGTAAGGCGTAGGTCGGTGGTTCGATTCCACTCGGCAGCACCAGCTTCCGCCGATCATCCCCTCGGCATCCGCCGTCGCCACGGCAGCATGGGCCGCGGATTCCGTTCTCCCTAAAGATTTCGTGTTCGCCGCGCCGGTGCTACCTTGCCCGCGCGCTGGATCGGGCAAAGGGGAACGCCGGTGCTGGGGGAATTTTTCAAGCTTCGCGAAAACGGGACCACGGTGCGGACGGAAGCGGTGGCCGGCCTCACCACCTTCCTCACCATGGCCTATATCATCTTCGTCAACCCGGAGATCTTGGCGAACGCCGGCATGGACAAGGGCGCCGTGTTCGTCGCCACCTGCCTCGCCGCCGCGGCGGGCAGCATCCTCATGGGGCTCTACGCCAACTATCCGATCGCGCTGGCCCCGGGCATGGGGCTGAACGCCTATTTCACCTTCGGCGTGGTGCAGGGCATGCATGTCATATGGCAAGTGGCGCTCGGCGTTGTGTTCGTTTCCAGCGTCCTTTTTTTCCTCGTCAGCGCATTTCGCATCCGCGCCATCGTCATCGACGCGATTCCGGCCTCGCTGAAGCTCGGCATCGCCGCCGGCATCGGCCTGCTGCTGGCCATCATCGGCCTCGAGAACGCCGGCATCGTCACAGCGGACCCCGCAACGCTGGTGACGTTGGGCGATCTTCGCTCGCCCCGCGCGCTTCTTGCCGCCTTCGGTTTCGTCGTGATCCTCGGCCTTGCCTATCGGCGGGTCACGGGCGCGCTTATCGTGACCATTCTGCTGGTCGCGGCGCTTGGGGTTCCGTTCGGATTAACCGAGTTCAAGGGCCTGGCGTCGGCGCCGCCGCCGCTGGCGCCGACATTCCTGCAAATGGACATTTCCGGGGCCCTCGACGTCGGCCTTGCGGGAATCATCTTCGCCTTTCTCTTCGTCGAGTTCTTCGACAATACGGGCACGTTGATCGGCGTTGCCCAGCGCGCCGGGTTCCTGGATGCGCAGGGCCGTCTTCCCCGGCTCGGCCGGGCGTTGATGGCCGATTCGACCGCGGCGATGCTCGGGGCGGCGCTCGGCACCTCCCCCACCACCAGCTACATCGAAAGCGTCGCAGGCGTCGAGGCGGGCGGGCGCACGGGGCTTACCGCCGTGGTCGTCGGCCTGCTTTTCATCGCCGCCATTTTCCTGGCGCCGCTGGCCGCCAGCATCCCGGGCTACGCGACGGCGCCGGCCCTGCTGTATATCGCATGCCTCATGGCCCGGAGCCTGCGTGATCTGAACTGGGACGACATCACCGAGTTCGGTCCGGCGATGGCGACCGCCATCGCCATACCGCTTACCTTCTCGATCACTCACGGCATAGGCTTCGGCTTCATCGCCTATGCGGCCGGCAAGCTATTCGCCGGACGTGGCGGCGAGGTCGGCGCGGTGGTGTGGGCGATTGCCGCGGCCTATGTCCTGAAGGTCGCGCTGACATGAATGTGTCTTAAAACCGCCCTGGCATGCGGGCCGATCGGTCCGATTCCGCGGTAGGCAAAATTTTATCTTCAGCTTATGTTAGCGGCGGTCTTGCGCGCCGCGGGGCCCAACGAATCAAAGGGTCGGTACCAGAATGCTCGCCATCTACCGGGTCGAGGGCAATCGGGTCGTGCGTACCGAACTGGCTCCGGAAATGCCGGTGCCGGACGGCGCATTGTGGCTCGATCTGAAGGAGCCGACTCCGGCCGAGGTTGCGGCCGTCGAAAGCGCGCTCGATCTCGACGTGCCGACGCTCGATGAGATGAAAGAAATCGAGGCATCGAGCCGTCTTCGCGTCGAGGAAGGGGCCATCATTATGACCGCCATGGTGCTGGCCCAGTCCGAAACCGAGCGCCCTTTGTGTTCCGCCATCACTTTCATACTTTCGCGCGGCCGGCTCGTCACGCTGCGCTACGCGGATCCCCTGCCCTTCCACATGTTTGCCTCGCGGGTGGCGCAGAAGCCCGGCACCTTCGGCAAGGGCGAAGAGATGCTGCTCGGCCTGTTGGATGCCATCATCGATCGTACCGCCGATATTCTCGAGCGCGTCGGCGATGAGGTGAATATTTTGTCGTATCAAGTGTTCGGCCACGGCGGCGAGGAGCGGGCGAACGGCTCGCGCGACTTTAAGGACTTGTTGCGCCGAGTCGGCCATCAAGGCGACTTGATCTCGAAAGGCCGCGAAAGCCTGGTTTCCATCGGCCGCATGCTTTCATTCCTGGCGCAGCGCATGGGAGCGGCGCTGCCCAAGGAGCTGCGCGGCCACGTGGAAACGCTCACCCACGATGCCGCCTCTCTTTCCGATCACGCGACCTTCCTTTCCAACAAGGTGAACTTCCTGATGGAGGCGACGCTCGGTCTCATCAATCTCGAGCAGAACAACATCATCAAGATCTTCTCGGTGGTGGCGGTGGCGCTCATGCCGCCGACCCTGATCGCCAGCATCTACGGCATGAATTTCCGCGACATGCCGGAACTGGACTGGCCCTATGCCTATCCGGTGGCGGTTACCGTCATGATTCTGTCGGCGATCGCGCCCTACCTGTATTTCAAAAAGAAGGGATGGCTGTAGGCGCGACAAGCGGCGCTTCGGTCGTTCAAAATTCGGGCGGATCGGGCGGCTATGTTATGGCCGCGCTACATCCGGATTTTGGCGAAGATCGGAATCATGCGGCGGCTGCATCGCGGAAAACGTCGCGGCAGGCCGGCCTATCGGGGCGGCGATCCGTAGTCGCCGCCGTCGTAGCTCACGAGTCGGTCTTCCTGGCCCGGCTCCGGCGATTTGCGGCAATCGGGAGAGGCGAGAGTGCGGTAGCAATAGATGACGCCCGGCCGCGGCGCGGCGACAGGCGCAACCCACCCGCTGGCGAGGATCTCGTTGTGCGTCGGCTGAGCACCGGCAAACGGGTTGCCGCAGGCGGCGACGCCTAGCGCCAACGCCATCAGCGACAAACGTCCGGTCCATCGCAGAAACGTCATGCAACGAACGGTATTACAATTCGTCGCGCGTCGCCAGTAACCCCTTGTTAACCATAATCCGACGGTTTCGCGGTTGAGCGGCCTCACGCGTTCACGTCGACCACCACGCGGCCCTGCACCTTGCCTTCCAGAATCCGCCGCCCGACTTCCGGCACCTGGGCCAGGGGAATCACAGTCGTCATCTCGTCGAGAAGATTCATGGGCAGATCGCGCGCCAGCCGCCGCCACGCCGCCTCGCGCTTCGGCACCGGGCAATTCGTGGCCTCGATCCCCAGGAGATTGATGCCGCGCAGCAGGAACGGAATTACCGTGGTCGCAAGATCGCGCCCGCCGACGAGCCCGGTCGCGGCGACGCTGCCGCCGTAGTTCAGGCTTGCGAGGATGTTGGCGAGCGTCGTGCCGCCGACGGTGTCGATCGCACCGGCGAAGCGCGCCGGAAGAAGCGGTTTATCCGGCGGCACCGCGAGCATGGCCCGGTCAAGTATGACGCGCGCGCCCAAATGTTTCAGGTATCCATGCGTTTCGCGGCGCCCGGTTGCGGCGGCAACGCGGAAGCCCAGCGCGGCAAGCAGCGCGACGGCGACACTTCCCACGCCGCCGGCCGCGCCGGTCACCACGATATCGCCCGATGCGGGCACGAGCCCGTGCTCCTCGAGCGCGATCACGGCGAGCATGGAGGTCAGCCCCGCGGTTCCGATCGCCATGGCGCGAAGCGGCGTCAGGCCTTCGGGCAACGGCACCAGCCAATCGCCCCGGGCGCGTGCGCGCTGCGCGAAGCCGCCCCAGAAAAGCTCGCCCATGCGAAACCCGCCCATGATGGCGAGATCACCCGGCCGCCACGACTTAACCTGCGACTCCTCCACGACGCCGACGAGGTCCAACCCGGGAACATGGGGATAGCGCTTCACCACCCCGGCACGGCCGAACAGGGCGAGCCCATCCTTGAAATTGACCGTGGAATAGAGGACCCGCAGCGTGACGTCCGATTCGGGCGGCGCGCCGGCGCGCAAGGCCTCGTCCTGAACCTCGCTCAGGCGCGGGACGACGCCGCCGTCGCCGGACGTCACGACGATGGCCGAGCAGCGCGCAAGCGGCGGAAGATCGGGCGCCTTGTTGCGACCGCGGGCGGGTGCCGGCGCCGCCCCCTTCCCTTTCTTTTTCGCCGCCGGTTTTGCGGCTTTGACGGGCTTCGCCGCCTTCGCGCGTTTGCGCGAACCCTTCATAACGTCTCTCCGAATCGAATCGGCCGGCCCGACGGTTTTCCCAACAGCTCGTCCTCACGCATGACCATGCGGCCGCGAAGAATCGTCGCAACGGGCCAGCCCGTCACTTTCATTCCGGCGAACGGCGTCCAGCCGCAGCGTGACGCGATCCAATCGTCGGTGATGGTCCGCGAGGCCTGAAGATCAACGAGCGCGAAGTCGGCGTCATAGCCGGAGGCGATGCGCCCCTTGCCGGCGATATTGAACACGCGGGCCGGCCCCGCGCTGGTCAGATCCACGAGCCGCGTCAGCGACAAACGTCCCGCGTGAACGTGATCGAGCATCACGGGAAGCAACGTCTGCACGCCCGGCATGCCCGACGGGCTCTTGGGATAGGGTTCGGCCTTTTCGGCGCGGGTGTGCGGCGCGTGGTCGGAGCCGAGCACGTCGACCGTGCCGTCGCGCACCGCCCGCCAAAGCGCCTCGCGGTGGCGGGCATCCCGGATCGGCGGG
>DATDPM010000071.1:0-6828 GCA_035292745.1 Alphaproteobacteria bacterium | reverse complement strand
GATCTCGTGACGGTCGCCAACGAAACGACGCGCTTCGCTTGCGTGCCGCTCGGCGGCAACGACAACGGTCTCGGCGCCGCCCAGGTCTGCACCTGGCAGGAAGGCTTTCCGCTGCGCACCAGCTTCGCCTCGGGGCGCGCCGGCTACGATCCCTATCTCTTTTCCTGGCGCCGCATGATCGACAGCGGCGACGCCGATGCGGTGCTGTGGATTTCGGCCTTCCGGGCCGTGCCGCTGCCGTTCGAAACCGGCATTCCCGTGATCGTCGTGGGAGCAGCCGGCGCCGAATTCGCGCGCGAGCCGGAGGTCTATGTCGCGGTCGGAACGCCCGGCGTGGATCACGCCGGCCATGTCATCCGCAGTGACGCCGTCGTCTCGCTTCCTCTGCAAAAGCTGCGCGAGACCGGCTTGCCGCGCACCGCCGATGCGCTGCGCATGATCGAGACGCAGACGGCCGCCCGCCTCAAGGACGGCCGATGCTGACCAAGCTATCCGGCGGCCGCCTGATAGATCCCGCCAACGGGGTCGACGGCGAAACCCGCGACATCTTCATTCGCGACGGGCGCATCGTCGCCGATAGCGGCACCAAGCCCGACGAGATCTTCGATGTTTCGGGCAAGGTCGTCATGAGCGGCGGCATCGACATCCACAGCCACGTCTCCGGCGGCAAGGTGAACATCGCCCGCGCGCTCCTGCCCGAAGAGCACCGCGAAATCCAGCGTGCGCGCAAGGGCGAACGCCGCGCCGGATCGGGCGAGTCGACCGCCACCACCTTCTCCACCGGCTACCGCTACGCCGAGATGGGCTACACGGCGGCGTTCGAGCCCGCCATGGTCCCGGTCAACGCCCGGCAGAATCACATCGAAATGTGCGACATCCCGATCATCGACAAGGGCACCTATGTGATGCTCGGGAACGACGACTATTTGCTTCGGATGCTCGCGGCCAAGGCCGATCAAAAGCGCATCAACGATTACGTCGCCTGGACCATCAATACCACCCAGTCCGTCGCCGTCAAGGTGGTGAACGCGGGCGGCATTTCCGCCTTCAAGTTCAACGGGCGCAAGCTCGATGTCGACGAGGCGGGGCCGCATTACGGCGTCACGCCGCGCGACGTGCTGCGCTCGCTCGCGCGCGCCGTGCACGAGCTGGGGATCCCCCATCCGCTTCACGTCCACGGCTGCAATCTCGGCGTGCCGGGGAATTTCGAAACCACGCTCAAGACCATCGCCGGCGTCGAAGGCCTGCCGCTCCACCTCACCCACATCCAGTTCCATTCCTACGGCAGCGAGGGCGACCGCAAGTTCTCGTCCGCCGCCGCCCAGATCGCCGAGGCGGTGAACCGCAATCCGAACATCTCGATGGACGTCGGCCAGATCATGTTCGGCCAGACCGTGACGGCCTCGGGCGACACCATGGCCCAGCACCGCAACCGCCGCTTCGCCCATCCCGACAAATGGGTGTGCATGGACATCGAATGCGAAGCGGGCTGCGGCCTGGTCCCGTTCCGCTACCGCGACAAGAATTTCGTCAACGCGCTGCAATGGGCGATCGGGCTCGAGCTGTTCCTGATGATCGACGATCCCTGGCGCATCTTTCTCACCACCGATCACCCCAACGGCGCGCCGTTCACCAGCTACCCCCATCTCATCCGCCTGTTGATGGACCGGACCTTCCGCAACGAGATGCTCGGGACCATCCACAAGGACGCCGCGTACGCCAGCGCGCTCGGTTCGATCACCCGCGAATACTCGCTCTATGAAATCGCGATCATGACCCGCGCCGGGCCCGCCCGCACGCTCGGCCTCTCGGACCGCGGCCATTTGGGGGCGGGGGCTGCTGCCGACATCACGGTCTATACCGAGCACGCCGACAAGGAGCGCATGTTCCGCCGGCCCGATCTGGTGTTCAAGGACGGCGTGCTGGTGGTGCGCGACGGCGATCTGGTCGCCGAAACCTGGGGCGGCACCCATGTGGTGCGCCCCAGCTTCGACCGCGCGATCGAAAAAGACCTGCGCGATTACTTCGACCGCTATCTCGCCATGAGCATGGACCACTTCGCCTTTTCCGAGGCCGAGATCGCCGACCAGCACCGGTTCCGGGCGCTCCCCCATCCGCTGCGCACGGGAGACGGATCGTGATCGTCAACGGAGTCGCGATCGACGATACCTTCGCCGAGGCCTTCGGCATGAAGGCGACGCGGCTCATCGTCACCGCCGACACGCCCGCCTGGGCGATGCACGCGGCCACCGCCATGAGCGGATTCGCCACCTCGGTGATCGCCTGCGGCTGCGAGGCCGGGATCGAGCGCCAACTGTCGCCGCGCGAGACTCCGGACGGACGGCCCGGCGCCGCCGTCCTTCTGTTCGCCATGTCCGGCACCGAGCTCGGCAAGCAGGTCCTGACCCGCGCCGGCCAATGCGTCATGACCTCGCCCACCTCGGCGTTGTTCGCGGGTATCGAGGGCGAGGATAAGCTCAAGCTCGGCGCGTCTTTGCGCTTCTTCGGCGACGGATTCCAGATATCCAAGGTGTTCGGCGGCAAGCGCTACTGGCGCATTCCGGTCATGGACGGCGAATTCCTGTGCGAGGATTACGCCTATGTGACCAAGGCCGTGGGCGGCGGCAATCTGCTCATCCTAGCGCGCTCGCGCGCGGGCGTGGTGACGGCGGCCGAGCGCGCGGTCGAGGCCATGCGCGGGATCGAAGGCATCATCATGCCGTTCCCCGGCGGGGTGGTGCGCTCCGGCTCGAAGGTCGGCTCGAAATACAAGTCGCTGATCGCGTCCTCCAACGACGCCTTCTGTCCCACGCTCAAGGGCCTGACCGCTTCGGCGCTCACGCCGGATATCGAGGCGGTGTTGGAAATCGTCATCGACGGGTTGACGAGCGATGCCGTCGCCGCGGCGATGAAGGCCGGCATAGAGGCCATCTGCGAGATGGGATCGGAGTTGGGCATCGCGCGGATTTCCGCCGGCAACTACGGCGGCAAGCTCGGCCAGTTCCATTTCCATTTGCGCAAGATCATGTCATGACCGGCCTCGTTCTCACCCTTCGCGAACCGCCGCGCCAGCGCGTGGACATGGCGCCGCTGACGCTGCGCGATCTCGCCGGCCGCAGCGTGAAGGACGTGGCATCCCTCACGCTCGCCTGCGGCAACCGATCCTTGCGCGTGGACGAGCTGTTCGATGTCTCGGGCACGATGGTCATGCCGCGCGAACAGGGCCGTCTCACCATCCGCAACGGATCGCCGAAGCTGGACCGCGTCGGTTTCGGCATGACCGACGGCAACATCGCCGTCGAAGGCGATGTCGGCGCCTATGCCGGCATGGGCATGACAGGCGGGAATTTGCGCATCTCCGGCAGCGCCGGGCCGTTCGCCGCCTGCGTCATGGAAGGCGGGGTCCTGCACATCGGCGGCAATGCGGACGAATTCTTAGGAAGCGCCTTGCCGGGCGACCGCGTCGGCATGCGCGGCGGGGTGGTCAGCGTCGACGGCAACGCCGGCGCGCGCGCCGGCGACCATCTGCGGCGCGGCATGCTGCTGATCGCCGGCGATGCCGGTCCCTACTGCGGGGCGCGCATGATCGCCGGCACGATCCTGGTGCTGGGCGAGATCGGCGATTTCATCGGGCTGGGCATGAAACGCGGTACCATAATGCTGTCGCACGAACCGGCGCGGCTGCTCGCCACCTTCAACGATTGCGGCAGCCACCAGCTGCAATTCCTGCCGCTCCTGTTCGAGGCGGCGCGGAACGCGGGCCCGGCGTTTGCGTCGCTCGGGAAGTTCGGCAGCCGCGTGCGCCGTTTTGCCGGTGACCGCGGCGTGGGCGGACAGGGCGAGATTCTGATCCGCGAATCCTGAAGCGCGCCGCCGCGCCGCGGCGAAACGGCACATCACCCTTCGGATAGGACGGATCGCCGCCTTGTCCGATTCCGCCAAATCCCGGGCCACGAATCGCCGCGTTTCCCTCGCGCGACGCTTACCCTTCTTTAATATTGGCCTAACTTATTGTTAAGCCGCCCAGTGAATAATGGTGCACGGTTCGGAATCTCGACCGAGAGATTCTTGAGCCCGCTTCGGTCCGAAGCAATCCGCGGCGCAGACGCGCGCGGCAGGCAAGGGGACCGGGGAGGTGCGCGATGGACATGGTAACGACGAAGGTGATCGTCGCCAGCTTGCTGGCTTGGATCGGCGCTCACACGAACTACACGGTGCCCGCCGGGGCGCCGATGGTCGCGCTGGTGCCGCACGCTTTCATCGCCGAGCTCGCCTGCGCCGAAGAATGTCCGGCACTCGGCGTCTACCCCGACGGCAACGTCGTCTACATCGACCAAGATCTTCAGATCGACACCAATGTGTGCGCCCAGTCGGTGCTGCTGCACGAGCTCGTGCATTATCTTCAGGATCGCGACGGCCGCTTCCTGAACGTGCCCCCGGCGATCCGCTCCCGCTTGCGCGAGCACGAGGCCTACGCGGTCCAACAGGCCTATCTCGCGTCGAACGGGCGAAAGGTCGCCTTCGGCCCGAGCTTCTACATCGGCGCCTTCATGGGGCCGAGCTGCTGAGGCGGCGCGCCTCGCGCCTAAGCCCCTCTAACCTCTGCGACAATCCGCGTCATGGATTGATTTGAGGCAGGTGTTCAACTATATTAATTATCGGCATTGTGTGAATACCTACGCCAAGGCCGCGATTTTTTTGAACCAGGGGTGGGCTAGAGGCAGGGAGGCTTGCGGGGTGCTGCGGTTCGGGCGTCGCAAATGACGTCTTAGGGCCGCCTTCGGTCCACGGGAGAGGCCGCGACGCGAACACACGCGCGGCCTGATAAGGGGGCTGAGGAGAAGGGTTATGGAACCCGGAACCATGAACGCCCTTGTGGCCGGCCTGCTGGCTTGGATCAGCGCCCACGCAACTTACGCCATCCCGGACGAAAACCCGGCCATCGCCGCCGTTCCCCACGCCTATATCGAAGAGCTCGCCTGCGATAAGCCTTGCGAGGCGCTCGGCGTGTATCCCGACGGCAACGTCATCTACATCGACGAGGCGCTGCAGACCGGCACCAACGTCTGCGCCCGGTCGGTGCTGCTGCACGAGCTCGTGCACTACCTGCAGGACCGCGACGGCCGCTTCCTCAACCTGGATCCGGTGACCCGTTCCTACGCGCGCGAGCACGAGGCGTATTCGCTTCAAATGGCCTACCTCAGCCAGTTCGGGCGCAAGGTCGCGTTCGGGGGGAATTTCTATCTCGGCGCGTTCATGGGGCCCACCTGCTGAGGTAACGCGGCGGCCGTTCCCCCGATTCTTGAAGCTTCCAACCCCGGCACGGCGGCGATAGCCTAGCGCCGCGCCGGGGCCTTGCGCGTATCCGGCGCCTGGGAATCGGGGGGAACCGGTGCACGAAGACGACGGCGGCCCGTGGCTGTTCACGCCGGGGCCGATCAATACCGCCAAACGCACCAGAGAGGCGATGCTGCGCGATCTCGGGTCGCGCGACGGCGAATTCATCGCCATCACCGGCCGCGTGCGCGCGCGTCTCCTGGCCATATCGGGCGCGGGCGCGGGCTTTGTTTGCGTGCCGATCCAGGGCAGCGGCACCTTTGCGGTCGAAGCCGCGGTCGGCACCCTGGTTCCGCCCGGCGGCAAGGCCCTGGTTCTGGTCAACGGCGTCTATGGGCGGCGGATCGCCAAGATGTGCGAAATCGCCGGGCGCAACTTCACGGTATTCGAGACCGCGGAAACCGTCGCCCCCACGGGCGCGGAGGTCGCGGCGGTGCTGGCCGGCGATCCCGGCATAACCCATGTCGCCGCGGTCCATTGCGAAACCACCTCGGGCATCCTCAATCCCATCGAAGAGATCGCGGCCGCCGTCGCGCGCGCCGGCCGGCGGCTTCTCATCGACGCCATGAGCACCTTCGGCATCCTGCCGCTCGGGTCGGACCGGATGGCCTACGACGCGCTCATCGCCTCGTCCAACAAATGCCTCGAAGGCGTGCCCGGCATGGGCTTCGTGATCGCGCGAACCGGGGCGCTGGCATCGGCCGACGGCAACGCCCATTCGCTGGCGCTCGACCTTCACGACCAATGGCGCTTCCTGGAAAAAACCGGCCAGTGGCGCTTCACGCCGCCCACCCATGTCATGGCCGCGCTCGATGCCGCGCTCACGGCCTATGAGGCGGAAGGCGGGCGCGATGCGCGGCTCGGCCGCTATAAGCGCAATTGCCAGACGCTGGTCGCGGGCATGCGCGCGCTCGGCTTCCAAACGCTGATCCCCGACCATCTGCAGGCGCCGGTCATCGTCACCTTCGCTTGTCCCGCCGATCCCAAGTTCAAGTTCGAAGCGTTCTATGAAGCCTTGCGACGGCGCGGCTTCGTCATTTATCCGGGCAAGCTCACCAAAGCGGAGACGTTTCGCGTGGGCTGCATCGGCGCGATCGGCAGCGAACAGATCGAAGGGCTGATCGCCGCGGTCGGCGAGGTCTTGGCGGAGCAGGGCCTCAGCCTCGCCTCCTAGAGCGTGATCTTGTCGGTTCGAATCGGCTGCGTTGCGCCGGGGGTGCGGCGATCCGCCAGGCGCGCCAAGCCCGCCGGCCTGCCGGCAAACGTTTGCGCGCAAAGCGCGCGGGGGTCGATGCGGTGCATCGGCCGAGGGGCGCAACGCCGCGGGCGCCCGCCACCGCGCAACCCGCGGGGCCGGGGTCTTTCGCGCCGCGGGTTCGTCGAATGGCTCGCCCGTAGTCCCCGCTACGCGCTTCGCCCTTGCTCCTGCCCGCCGCGCAAAATCCCTCCGGCGCAGCCGCTTCCAACCGGCAAGATCATGCTCTAGGCTCG
>DATDPM010000070.1:0-8637 GCA_035292745.1 Alphaproteobacteria bacterium | reverse complement strand
AGGGCGGGCGCACCGTTGCCGATGCGCTTTCCGAGGCGCGCGAGGCGGTGGATTTCTGCCGCTATTTCGCCGCCCGGGCGCGGGCCGATTTCGCCTCGCCCAAGGAACTTCGCGGACCGACCGGCGAGCGCAATGTCCTGTCGTTGCACGGGCGCGGGATCTTCGCCTGCATCAGCCCATGGAATTTTCCGCTCGCCATCTTCACCGGCCAGGTTGCGGCGGCGCTGGCCGCCGGAAATGCCGTGGTTGCCAAGCCGGCGCAACAGACGCCGCTGGTCGCCGCGGCGGCCGTGCGGCTGCTGCTCGAGGCGGGCGTGCCGGAAGACGTGCTGCAGCTGCTTCCCGGCTCGGGCGAGGAAGTGGGCGCGCCGCTCGTCCGCGATCCGCGGGTTTCCGGCGTGGCGCTTACCGGATCGGTCGCGACCGCCCTGGCCATCAACCGGGCGCTGGCCGCGCGCCACGGGCCGATCGTGCCGCTGATCGCGGAAACCGGCGGCCAGAACGCGATGATCGTCGATTCCTCCGCGCTTCCCGAGCAGGTGGTGGGCGATGCCGTCACTTCCGCCTTCGACAGCGCCGGCCAACGCTGCTCGGCGCTGCGCGTGCTGTTCCTGCAAAGCGACGTGGCGGCGCGCGTGATCGAGATGCTCGCCGGCGCGATGGCCGAGCTCGTGGTTGGCGACCCGGGTTTGATCGAAACCGATGTCGGGCCGGTGATCGACGGGAACGCCGCCGGGAAGCTCGCGCGTCACGCCGCGCGCATGGCGCGCGAAGGCGATCTCATCTACGAGGCGAAGCTGCCGAAGGAAACCGGCCGGGGAAGTTTCTTCGCGCCGCGTGCCTTCGAGATTCCCCGCCTCTCGTTGCTGCAAGAAGAGGTGTTCGGTCCTATCCTTCATGTCGTCCGCTACGAGGCGTCGCACCTCGACGAGGTGATCGCGGCGGTGAACGCCACCGGCTTCGGGCTCACGCTTGGCATCCACAGCCGCATCGAGGCCACGATCGCGCACATCCGGCGGCACGCGCGGGTCGGCAATATCTACGTCAACCGCAACATGATCGGCGCGGTGGTCGGTGTGCAGCCGTTCGGCGGCGAAGGGCTTTCCGGCACCGGCCCGAAGACCGGCGGGCCGCATTACCTGCCGCGCTTCGCCGTGGAAAGGTCGGTCTCGGTCAATACCGCCGCCACCGGCGGCAATGCCGCACTTCTTTCTCTGGAGGAGGGGCCGGAAACGGATTGAGCGACGGGTCCGCGGCGGAATACCCGCGACGCGAGGCGGTTACAGAATTCCGCTGCCGCGGATTCCGTTCAGAATGAACTGGACCGCGAGCGCGGCGAGGATGATGCCGAGCACACGGCCCACCACGTTGACGCCGGTGATGCCCAGAACCCGCCGCACGACGTCGGCGAAAACCAGAATTCCGAAGGTCATTCCCATCACCGCGAACATCACGCCGATGATCGCGGCCTGAAGGAGCCCGTCGTGTCCGGCCCGCTCCATCAACAGCAGGATCGACGTCAGCGCGCCGGGTCCGGCGATGAGCGGGATGGCGAGCGGGAACACGGAAATGTCCTCCTTGCTTCCCGCCTCGTGGTCTTCGCTCACGGTGGTGGAGCGAAGCCCGCTGCGGCGCACCAGCACCATGTCGATGGCGAGCAGGAACAGCAGCGCCCCGCCGGCGATGCTGAAGGCGGGCAGCGACACGCCGAGCGCGCGGAACAGGTAATCGCCGACGAAGGCGAAGACGAACATCACGACGGTCGCGATCACGGTGCCGCGCACCGCCGTGCGCTTGCGGTAGGCGGCGTCGCTGCCGCTGGTGAGGCCGAGGAAGATCGCTGCGATGCCGATGGGGTCGACGATCACGAACAGGGCGATGAAGGCGTGGAGGACGGTATCCATCATGAGCCGGACGCGGGCGGGCGCATAAGCCCTCGGACGGTTGCGTTGCAGCATTCCGCCGGCGCCGGGAGGAGCTTTTTCAGGACTGGAGAGAATTGTCGCAAGTCGCTGATTCCAATAACCGAAGCGGAAAACTCGCCGGCATCATGATGGCAAACGTAAAAACTGTCCACGAAGACGCGTTTTTCTGTGGATAACTTAAGCGTTCGACTAGCGCCGTTGACTCTCGGTAACCCTAATGGCATGATATTATTGTAAAAAGTCATGCGATTACATCGCGAAGAAAAAAACGTCTAAGCGCATGATGTGATTGCTGATTTTTACGGCGTGCGTGTGCGTCCGTAATTGGGGGCCGCCTCTCGCGCGCCTGCGAAATCAAGACTTCGGTTCCAAACCGAATAAGGGGGGGTATCACACATGACCAGTTTGGTCGCATTGTCCGTCAGCATCGGCGTGCTCGGCGCTATCGCCACGTGGTTGGCTCTGGGTCCGCTCTCTGGTTTCTATATCGTTTGGGTTGGCTTCATCGCGTGGGCAACGTTCTTCGCCACGGGCGGCAACAATGAAGCGCTCAAGACCACAATCGTATCCGGCATCTGGGGCGCGGTTTGCGCCTGGGTCGCGTTGCTCGTCATCGGCAATGTGAGCATCGGGTTGGATACGCCCATTTGGGGCGCCATCGTCGTCGGCGTCACCGTGCTGATCCTGTGCTTGGGCGCGCACGTCGATGCGCTCAAGAACATTCCTGCCGGCGTTTACGGCTATGCCGCGACGGCTGGCGTCGGGCTGTTGATGCAGGGTGCGGACGTGACGGCGGTCGGGTTCAACAATCCGCTCATCGTCGTTTCGGTATCCATCGTCATCGGCGCCGTCTTCGGCCTGCTCTCGGGCAAGCTCGCGGGCGTGCTCGGTAAAGGTTAAGCCTTTCGAAATGGGCGCCACGCCGGCGGGGGCGACTCCGCGGGAACGGCGTCCGTGACACCAGCTTGCGCCCGGGCTTCGGCCCGGGCTTTCTTTTTCCGGTAAGACGCGCGCCGCGCCTCAGCCTAGCGGTGCCCACGGCAATCGGCTCTGGAATCGGCTTCGGCCGGCTGCTCATAATAGGCATCGCCCGATGCCCGGTCTTGGAGCGCCGATGGCCGACAAATCCCGAAATCTTCCGGCAGCGTCCTCGCCCGCCGACGTCGCGGCCTTCATCGAGAGCGTGCGAACGATGCCGGCGGTGCGCACCGACGAGCGCGGGCGCCTGATCTTCGCCATGGACGCGACCGCAAGCCGCGAGCCGACCTGGGACCGCGCCTGCCGGATACAGGGGCGCATGTTCGAGGCGACCGACCGGCTCGGCGGCCTCGAAATCCAGCTCGCCTATTACCGCGGCATGGGCGAGTTCGAGGCGTCTCCCTGGTGCGCGGACGCGGCAAATCTCAAGCGGCGGATGACCTCCGTCTTCTGCCTCGCCGGGGAGACCCAGATCGCCAAGGTGCTGCGCCATGCCGTCGCCGAGACGAAGCGGCGCAAGGTGGATGCCTTGGTGTTCGTCGGCGACTGCCTGGAAGAGGACATCGACACGCTGTGCAAAGACGCCGGCGAGCTCGGTCTCCTCGGCGTGCCGGCATTCCTGTTCCATGAAGGTGACGACGCGGTTGCGCGGCGCGGCTTCAAGCAGATCGCGCGCCTCACCAACGGGGCCTATTGCCGCTTCGACGCGAACAGCCCCGATGCGCTGGCCAATCTGCTGCGCGCGGTCGCGGTCTATGCGGCGGGCGGACGCGGCGCCCTGGTTGAGTTGGGCCGGCGCGAAGGCGGCGCGGCCGCCGACATGGCGGCGCAGATCGCGCGTCTGCCGAAGTCGTGAGCGTGCGAGCGCCATGATCGCCTATCTCGCCCTCGGCATCCTGTTGCTCGCGGCCTTCGTTCTCATCGCCCAATGGTTCGCCCATGCCGATCCCGCGCGCATCGCCCGCGCGTTGAAATGGACATTGGGTTCCGCCGCCATCGCCATCGCCATTTTCCTCGCCGTGACCGGACGCCTTGCCGGGGCGCTTGCGGCGATCGCGGCAATCGCCCCGCTTTTTATGCGCTGGCGCGTCTTGTGGAACCGCGTGAAATCGGCGGCCGGCCCCACGCCGGGCACGACGTCGAATGTCGAAACCGCCACGCTGCGCATGACGCTCGATCACGATTCCGGCGCGCTCGACGGCGAGGTGCTGGCCGGCACGTTTCGCGGCCGGAGCTTGAGCGATCTCGACCGCGCGAGTCTCGGCGAATTGCTCGATGAGTGCCGGGCCGGCGATCCGCAAGGCGCATCGCTCGTCGAAGCCTATCTGGACCGCCGCTTCGGCCCCGATTGGCGCGGTGCGGCGCAAGGGCGGGCGGGGGCCTCGGGCAAACGCGGGTTCAGCGCGGGCGCGATGAGCCGCGAAGAGGCCTACGAAATTCTGGGCCTGGAGCCGGGCGCCGGCGAAGACGAGATCAAGGCCGCCTATCATCGCCTGATGATGAAGCTTCATCCCGACCAGGGCGGCTCCACCTTTCTCGCCGCCAAGATCAACCAGGCCCGCGAGGTGCTGCTGAATGCGTGATCGTGTTGTTGTGGAAGCGATATTCCCGTGTCGCGGCCGACCGGGCCGGTTGCGCGCGACCGCCGCCTGTGGCACAAAGCCCGCGACCTGCGCAGGCGAGGTTCCGGGAAAATCATGAGCAAGCCGATTCGCAAGGCGGTGTTTCCAGTCGGCGGATTGGGCACCCGCTTCCTTCCGGCCACCAAGGCCATGCCGAAGGAAATGCTGCCGGTGGTGGACAAGCCGCTCATCCAATGGGCGGTCGAGGAAGCGCAACAGGCCGGTATCGAGCAATTCATCTTCGTAACCGGACGCGGCAAGACGGTGATCGAAGATCACTTCGACCACGCGTTCGAGCTCAGCGAAATTCTGGCCAAGCGCGGCAAGGCGGCCGCGCTCGGCGCCATCACCGAGATTCTGGAAAAGCCGGGCCAGGTCGTCTACACGCGCCAGCGGCAGCCGCTGGGCTTGGGCCACGCGGTCTGGTGCGCGCGAAACCTGATCGGCGACGAGCCGTTCGCGGTGTTGCTGGCGGACGATCTTGTGCTGGCCGGCGTTCCCTGCCTCAAGCAGATGGTCACGGCCTACAACGGCCTGGGCGGAAACATGGTCGCCGTCATGGATGTGCCGCGCGAGCACGCGAGCCGCTACGGTATGCTCGACGTGGCCGATGAGAAAGGCAAACTGGTTCGCGCCCGCGGCCTGGTCGAAAAGCCGGAGCCTTCGGCCTCGCCCTCGACGCTGGCGGTGATCGGCCGCTACATCCTGGTTCCCGAAGTCTTTCCGCATCTGTCGCGCGGCGAAGAAGGGGCGGGCGGCGAAATCCAGCTGACGGACGCCATCGCCGCGTGCCTCGGCGAGGCGCCGCTCCACGGCTTGCGCTTCGAAGGAAAGCGATTCGATTGCGGCAACAAGGCGGGCTTCCTGGAAGCCAACATCGCCTTTGCGCTGGAACGCGACGATCTGCGCGACGACGTGCGCCGCATCTGCCGCGACTATTCGTGATGGCCGATACGGCGCGTCCCATTCGCGGCAAATCTGAAAAGGCCTAGCGATGCGTATCGCCATGATCGGCACGGGTTACGTCGGTCTCGTCTCGGGGGCGTGCTTCTCCGAGTTCGGCGTCGAAGTGATCTGCGTCGACAAGGACGCGGACAAGATCGCGCGCTTGTCGCGCGGCGAGATGCCGATCTTCGAGCCCGGCCTGGAGACCCTGGTCGCCGCCAACATGCGCGCCGGCCGGCTTTCCTTCACCACCGAGCTTGCGCCGGCGGTGGCGGAAGCCGCCGCCGTCTTCATCGCGGTCGGCACGCCCAGCCGGCGCGGCGACGGCCACGCCGACCTCACCTATGTCTTCGCCGCGGCCGAAGAAGTGGCCGCCGCCCTTCGCGGCTATACCGTGGTGGTGGACAAGTCCACGGTTCCGGTCGGAACCGCGCGGGAGGTGGAACGGCGCATCCGCGCGGCGCGCCCCGACGCCGAGGTGGACGTCGTCTCCAACCCGGAATTCCTGCGCGAGGGTTCGGCGATCAACGACTTCATGCGGCCCGACCGGGTCGTGATCGGCGCGGATACCGAGCGCGCGCGCGAAGTGATGCGGCTGCTGTACCGTCCGCTGTACCTGATCGAGACCCCGATTCTATTCACCGGCCGCGAGACGGCGGAGCTCATCAAATACGCCGCCAACGCCTTCCTCGCCACCAAGATCACCTTCATCAACGAGATCGCGGATCTGTGCGAGAAGGTGGGCGCCGACGTCCATGACGTCGCCCGCGGCATCGGGCTGGATGGCCGCATCGGCCGCAAATTCCTCCATCCCGGCCCCGGCTTCGGCGGCTCCTGTTTTCCCAAGGACACGAAGGCGCTGGTGCGCATCGCGCGGGATGCGCAAACGCCGCTCAACATCGTCGAGTCGGTGGTGGCGGCGAACGACGCCCGCAAGAAGCACATGGCGGAGCGCATCATCGGGGCGCTTCCGGGCGCGCCCAAGGGCCGCACCGTCGCCGTGCTCGGCCTGACCTTCAAGCCCAATACCGACGACATGCGCGACGCGCCGAGCCTCGAGATCGTCCCCGCCTTGCAGCGCGCCGGCGTTACCGTGCGCGCCTTCGATCCCGAAGGCATGAACGAGGCGAAAAAACTCATGGACGGCGTGGTGTGGTGCGACAACGCCTATGCCGCGATGGACGGCGCCGATGCGCTGGCCATCCTCACCGAATGGAACGAATTCCGTGCGCTCGATCCTGCGCGCATGAAGGAGCTGCTGCGCAAGCCGGTCATCGTCGATCTGCGCAATATTTACGACCCGCGGGCGATGACCGAGGCGGGCTTCGATTACCACTGCGTCGGCCGCGGGGCGGCTTCGTGACGGGCGGCGGCGTGGCGAAGGGCGGCCATCGCTTTCATGCGACGATTTTGCGCGAATACGACATTCGCGGCATCGTCGGCGAAACCTTGTCCGAGGCCGATGCGACGGCGCTGGGGCGCGCCTTTGCCGTGGCGCTCGCGGAAGAAGGCGGGCCGTCCCGCCTGGTCTGCGTCGGCCGCGATGGGCGCGTCAGTTCGCCCGCGCTCGAAGCCGCGCTCGTCAAGGGCCTGTGCGAAAGCGGCGTGAACGTGGCGCGCGTCGGGCTCGGGCCGACGCCGATGCTCTATTTCGCCGTCAAGGAGCTGAAGGCGGGGGGCGGCATCATGGTCACGGGCTCCCACAACCCGCCGCAGCACAACGGGTTCAAGTTGGTGCTGGGCGCCCGCACGCTCTACGGCGACGACATCAAGAATCTGGGCGAAATCGCCGGCAAAGGCCGGTTCGCGAGCGGGCAGGGCACGGTCGAGGATGTCGAGGTCGCCGAGCGCTACGTCGCAAGGCTCGCGTCGGACTACCGGGGCAAGCGCGAGCTTCGCGTCGCCTGGGACGCCGGCAACGGCGCCGCGGGCGAGATCATGGCGCGGCTCGCCCGGCGCCTTCCCGGCCGCCATATTCTGCTGAACGAGAAGATCGACGGGACGTTCCCGTCCCATCATCCGGATCCGACCGTTGCCGAAAACCTGCGCCAGCTTCAGAAAACCGTGATCGCCGAATCTTGCGATCTCGGCGTCGCCTTCGACGGCGACGGCGATCGCATCGGCGTCGTCGACGACACCGGCGCGATTCTGTGGGGCGATCAATTGCTGGTGTTTCTCGCCGAGGAGGTTCTGGCCGAGCGGCCCGGCGCCACCATCATCGCCGACGTCAAGGCGAGCCAGGTGTTGTTCGACGAGATCGCCAAGGCCGGCGGCCGTCCGCTCATGTGGCGCACCGGCCATTCCCTCATCAAGGCCAAGATGGCGGAGATCGGCGCGCCGCTGGCGGGCGAGATGAGCGGCCACATCTTCTTCGCCGACCGCTACTACGGTTTCGACGATGCGCTCTACGCCGCGGTGCGGGTCCTCGGCGTCGTGAGCCGCATGGAAGGGCGCTTGAGCGAGGTGCGCGCCCGGCTGCCGCAGGTCGTCAACACGCCCGAGATCCGCTTCCCCTGTGCGGACGAGCGCAAATTCGCCGTGGTCTCGGAAGTGGCCGGGCGCGTGGTCGAGGCCGGGGCCGATGTCGAAACGGTGGACGGCGTCAGGGTGAAATGCCACGACGGCTGGTGGCTGCTGCGGGCGTCCAACACGCAAGCGGTTCTGGTGGCGCGCTGCGAGGCGAAAACGCAAGAAGGCCTCGAGCGCCTGAAAAGGGATCTGGCGGCGCAGCTCGCCGCAAGCGGAATTACGCCGCCCGCGTTTTAGAGTGATTTCCGTTCAAATGGAATCGCTCTAGCTTTTTTGTCGCTCGCGCCGGCAAATATGTGATCGGCGCGATCCGTATCAACCCATTCGAACCGACATTCCCCGGGTGACCGGGAAATGCCGGGTAAAGTACCGACGTGTTGGCCGGACAGAGTCGGCTCTTTTGCGATGCGAATTGCCGGTAGGGAGGTTCAGGAAATGCGGAAAAATCTCATACCCCTCGCTATCCTTGCAGTGGCGATCCCGGTTTCCGCCGCGCTGGCGGAGACGCCCAATCTCGTCGGTACCTGGAAAGGAACAAGCGAGCGCGTGAACGCCAAGGGAGAATATTCGGAGCGCGACAAGGTGATCGCCATCGTCGATCAAAAAGGCCGCCGGTTTCACGGTGTCGCCAGGGATGC
>DATDPM010000069.1:0-34361 GCA_035292745.1 Alphaproteobacteria bacterium | reverse complement strand
GGGCGCGCCGCCACGTTCCAGGCCATCATGTCGAGATGGGCCCAGGGAACGCGCGGCTCGACGAACGTCTCCAGGAACAATGCCGCGGTGATGGCGCCCGCATAAGGGCTCTCCGAGATGCTGGAGAGGTCGGCGACGGCGCTCTCCAGCCCGTCGCGATAGCCCTGCCACAGCGGCAGCCGCCATAGCGGGTCGGATTCCCGCGCCGCATGGCGCAGGATGTCCGCCGCGAGCCGGTCGTCGTTGCAGAACAGGGCCGGGACGTCGGGGCCCAGCGCCGCGCGCGCGGCACCCGTCAGCGTCGCGCAATCGACGAGGAGCGCCGGATTTTCCCGCGACGCTTCGGTCAGGGCATCGGCCAGGATCAGTCTTCCTTCGGCGTCGGTATTGCCGATTTCAACGGTCAATCCCTTGCGGCTCTTGACCACATCGAGGGGACGCATCGACTCGCCCGAAACGCTGTTCTCCACAGCGGGGATGAGCACGCGCAGCCGCACGTCGAGCTTTGCGCTCATGATCATCAGCGCGAGCCCCAGCACATGGGCGGCGCCGCCCATGTCTTTCTTCATGAGCTTCATGCCCGCTTCGTTCTTGAGATTGAGCCCGCCGGAATCGAAGCACACGCCCTTGCCCACCAGCGTGACCTTGGGCGCTGCCTCGCGCCCCCAGCGGATATCGGCAAGCCGCGGCTGCCGGTCCCGTGCGCTGCCGCGCGGGCCTTTGCTGCTTGCGCGGCCGACCGCGTGGATGAGCGGATAATTTTGGGCGAGCAGATCGTCGCCGGCGATTACGGTTGCGCGCGCGCCGAAGCGCTTCGCGAGTTTGACGGCTGCATCCGCAAGTTGCGCCGGGCCCATGTCGGAGGCCGGCGTATTGATGAGATCGCGCACCAGAAACGCGGCCTCGGCCGCGCGCACGATCGCTTCGCGGTCCACGCCCTTGGGCCAGACGAGGGCGGCGGCCCGGCGGGGCTCTTTCCGGTAACGGGAAAACGAATAGGAGCCGAGCGCCCAACCGAGGGCGAAGTTCGACGCCAACGCGCTTGCCTGCGGCGCGGCGCCGTCCAGCCGATAGGCCCCCGCCGGCAATTTCCGCGGTAGTGCGGCGAACGCCCAATGCGCGTCATCCGCCGCATAACCGATGAGCACGCGCTCGATGGCGCGGCCTTGCCCCGGCACGACGCAGATTTCCTGCGGCTTGGCGGCGAACCCGCTGGTTTTGACCCAGTTTTTCATTCGGGCGTTTTGCCCGGAAAGCCAGGAGCGGAGATCGCCCGCGGCAAGCGGCGTAACGGGCACGGGGCGCGCGGCGCGCGAAATCAGGGACGGCACCACGGAAATCTCCCTTTCGCTGGGCAACAAGCGCCGACTAAAATGGCAGGAACGCAGAAGTATGGAAAGGGGACGCGCGGGGTATCTCTTGCCTTTCGGCGCGGCTGTGCATGGCGGACATCACCATCTATCTCGGCAACAAGAACTATTCGTCCTGGTCGCTGCGCGCCTGGCTGATGCTTCGCCGCACCAAACAGGAGTTCGAAGAAGTCGTCATACCGTTGCGCGAAAAGGATTCGCGCGAGACGATCCTGCGCTATTCCCCTTCCGGGAAAGTCCCGGTTCTCCATCACAAAGGCACCGTGATCTGGGACTCGCTCGCCATCGGCGAGTTCCTGGCCGAGACCTATACCAGGGTCCGGCTGTGGCCGAGGGACCCGGCCAAGCGGGCGCTCGCGCGTTCGATCAGCGCCGAGATGCACTCCGGCTTCCTCGATCTGCGGCGGGCCCTGCCGATGAACATGCGCGGCTCGAATCCCGGGCACCAGGTCACGCCCGAGGCGCAGGCCGACATCAATCGCGTCACCGCGATGTGGCGCGACTGCTACATGCGTTTCGGAGGCGACGGGAAGTTCCTGTTCGGCGACTTCACCATCGCGGACGCGATGTACGCGCCGGTGGTCAGCCGCTTCAAGACCTATGACATTGCCCTCGACGACGGCCCGCGCGCCTACGCGGACGCCGTATGGAACCTGCCCGAGCTCCAGCAATGGTACGAGGCGGCGCGCAACGAGCCCTGGTTCATCCCCGAGTTCGAGATCTAGCGCGGACGGCCGGCCGCGGCCGCCGTTAGTTCTTGAGAAGGCCAATTTCGCGGTAATAGCGCGCGGCGCCGGGGTGGAGCGGCAGAACGACGCCCTGAAGCGCGGTTTCGAGCCGGATTTCGCGGCCCACGGGGTGGCCCGCGTCCAGTAGCGGGCGGGCGGACCGGTGCCACAAGGCGCGCGTGATCTCGTAAACCAGGCCGGCATCGACGTTGGCCGACACCAGCCACTGGGCATTGACGCCCAAGGTCACGGTCGGCGCGATGCCCGGATAGGTGCCGCCCGTGATCACCGTTTCGGTATAGAAGGGATAGGCGGCGCGGATGTGGGCGGCGCCCTGCCCATCGATGGGAACGAGGGTGATCGCCTGCGGTCCGGCCGCGGTGGCCGCGGCAAGCTCGGCGATCGCCGTCGAAGGCGCGCCTGAAACGAGAAAGAACGCATCGAGCTTGCCCTCACGCATCAGATCGGCCGAGGGCACCGGCCCCAGATGCAGGGCGGTCAGGTCTCGTTCGGTCAGCCCGAAACCGCCGAGCACCATCCGGGCGTCGACGTCGGTGCCCGACTCGCGGTCGCCGAGCGACACCCGCTTTCCCTTGAGGTCGGCGACCGAGTGGATTCCGGCGTCGCGGCGCGCCACGAGCTGGATGCTTTCGCTGTAAAGGTTGGCGATGGCGCGAAGATTTGTCGCCGGCTTGCGTCCGGCATAGATCCACTGGCCGACGTAAAGCCAATAGGCGACATCGGCCTGGACCAAGCCGGATTCGAGCTTGCCGGCCTCGATCTGCACGGCGTTTTCGACCGAGCCCTTTGTCGCCTGGGCGACCGCGATCAGCCCCGTGACGCCGCAGCCACCCGTATCGCAACCATTGCCCCCGGGGCGGTAGGTGATGGCGTTGGCCAGGAGGCCGCCGACGGGAAAGTAGGTGCCGCCAGCCGACCCCGTGCCGATCCGGAAATAGGTCGCAGCCGGCTCCTGGGTCGCGCCCGGCGGCTCGGCAGCGGCACCGGCGGCGAACAAGACGCCGGCGAGCAGCACGGCGCAAAGGCGCGCCGCTCCGGCGCTCCCAGCTTCCCGCAACCATCTGCCGCGATGGACCATGACGGTTTTTCGCGCGCCGCGAACGGCATGCGCGCCTGCAGGCTTTCGACCAAACACCGACCCGTCATATCACGCCCGCCGGGCGCGGCCAACGCGGCCCCGATGTCACGCCGGACGCCGTCAGCGCGCCGCCGGGGCCGCCACCCGGTCGTCCCGGTACAGGGCATAAGCCGCGGCGTATTCCATGATGCGCGCGACCTCGGCGACGAAGGCGGGCTCGTAGCCGGCCCGCTCCAGCAGGTAGAAGCCCATCTCCATGCCGCTGGCGATACCGCCCGCCGTGATGATGCGGCCCGCGTCCACCACCCGGGCGCGGGAAATCTTCGCCCGAGGCGCGATCTCCGCCAGCCGGTCGATCGGCACCTTGCCGAGACTGGAGGCCTCAAGGCGATCCGGTTCCTTGCGGTTGGTGGCGGGAGGGCCGTCGAGCAGGCCCATCTGCCCGTAAATCCAGCTGCCGGTGCAAACGCTGGTAAGCAATGTTCGCTCGGGCAGACCGCGGATGAAGTCGTGCAGGTTGCCGTTGTAGGTCTCGGGCCGGGTCCCGGCGCCGCCGGGAATGAGGAAGGCATCCATGGCGGGGCGGTCGCCGAAGCCGTAATTGGGCAGCACCGTGAAGCCCGCCTGGGCCTGCACGGGCCGCAAGGACTCGGCGATCAGGAAGGCCTCGAGCGCGGGATCGAGCCGGCGCGCCACCGAGAACACGCCGTAGGGCGCGGCGAAATCGACGATCTCGGCGTCCTTGAACACATAGATGCCAAGCCGGAATCCGGGTTTTTGCGTCACAATCGATGCCTTCCTCGATTGGCCTGCGACGGCGCCAAGGCAGAGACATACCGACAGGTCTGTTTATCCGCAACCGGCGAGGCCCCGGCTGGCCTCCCCCGGCGGACCATTCCTTGAATCGAAGAGGCCCTTCCGCTAGGGTAATCTCAGGGGCTGAATTCCCATAACCGGATCCGACGCAATGTCATGAAGGGGAAACCGCGCGACCGGCTGGTGGAGACGGCGCTGCGGCTTTTTTGCCGCCACGGCTTCCACGCCACCGGCATCGATACCATCCTGGCCGAGGCCGGGGTCGCCAAGATGACCCTTTACAATCATTTCGCCTCGAAGGAGGCGCTGATTCTGGCCACGCTTCGGCGGCGCGACGCCGAGTTCCGCGGGTGGTTCGTGCGCGAGGTCGAATCCCGGAGCCGGAGCCCCCGCGGCCGGCTTGCCGCCGTCTTTGACGTGATCGCCGATTGGTGCGCCCGCCCCGGATTCTACGGCTGCATGTTCATCAACGCCTCGGCGGAATTTCATCGCCGCGACGATCCAATCCACGTCGTTGCCGCCGAGAACAAGCGCGCCGTCACCCGCTATTTACGCAGCCTCGCCGAGGCGGCGGGGGCACGCGATCCCAAGTCGCTCGCCGAGCAACTGACCGTGCTGGTGGAAGGCGCGATCGTGTTGTCGCATGTCTACGGCGGCACCGCCCCGGTACGCCGGGCGGCGGCGGCGGCGCGGCCCATCCTTGAGGCCGCATTCGGGCCGGCGCGGCGCAGCCTGCGGACAAGGATCAAGACGCCGCAGACCGTCCGCCGGGCCCCGCGAAAAAGGGCCCGGCCGGCCGCCTGAACCGGAGACCGCCCGGTCATCGGGCCGATTTTGCAGTGCAACCGCCCCTCCCCGCCAGCGACGATTCGCCGCGACTGGCACCCTCTAGACAAACGACTTTTTGCCGCTTAGGTTAATGCTGCAGGCGCGAACACGGGAATAATTTCGACTTTGACCGGTCGATCCGACGTGCGCGCCGGAGTAGGGAGCCGACCAAGACCCTCATAACAAGAAATCGGGCCCTCCCGCCTCTTCCCGATCAGCCCGTCGAGAATGCCGCGTCGATCCCCGTTTCGGGGAACGCCAATGGTGAAACTGCGTGGCTACGGCGAAAGGGTCCCGACAGGTAGGCAGGATTTAATTGTCCAAAACCGGTCTCGCGGCCCTTTTTCTCGTCGCGCTCGCCAACTTCGCGGTTTGGGCGTGGCTCGGGCGTCCCGTTTCGGCGCCGGATTTCGACGGCGCCCTACGGGGCGTTTCCTTCAGCCCCTACCAGCGCGACAACGACCCCGGCGCCGATAGCCACCCGAGCCCGGCCGAGATCGACCGCGACCTGCGGCTGTTGCATGGGGTGGCGGAGGGCGTGCGCACCTATAGCGCGCTGGACGGCCTCGACCTCGTGCCCTATCTCGCCCGGCCCTACGGCCTGCGCGTGGCCATGGGCGCGTGGCTGGACCGACGATACGAGCGCAACGAGGAGGAAATCCTCCACGTCATCGCCGCCGCCCGCAACAACCGCAACGTGGAGCGCATCATCGTCGGCAACGAGACGATTCTGCGCAGCGACCTCACCGTTGACGAGATCATCTCTTATCTTCGCCGCGTACGGAACGAGACGACGGTCCCGGTTTCGACCGCCGAGCCCTGGCATGTGTGGCTCGCCCACCCCGAGCTCGCGCGCGAGGTCGATTTCATCGCCATCCACGTGCTGCCCTACTGGGAAGGGGTGTCCGTGGACGATGCGGTCGGTTACGTGCTCGACCATTATCGCCAGGTTCAGGCCGCGTTTCCGGACAAGCACATCGTGCTTTCCGAGGTGGGCTGGCCGAGCGACGGGCGCACGCGGGGCGATGCCAAGGCGACCGCCGCAAACGAAGGCGAATTCGTGCGGGCGTTCCTCAACGCCGCGGACAAATACGGCCTCGACTACTACGTGATGGAGGCCTTCGACCAGCCGTGGAAGGCGGATCTCGAGGGCGCGGTCGGCGCCTATTGGGGCGTGTTCGACGCCTTTCGCCAGCCCAAGTTCCCCCTGGTCGGCGCCATTACCCCGCTCGACGGATGGCCCTGGCTTGCGGCCGCCGCCGCCGTTCTCGCCCTCATTCCCATGATCTGGTTTCTGCGACGGGTGCGGACGCTGCGCCCGGCGGGGTACGGCTTCATGCCCGCGGTCATGCAGATTTCGGCCTTCGCGCTGGTTTGGGCCGCGCACGCCGGGCTCTCGCGCTACATGAGCTCAAGCGCCGCGATCGCCTGGACGCTGGGTTTCCTCGCGCTTGCCCTGGTTTTCGTGATCTTGCTGGCCGAGGCCGTCGAATTCGCGGAAGCCGTATGGCGCGCGCGTTTGGCGCGCCGTTTCCCCTTCGTCTCGCCGCAGGCCATGGAGCGGCCGCTCAGGGTCTCGATCCACGTTCCCATCTGCAACGAGCCGCCGGACATGGTGATCGAGACCCTGGCCGCGCTGCGCCGTCTCGATTACCCGGATTTCGAGGTCCTCGTCGTCGATAACAACACGACCGACCCGGCACTGTGGCGCCCCGTGGAGGCGGTTTGCGCGGAGCTGGGCCCGAACTTCCGCTTCTTCCATCTCGATCGTTGCGAAGGCTTCAAGGCCGGTGCGCTGAACTTCGCGCTGCGCCAGACCGATCCCAAGGCCTCCGTCATCGCCGTCATCGACAGCGACTACGTCGTCGATCCCTCGTGGCTGAAAAGCCTGGTTCCCTATTTCGCCAGCGAGCAGGTGGGCTTCGTCCAGGCCCCGCAGGACTACCGCGACGCCGGCACGAGCCCCTTCAAAGAGGCCTGTTATTGGGAATATTCCGGGTTCTTCCACATCGGCATGGTGGAGCGCAACGAGCGCAACGCCATCATCGAGCACGGCACCATGACGCTGATCCGACGCGCCGCCCTGGAACAGCTCGGCGGCTGGGCGGAATGGTGCATTTGCGAGGATGCCGAGCTCGGCCTGCGCCTGCTCGGGGCCGGTTGCGAGTCGATTTACGTATCCCACAGCTTCGGCCGCGGCCTCATGCCCGACAGCTTCACCGCCTATAAGCGCCAGCGCTTCCGCTGGGCCTATGGCGCGGTCCAGATCGCCAAGCGCCATTGGCGCGCGCTCTTCACCGGCAGGGGCTCGCGGCTGACGCCGGGACAGCGCTTCCATTTCCTCGCGGGCTGGCTGCCGTGGCTGGCCGACGGCCTCAACCTCGCCTTCACCTTGCTCGCGGTGCCGTGGAGCATCGGCTTGGCGCTGTTTCCGCGATGGGTGGATTTCCCGCCCGGCATCGTGGTCGCGGCCGCGCTTTCCCTCTTCGCCTTCAAGCTCGGCAAGACCCTATGGCTCTATGCGGTCCGCGTGCCGGCCTCGCCAGCGCAGAGCCTGAAAGCGGTTGTGGCCGGGCTTTCGCTGTCGTTTACCGTGGGACGCGCCGTTTTGAGCGGTCTTGCGACGTCCAATCAACCGTTCCTGCGCACGCCCAAATGCGCGGGCCGGCCGGCCTGGATCGCCGCGTTCGCCGCGGCCTGGCAGGAGACCGGGCTCATGCTGGCGCTGTGGGCGGCGGCGGCGGGCGTTGCCGTCGCATACGGGGCGGACGCCCTCGACTCGGGACTTTGGATCGCCTTCCTGCTTGTGCAGTCGGTGCCGCTCGCATCCGCACTGGGATTCGCCGCGCTTTCGGCGGCGCCGGAGCGCCAAACCATCCTTGCGCCCGCCCCGGCCGTGCCGCAGCCAGAGGGCCTTCCGGCATCCGGGATGGCGCTGGCGCCCGCGCTGGTTGCCACGACCCAGCAAGCCGCTTCGCACCCAGCCTAACCGCCGCGCCTAAGCGCCGCGTCTTGTCTTGCCCGGCGATGTTCCGTCGAGGATGATCGGCGGTCTTGCAATTTTCCCATCGGCGCGCTGTCCGGTCTCGATCCCGTGCTTGCCCCCGATTCGATGACTGTCTTCGTGGCGGCCGTGTTCGCCGCCACCTACGTCGGCATGGCGCTTGGGCGGATCCCGGGTCTGCGCATCGACCGCACGGGGATCGCATTGCTCGCCGCCGTCGCGTTGATGGTGGCCGGTGCGCTCGCGCCCGGGGCGGCGGTGCAGGCCATCGACTTCTCCACGCTGGGCATCCTGTTGGCGCTGATGGCGCTTTCGGCCCAATTCGTGTTGGCCGGATTCTACGACCGGGCCGCCGCCCGCATCGCCGGGTCGAATGGAAGCCAGACCGTGTTGCTGGCGATGACGGTCGCGGTTTCCGGGGCGCTTTCCGCCGTGCTCGCCACGCCCGCTGCGGCGCGCCGATTGCGATACTTTCGATCGCCGTCGCGGTGATATGGCTTGCGCTTGCCGGCCAGATGCCGTGGTGAACCGGCCTCAGCCCGTGACGAGAACATAGGCGGCGCCCGTCGCCGCCGCGCTCGCCACCAGCGGGATGATCCCCACGTTCAACCGGAACAGGGCGAAGAACGAGGCGGCCGCCAGCACCAGCGCGGCAATGTCCAGCGACCGCCACTCGGGAATGAAGAGCCGCAGCATTCCGAAATGAAATTCGGCGACGGTCGAAAACAACACGTGGAGCGCGAACCAGATCGCCAGATTGAGCACCACGCCGACGACCGCCGCCGTGATGGCCGTGAACGCCGAGGCAAGCTGACGGTTTCCCCGCATCCGCTCGACATAGGGCGCGCCCAAGAAAATCCACAAGAAGCACGGCACGAACGTAACCCAGGTGGTAAGCACGGCGCCAAGAATGCCGGCCAGCATCGGCGGCAACGCGCCAGGCGCGCGGAACGCGGCCAGGTAGCCGACGAATTCGGTGACGAGGATGAGCGGGCCCGGGGTCGTCTCGGCGAGGCCGAGCCCGTCCAGCATCTCGCCCGGCGCGAGCCAGCCGTAATGATTGACGGCCTCCTGGGCGACATAGGCGAGCACCGCATAGGCGCCGCCGAAGGTGACGACCGCCATCTTGCTGAAGAAGATCCCGATCGAGGCGTAGACGTTCTCGGGTCCGAACAAAGCGATAAGAACGGCGACGGGCGCCAGCCACAAAGTGAGGATCACCGCCGTTACCTTGATCGCTCGGACGGTGCTGGGCCGCGTGTGCTCGGCCTCGCCTCCGGCAAAGAAGCGGTCCAGCGCCGGCGCGTCCGCGCCCTCGGGCGCGGCGTCGGCGGCCCCCGCCGCGAAGACTTGCGGGAACAGGCGCCCGCCCAGGAATCCGACCACCGCGGCCGCCACCACGATCACCGGGAATGCGACATCGAAGAAGAAGATCGCGACGAAGGCGAGCAAGGCGATCGTGATCATCGCCGGGTTGCGCAAGGCGCGCTTTGCGATGCGATCGAGCGCATGGACCACGATCGCGAGCACGGCGGCCTTGATGCCGAAGAACATGCCTTCGACGACGGTGAATTGCTGGAAGCCGGCGTAAAGCGCGCTTAAGCCGAGGATCACGAAGAAGCCAGGCAATACGAAAAAGGCGCCGGCGACGACCCCGCCCAGGGTGCGGTGCAGGAGCCAGCCGATGTAGGTGGCGAGCTGCGTCGCCTCGGGACCGGGAAGCAGCATGCAATAATTGAGCGCATGGAGAAACCGGACCTCGCCGATCCAGCGCTTTTCGTCGACCAGGACGCGATGCATGAGGGCGATCTGCCCCGCCGGCCCGCCGAAGCTGGTGATGCCGATCTTGGCCCAGACCTTGAGCGCTTCGGCGAACGAAACGCCGTGCCCCGACGGCACCGGCTCTTGCGGCATTCCCACGGTCCCCGCCAAGCTTGCTTATGTGGATGCTGGCCCCCGCAAGAATGGCGGGGAATCATGACGAAATCTACCGCTTACGCCAGCGCACGGGCCAGAGACCCCGCGCCCGTTAACGCCCCGGCCTCAGCCGATGTGCAGCAGGTCCTTGGTGGTACCGTCGAGCGTGCCGGTGATGGCGAGCCCGTGGTCGGATTGATAGTTGAGAAGCGCCGTCATCGTGCGCTGGTTCATGACCCCGTCCACTTTCAGACGGGCGCCGTCTTCGTTCAGCGCCTTTTGCAGCGCCAACACTTCGGACCGGCTTGGGATGTATGAGGCCCGGTAGGGCGTCGGGACCACCGTGATGGTCTCGCGCTGCGCCGTCGAGCCGGCCGGCGCGAGCGAGGGAATATGCGCCTCGCCATTCGCGAGATTGATGACCGGCGTCGTGGCATATGCCGTGGACCACTACGCCACGCAACCCATCAGCGCCAACGCGCCGGCCATGGAAAGTTTTCCGATTCCTTCCGTCATGATTGCCTCCTCATGGTTTTCACGCCCGAATTCGTCTCCGGCGCGAATTAACCTTTACCTATGCCGCCGAGATTGCCGTGACATGTCGCGCCCATTACATTTCCGTAAGATGCGCGGCTCGGGACAATGACACAGCTCTTTTACGACTTACCCCTTTACCGCCCGCCCTCCGAGGCGGAGAACCTGATCATCCAGGCGACTCTGGGGTGCAGCTTCAACCGCTGCACCTTCTGCGCGATGTACAAAACGAGGGAGTTTCGCGCCCGCGATATTGCGGAGGTGTTTGACGACATTGACAGAGCGGCCGAGGTTTCACGTGAAACGCGCCGCGTGTTCCTGGCCGATGGCGACGCCCTGGTGCTTCCCACCGACCAGCTGGTCGCGATCCTGAACCGGCTTGCCGAGACGTTCCCCGAGCTTCAGCGCGTCACCACCTACGCGCTCCCTGCGAACCTGCTGAAGAAATCCGTCGAGGAGCTGCGCCTGTTGCGCGAGCACAAGCTGACGCTCGTCTATTACGGAATCGAAACCGGCTCCGCCGATATTTTGCGGCGCATCCGCAAGGGCGCGACGCCTCAAGGCATGATCGAAGGATTGAGGAAGGCGCGCGAAGCCGGGATCAAGACCTCCTGCACCGTGATCCTGGGCGTAGGCGGCAAGAAACACTGGCGCGACCACATCGAATCGACCGCAAACCTCGTGAACGCCGCGGCGCCCAATTACGTCTCGACGCTGCAGCTCATGCTCGACGAGACGACGCTGGACGATTTTCTGACCAGCTTCGGCGAAGCCTTCGAGTTTCAGGACGACGACGGGATCCTGGCGGAACAGGAGCTGTTCGTCTCGTTGATTGAACCTAACTCGCCGGTCATCTTCCGCTCCAATCACGCTTCGAACGCCTTGCCGCTTGCCGGCACGTTTCCCAAGGACAAGGCGCGACTCTTGGCCGAAATCCGCGCCGCGCGGGATGGAACGCTGTCGCTGCGGCCCGCCTGGGCGCGGGCGCTGTGAACGCGCGGGCTCAGCCGGTCAACTTCGCCGCAAAGCGCAGCCTTACGTAATCCGCCGTCCAGCGGCCCGCCTTGTCGCCCAGGCTCGGACGCAGCAGGGCGACGGCCTCGTCACTTGCCCGGTCGCGCGCCGATTCGGGCAGCTGTGCGAAAGAACCCTTGGCGAAGGTTGCAAGCCACCCCTCCATTCCGGCCGGCAGAGGCGTCGGGCGCGCGAAAAGCTCGATGGAAACCACGGTAAAGCCATGAGCCGTCAACAGACCGGCATATTCCTCGGGCGTCGGATAGAAATGCGCGCGCAGCGCCGCGTGATCCAGGCCGTAACGGGCGAACACCGCCGAAAGCGCCGTGCCGATCGCGGCGATGTTGCCGTGGCCGCCCATCTCGGCCACGAACCGGCCGCCGGGCTTGAGCGCGCGGCGCACGCCGGCGATCACGGCCTCGGGCCGCGACATCCAATGCAACGCCGCGTTGGAAAAGACGGCGTCGAACTCGTTTTCATAAGGCAGGTCTTGGGCATCGCCGAGAGCGACCTTAAGCCCGCGCTTGCGCGCCGCCGCGGCGAGTTCTGGCGACGCATCGAAGCCGGCGACCTCGGCGCCGCTTTCGGCGATTTTTTGCGTCAGCGCCCCGTCGCCGCAACCGAGATCGAGGATTCTCTCGCCCGGCTTGGGATCAAGAAGGCTTACCACCGCCGCGCCGAGATCGGAAACAAAGCGCGCGTTCGCGGCATAGTCTTCCGCGGTCCAGGTCTGGGCGGCGGTCTCTTCATTCATCGGTTATTTTTCTCACCCTATCCGTGAGGCGGCGGCGTCACCGCCAGCCATCCCGCCAGCAGCAGAATCGCGCCCACCAGTATTGTCTCGATTCCCACGTTGCGGGCGAGCACGCGTTGCGCCCCCTGCGCCGCGCGCGCATCGCCGGAAACAGCCGTAAGAAGCGGCACAACCCGCCACCGGTTGATCGCGGCGAACATCAACGCTCCGGCGAAGAGAACGCTTTTTACGATCAGCAGCGTTCCGTAATTCGAGGTCAGGACTGCCGCAGGTTCGGCGACGCGGAACACCGCGCAAATCGCTCCGCTTGCCGCGATCACGGCGACCGCAAGGAACGCCATCGCGCCGACGCGCTTTGTCGCCCACACGCCGAAACCCGCGCTGTCCGGAACATCTCCCGCGAGTTTCAATGCGATACACAGCGCCGTGAGCCCGCCGAACCAAACCCCCGCCGCCACGAGATGCGCCGCCTGCACCGCTATTTCCAACGCGCGATCGGGAGCGGCCGCGGCGTGCCCCATGCCGGCAATCGAGGCGAGGAGACCCAGGGCGAGCAACGAGGCGAGCGCAAGACCGGCCCGGCCGCCGATCCGCCGCGCCGGCCCGGCGAGCAGGAGCGCAAGACCGATCGCGCCCGCGAGCCGCCACAGCCAAAGCTGGCCGAAGCTGGTGTCCGTCACCACCCGGGCTGCCGCGGGAATCAAAGCGGGATCGGCGAGGCCGAGGCCGCTCATGCCGCTTGTGACCGCCCACAGCCACAGCAAAGCCGTCACCATGGCCGCCGCAAGGCCACAGGCGGCGAGCCGGCCGACGGCGCATTCGACTTTCGGCATGACGTTTGCGGTTTTCGCCGCCTCCATACCGGCCGGCAGCGGCATCGCGAGCGCGAACAGGAAGGCGCCCGCAATCAGCGCGACCGCCAGGACGTGAATACCCTGAAAGAAAGCGGTCATCGCCGCCCGCGTTCCATTCGTCGTATTCGGCGCGTCATCGGCCGACCGTGAAGACGAAATCGCCTTCGGTCGCGTGGCCGTCCACCGAAACCGCGCGCCAGCGCACTTTGTACGTGCCCGGCGGAATCGGCTTAAGCGAAACGCCGATCACCGTCCGGTCATGCGGGTCCACGGCCAGATCGCCGCGGTCCACGTCCTCGCCCGCCGCGTTTTCCACATGGACCGAGCTGAAGGCGGGTTCGAGCCTTTCGCTGAACCACAGCCGCACGGATTTGGGCGCGGCCGCAACCGTGCTGCCCACGGCGGGCTCGGCGCGATCGAGGAAGGCGTGAGCGGAGGCCGGGCGAACCGGCCCCCACGCGAGCATGGCGGCGAGGCCGAACAAAAGGCATCGCGCCCGTTTCACGTCATTGCCCTCCTCCGAATATCGGCCGCCCCAAAGTATCGGGGAAAATGTCATCGAGATAGAAGTGGAGCTGGCCGATGACCCCGACGCCGACGCCCGAACGGTCATTCACCGGCACGATTGCCTCGACCCCGACCTGCACGCTGCCTCCCGACCAGATAACGCCCGGATTGATCGTGGCGGTGGTCCGCCCTGCCGCACCCCGGTCAAGCGGCGTTTCCAGCACCGCCTCGACGATCGGGATCATGCAGTTGAACGGCGCGCCGAGACCCACGTCGCGGACGAACGATTGAAGATAGGGGATGCTGTATTGCAGCGTCATCCCGTAGCGCAGCACGTGGGGATGGCGCTCGCTTTCGATCACCGCGTCGCCGTCCTCATTGACATGGGTGGTGCTGGTCGCCGCCCGGTTGGGGATGGCGAGCCCGACGAACCCAGTCACCGCGAAGGGCCGCAGCAACGCGACCGAATCGGGCAGATTCCCGAATCCCTTTCCGCCAAACAGCGTCGGCTCGAAGGTGGTGAAAGGATCCGCCTCCACGCGCGCGCTCCCGGTTCCGCCCAGCTCGATGCCGAGCCCGGCCGAGAGCACGCCCTCGCCCGCCTCGTCCACGAGAATCCGGTACTTGGGCATCAGTTCGACGTTGCCGAAGCCGCTCTCGGCGCGCCCTTCGTCCGGAATGCGGCGGCGGAATTCGGATCCGATCGAAATTCCGAACTCCGGCGTAATGCGCTTCGAGAATTCGCCCGAAGCCTCGATTTCCCGCGTCGCGGGGCTGTCGCCCGACGCCGGTTCCTTGACGGTTGAGACGGTGGGCAGCGACAGTTCGTCCGCGACGAAGGGATCGTCGATGGAAATCGTCGCGGGAAAGAAACGTTTTCCGGCGAACCCGTGCGCGAGCGCGTGCACGGGCGCCGTGGAGGCCGCGGCGATGGCCACGGCGAAAAGCAGGAATCTCATTTGTCCCTCGCAAAAATAAAAACCTCACCCGATTGACCGATAACGGTGGCGTGACGGCGCTCATTCGCGCCGCGTGCCGGCGTTCAGGCCAAGGGAGGTCCGCGGGGATGCTTGGATTGGGTCCAGCTGCCGGCGACGAGCAGCGGCGGCTCGGGCGCGGCAACGCGCACGAATTCGGCGCAGGGACGGATGTCCGCAGGGCCCGCGGGCAACGGCGCCTTGGCCGCTTGAAGGCCCTGGCAGATGGGACAGGGCGAGGTTTTCGCCGGTGCGCCGGCGGGCTTGCCGGGAACGGCGGGAGCGGCGTTTTTTCCGGAAAGGCAGATGGAAGCCGAGAGGTCGTCCAGCAGGCGCACCGAGCGCCCGAGATGCTGGGACGAGAGCGCGAGCGCGAGCGGCCACTCGGCGATGAGCGACACCGCGATGACGCAGCTTGCAACCGTGCGCAGGAAGGCTGTGTTTCGCCTCACGCGACCCCCCATTCCGCGCGGCTGACGGGTGCTTCCGCACCTCTTTCGCGCTCGATTCCCGGGCCGCGACCCCTGCGGCATCGCCGACACTAACATCGGCCCCGGCGGGCGGCAAAGCGGCCGGACGTCGCAGGCCCGCGCCGGTTCCAAGAAATGTCATGGTTTCAATGGCCTAGCAGGCAAAAAATAGTCGGCCTCGCGGGCGCAGGGGTTGGGCTCTTGTTTCGTGTTAAGAAGTATGCAGATGCATCAACTGCGCACCCCTGGCGCGGAGCCCGGCCCCACGCCCATTCCTCCTCAATCGCGCCAGCCCGGCCGCGGGCCGTCGCTTGGGCCTTCGCCACTCCGGTCCAAGGGCCGGTCAAGGCGCCGCGGCGCGATCCTTGTCCTGATCCTCATGCTTGCCGGCCTCGCCGCGGGTGCGGTCTGGTGGCTCCAGCGGGACCGGACCCGCAATGAGGCCTCTTACATCACGGAGACGGTGGCGCTCGGCGATGTCGAGGAAACGGTCTCGGCATTGGGCTCCCTGCAGCCGCTCCAATATGTGGATGTCGGGACCCAGGTCTCGGGCCAGTTGCAGAAGATCTACGTCGATTACGGGGATTCGGTGAAGGAGGGCCAGCTGCTCGCCCAGATCGACCCCACCATCTACCAGGCCAAGGTCGGCGCGGACGAGGCGCAACTCCTGTCCCTCAAGGCGCAGGTGCAGGAAAAAGAAGCGCAGACGGTGCTGGCCGAACAGCAGTTCAAGCGCCAAAAGGATTTGCTCGCGGCCCGCGCCACGAGCCAAGACGCCTATGATGCCGCGGACGCCAACCGCAAGGTCACGGCGGCGCAAATCGACCAGCTTCAGGCCCAGATCAAACAGACCGAATCCACGCTCAACGGCGACCGGGCCAACCTCGGCTACACCAAGATCTATGCCCCGATGACGGGCACGGTCGTTTCCATCACCGCCAGGCAAGGCCAGACGCTCAACGCCAACCAGACGGCGCCCATCATCCTGCGCGTCGCCAATCTCGATACCATGACGGTTTGGACCCAGGTTTCGGAGGCGGATGCGCCCAAGCTCAAGCTCGGCATGCCCGCCTATTTCACGACGCTGGGCAAGCCCGACCAGCGCCGTTACGGGAAGCTGCGCCAGATCATCCCGACGCCCGAGACCATCAACAACGTGGTGCTCTACGACTCGTTGTTCGACGTCGCGAACCCCAACCACGATCTGCTGCCGCAGATGAGCGCCCAGGTCTTTTTCGTCCTGGACGAGGCGAAGCAGGTGCCGCTCGTTCCCGTCGCGGCGTTGCGCCCGATCCCGGATTCCAAGGACCGCAACCGTTTTACCGTGCGCGTCCTCGAAAACGGAGAGCCCGTGGAACGTGAGGTCGAGACCGGCGTGACGAACCGGCTGATGGCGCAGGTGGTTTCGGGCCTCGCCGTCGGCGATACGATCGTCCTGGATCGCGCCACGGGCGGCGAATCGAACGCATCGCGAGTGCCCTCCGCCGCCCGAACGCCGCGCATATGACGGTTCTCGCCCAGCCTGGGCCGCGGCCGGACAATGCGGCCGCCGTCGCACCGCTCATCGAGCTTAGCGGCATCACCAAGACTTTCGACCGCGGCGGCTTGCCGGTGGAAGTTCTGCACGGCGTCGCGCTGCAGATTTACCCGGGCGAATTCGTCGCCATCATGGGAGCCTCTGGCTCGGGCAAGACGACGCTCATGAATCTGATCGGATGCCTCGACCGGCCGACCTCGGGCAGCTACCGCTTCGCCGGCGAGGAGATTTCCGAATACGATGCGGATGCGCGCGCGCTGTTGCGGCGCGAATCCTTCGGCTTCATTTTTCAGCAGTACAATCTGCTTGCAACCGCGACCGCGACCGAGAACGTCGAGGTGCCGGCGATTTACGCGGCGCTTCCCCGCGCCGAACGCCTGGAGCGGGCCCGCGAAATCCTGACCTCGCTGGGCCTCGGCGATCGTCTCGATCACCGGCCGAATCAGCTTTCCGGCGGCGAGCAGCAGCGCGTTTCGATATCGCGCGCGCTGATGAACGGCGGCGCGGTCATCCTGGCGGACGAGCCGACCGGGGCGCTCGACAGCCAGAGCGGCGCCGACGTCATGCGCCTGCTGGCCGACCTTAACGCGCGCGGCCACACTGTTCTTCTCATCACCCACGATCCCGAGATCGCCAAGCACGCGCGGCGCATCGTCGTCATCAAGGACGGCCGGATCGTCGAGGATTCGGGGCCGGTCATCCGCTTTTCGCGCGAAGACTCGCAAGCGGTCGCGCCCCGCCTCCCCGGCCGCGGCAGGCCTTTCGCGACATTCCCCGATATTGCCGAGGCGGCACGGATGGCCATGCGGTCGCTGCGGCTCAATCTGCTGCGCACGCTCTTGACGCTGCTCGGCATCATCATCGGCGTCGCCTCGGTGGTGGCGATGCTGGCCATCGGCGACGGCGCGAGGCAGGCCGTGCTGGAGCGGATTTCGGCGATGGGGACCAACCTTCTTCTGGTCCGCCCCGGCGCCCCCAACATCCACTTCTCAAGCACGGTCACCGCCACCTTGGTGCCGGCGGACGCGGAGGCGATCGCGGAATTGCCGAACGTTTCCGCCTCCGTGCCGGAGTATCCGATCCAGGTGACGGTGCGCTACGGCAACAGAGACTACGTGACCAACGCCGATTCGACGACCGCCGCCTTCACCCGCGCGCGCGACTGGCAGCCGGCCTCGGGGGTATTTTTCAGCGACGCCGACGTCGAGCATTACGCGCCGGTGGTGGATCTGGGTACAACCGTGGTCAAGGCGCTGTTCCCGCCGGGCGAGAATCCCATCGGCAAATACGTTCTCATCAACAACATCCCATTCCAGGTGATCGGCGTGATGGAGACGAAGGGCGCGACACCTTATGGCTCCGATCAGGACGATGTCGTGCTGACCCCCTACACCACGGGGAGTCTGCGGCTGTTCGGCCAGCATTACGTGAAGTCCATCACCGTCCAGGTTTCGGACGTGAGCCGCATGGATGAAACCCAGGCCGCCATCACCCGGCTGCTGGCCGCCCGCCACAGGACCGAAGACTTCCAGATCCGCAACATGGCGGCGATCCTGGCCGCGGCGATGGAAACGCAGAGCACGCTGACCGTGTTGCTGGGGTCGATCGCGGCGATCTCGCTGCTGGTCGGCGGCATCGGGGTTATGAACATCATGCTGGTCAGCGTCACCGAACGGACGCGCGAGATCGGCATCCGCATGGCGACCGGCGCGCGCAAGCTCAATATCCTGCTGCAGTTCAACACCGAGGCGATGGTGGTCTGTCTGCTCGGCGGCGTCATCGGCGTGCTCGCGGGGCTGTCGGCGGCCATGCTCTTCGCCTATTTCGGCAAACCCATCGTGCTTTCCGCGGGGCCGGTTCTGCTCGCCTTCGGCTGCGCCTTTGCGACCGGCGTGGTGTTCGGCTTCCTGCCGGCGCGCAAGGCGGCGGACCTCGACCCCGTGGTGGCGCTCGGCGCCGAATGAGGATCGGAATGTACCGCCGCGCCGCCGCCGCGATGTTGCTCGCGTTTCTTTCGGCTTGTTCGCTTGGCCCGGACTACGAGGCGCCGAAGGTTTCAAGCCCCGCGTCCTGGCAGGAGGGCGTGGACGGCGCAAACGTATGGCCGAGCGCCGACTGGTGGCAGGGCTTCGCCAGCACCGAACTCGACGGGCTCGTGACCAACGCGGTATCGGGCAACCACGACCTCGCCGCGGCGGTCGCCCGCGTGGTCGAGAGCGAGGCGCAAGCCAAGATCGCGGGCGCCGCCCTCTATCCGACGCTTGATGCCGGCGCAGGCGTTTCGCGCAGCCAATCGTCCAATTTGCGCACGAGTTCCTTCGGCAGCCAAAGTTCCGGCACGCAAACGACCTATAACGCTTCGCTCAGCGCGTCTTACGAAGTCGACCTGTGGGGCAAGAACCGCACCGCGAGCGACGCCGCATTGGTGCGCGTGCGGTCGAGCCAGTTCGACCGCCAGACGGTGGCGATCACACTGATGTCGGACGTCGCCACCACCTATTTTCAGATTCTTTCGCTGCGGGACCGCGTGCGGCTTGCCGAAGACACGCTGGAGAACGCCCAGGGCATTCTCGACCTTCTGCAAGAGCAGCAGCGCGCCGGCACCGTTTCCGATCTCGAGGTGGCGCAGCAGAGAAGCGCCGTGGCCACGCAGCGCGCCGCGATACCCGCGCTTGTCCAGGCCGAGAGGCAGGCGATCCACGCCCTCGCCCTGCTGCTGGGCCGCAACCCGGAAGAGCTTGCCGTAACGACCCGGTCTCTTGACGATGCGAAGCTTCCCGCCGTCGTTGCCGGTATTCCCTCGGCGCTGCTGGAGCGGCGCCCGGATTTGCGCAAGGTGGAGGCCGACCTTATCGCCGCCAATTTCGATATCAAGAATGCGCGAGCCCAGCGCTTTCCCAGCATCGACCTGACCGCCCAGGGCGGGACCGAAAGTCTCGCTCTCTCCGGCCTGCTGGGCCCGGGGAGCTTTCTCTACACCCTGGCCTCCAGCGTGACCGCCCCGATTTTCGAAGGGAACAAGCTCGAGGGCCAGGAGGAATTCGCGAACGCCCGCTACCAGGAACTGTTGGAATCGTACCGCCAAGCGATCTTGGCTGCCTTCCGCGACGTCGAGGATTCACTCGCGGCCTGGCGGGGGAGCAGCGGGCAGTACGAATTCAACCGCGAGGCCTATGAGCAGGCGAAAGAAGCCTACCGCCTTGCCGATCTCCGCTTCCGTACCGGAACCATCGACTTCCTCACGGTCCTGGAGGCGCAGCGCACCGTGTTCCAGGCGCAGGACGCGCTGGTTCAGTCCGATCTCGGCCGGTTCAATGCCATCATCGGGCTTTACAAGGCGCTGGGCGGCGGCTGGGACGGTTCGCTGCCGGCGCCGCCGGAAACGAAGACGGCCAAGACTCCGGCCTCTTCGTGACCGTGTGCAGCCCCATTGCCCCTCGCCGGGCGGCGAACGTAGAATGCTGGCCGCAACCGGATCCGGATAACGAAGAGGGTGTCCTATGCGATTGGTTGCCGTCTTGGGTCTCGTCTTGCTCGCCTTTGCCACGGTGCCGGCCCGCGCCCAAGAGTCATGCGACGGCGCCCTGGGCCAATACGTGACCGCGACCGGCACGGTATCGGATTTCGTTTACCAGCAGGCGAGCGATCGCTCGCAATTCTTCATTCGCGATACCAACCTGCCGTGCCGCTCCGACATCTGGGTGTTCGTCTCGGGGCGCATCATCTGCTCCGACGGCAAGCACGCCACGATTGAAGGCAAGTTCGACGCCGGCGAAATCCAGCCCCACATGACGGCCTATATCCTTGTAACCGACGCCGATCACGTGCGCTGCAAGTAGGAAGCGCCCTGACTTCGCACGACCCGCGGCTTTAGCCGATCGCGACGGCCGTTCCGAGTGGTCCGGGCCCGGCTTCGTGCGAAGGCTCTTTGTCCGCAAGCGTCCTTTGCAGAATCCCGTTCAGCTCCGGTTTGCACGAGCCGCAGCTCGTGCCGGCGCGCAGCAGCTTGCCGATATCGTCCACCGAGCGGGCGCTTCCGGCAGATATCGCATCCGTGATCTGACGAAGTCCGACGGCGAAGCAGGAGCAGACGATCCCGCCGCTGTCCTGGCCGGTCGCAGGGTTTCCTGAAAGAAGCTGGACGCGTTCGGACGGCGAGAGCCGCGGCTTGGCGAACAACGACGCAAGCCAAGCCCGCGACACGGCCGGGATCCCGACGGAAATGAAGACGCAGCCGTCCAGCCTACTTCCGGTGAAACGGGCGAAACGGAACACCCGCGCCGCGGTGTTCTGAAACGCCACCCAATCTTCGGCGTGCACCGGCGGGCCGATAAGCCCCTGCGCCCAGGCGTTCCAATCGGACGGCAGCTCGGCACCGGAGAGCTCGCACCGCCAGCAATTATCGCCGCGCGCCTGAACCCAATGGTCGGCGTTGAATCCGGCGAAGGCCGCACGCGATACGGCAAACGCATGCCAGGCGTAGTGGAGCGGAGTAATGCGGGCAGGCGTGTGCTTCGATTCCGGCTGCCCGGAGACCGGATCGGTTACGGGGTTGACCGCCGCATTCGCGCGCGCGTGGCTCGCGAACTGATCGTTCCAATGCATCGGCACGAAGACGCTTCCCGGCCTTTGGTCTGAGGTCACGCGGATCCGCGCCGCCGCCTCGCCCCATTTCGTGACGACGTTGGCAAGATCGCCGTCCTTCACGTGAAAGGCCGCGGCGTCTTTGGGATGGACCTCGGCCACCGGCTCGGCCGCATGGGCGGAGAGCCGCGGCGATTTCCCGGTTCGGGTCAAGGTGTGCCAATGATCGCGGCTCCGTCCCGTGTTGAGAACCAGAGGGTAATCGGCATCCGGCGCGTGTTTGGGCGCGCGCGGCACGACGGCGATGAACCGGGCCTTGCCGGTACCCGTGAAGAAGCGGCCATCGCCCAGAAGCCTCGCGGTTCCGCCCGGACGCTCCGCCGTCACCGGCCATTGCAAGGGTGTCAGATTCTCGTATGCCTTGTCGTCGATGCCGGCGAGGCCCGAGATATCGAAGGCGCGCGTGCCGTCGTTCCCGAAGCCGGAGAGCGCGGCGTGCTCGCGGAAAACTTCGGCGGGCGATTGGTAAGGGAAGGCTTCGCCAAAGCCCATCTGGCGGGCGACCTCGGAAACGATCCACCAATCGGGCTTGGCCTCGCCCGGCGGCGGCAGAAAGGCGCGCTGGCGCGAGATGCGGCGTTCCGAATTGGTGACCGTGCCGTCTTTTTCGCCCCAGGCCGCCGCGGGCAGAAGAATGTCGGCGAACTCCGTGGTGTCGGTGTGGCGCATGCAGTCGGAAACGATGACCAAATCGCAGGCCCGCAGCGCCTCGCGCACGCGTTCCGCATCGGGCAGGCTCACGACCGGGTTGGTGGCCATGATCCACACCGCGCGCACGCGGCCCTCGGCGATCGCCTGAAACATGTCGACGGCCTTGAGGCCCGGCTTTTCCGGCATCTTTGGCGCCTGCCAGAACCGCCGCACGATGTCGCGGTGACCCGCATCTTCGATGCGCATATGGGCGGCGAGCTGGGTCGCCAGCCCGCCCACCTCGCGCCCGCCCATGGCGTTGGGCTGGCCGGTCAGCGAGAGCGGCCCCATGCCGGGCCGCCCGATGCGCGCGGTCGCCAGATGGCAATTGATGATGGCGTTGACCTTGTCGGTGCCGCTCGACGACTGATTGACGCCCTGGGAGTAAAGCGTCACGCTTTTTTCCGTCTCCACGAACCAATCGAAGAAGCGGGCGACATCGCTTTCCTCCAGCTCGCAGGCGCGGGCGACCGCGGCCGCATCCGGCGCCGAGGAGCGGGCCTCGGCCATGGCCGCCTCGAAGCCTTCCGTGCTGCGCGCGACGAAGGCGCGGTCGATTTTTCCGCGCCGCTCCAATTCGGCAAGAAGCCCGTTGAAAAGCACCGCCTCGCTTCCGGGCTTCAAGGGGAGATGAAGATCGGCGCCGTCGCAAGTGGCGGTGCGGCGCGGGTCGATGACGACCACTTTCGGTTGCCGCGGCCGCTCGCCCGAGAACATGCGCTGATAAAGAACCGGGTGGCACCAGGCGGCGTTCGAGCCCACCAGAACGACGAGATCGGCCAGTTCCAGATCCTCGTAATTTCCGGGAACGATATCCTCGCCGAAGGCGCGCTGGTGCCCGGCAACGCTTGACGCCATGCACAGGCGCGAGTTGGTGTCGATGTTCGCCGAGCCGATGAAGCCCTTCATCAGCTTGTTCGCCACGTAATAATCTTCGGTCAGCAACTGGCCAGAGACATAGAAGGCGACCGAATCGGGCCCATGCTCGCTGATGGTGCGGCTCAGGCGCCGCGCAACGTCGGAAAGCGCGGTCTCCCAATCCGAATCCATGCCGTTGACCACGGGGCGCAGCAGGCGGCCCTCGAGATCGAGCGTCTCGATCAGCGCCGACCCCTTGGAGCAGAGCCGGCCCGAATTGGCGGGATGATCCGGATCACCCGTAATCGATTTCGGTTTACCGAGCCTGCGCGTGGCAATGAGCCCGCAACCGACCCCGCAATAGGGGCAGGCGGTGCGTACGTCCTCGTTGAGCTTCATGCAACCTGCTCGTGCGCGTCCGATTCGATCAGGAGACAAACGCGTCCGTCCACGACACGCACCCGGTGCGCCGCCACGCATCCTTCGTCGGGCGCAACCGCCGTGCCGTCGCCGAGCTCCACGATCCAGTTGTGCAGCGGGCAGGTCACCCGCTCGCCATGCACGATCCCCTGCGAGAGCGGGCCGCCCTTGTGGGGGCAGCGGTCATCCAGCGCGAAGACTCGGTCATCCGCGGTGCGAAATACGGCGATGTTGCCCTGGGGCCGGCGCACGACGCGGGCGCCAAGGCGCGGGATGTCTTCGATCCAGCCGATGTCGAGCCACAGACTCATGCGGCGGTCACCTCGGCCATGGGCCGGAACTCGTCGCGATCGACGCCGCCCGTGGCGCGCTCCGCCCAGGGGTCAATTTGCGCGAAGCTTTGCGCGTGGAGGAAACGCTCATGAAGCTCGCGCCGGCCCGGCGCGTCCTCGACGATACGCTCTTTCACATAGGCGAGCCCGACGCGCTCGATCCACGGCGCGGTGCGCTCCAGATAACGCGCCTCCTCGCGGTAAAGCTGCAGGAACGCGCCGCAATATTCGAGAACTTCTTCTTCGCTCTTGACCTTGCATAACAGGTCGGTCGGCCGAACTTTGACGCCGCCATTGCCGCCGACGTGCAGTTCCCAGCCGGATTCGACGGCGACCACGCCGAAGTCCTTGATCGTCGCCTCGGCGCAGTTGCGCGGGCATCCCGAGACCGCCAGCTTGACCTTGTGCGGCGTCCACGCCCCCCAGCACATCTTCTCGAGCTTGATACCCATGGCCGTCGAATCCTGAACGCCGAAGCGGCACCATTCGGAGCCGACGCAGGTCTTCACCGTGCGCAACGCTTTTCCATAGGCATGCCCGGAAACCATCCCGGCTTTGTTCAGATCGCGCCACACGGCAGGCAGGTCCTCCTTGCGCACGCCGAGAAGATCGACGCGCTGGCCGCCGGTGATCTTGACCGTGGAGATATTGAATTTTTCGGCCACGTCGGCGATCGCACGCAGCTCCTTCGGGTTCGTGATCCCGCCCCACATGCGCGGCACCACGGAAAAAGTCCCGTCCTTCTGGATGTTGGCGTGCACCCGTTCGTTGATGAATCGCGACTGCTTGTCGTCGCAGTATTCGCCGGGCCAGGCGCAGAGCAGGTAGTAATTCAGCGCCGGGCGGCAGACGTGGCAGCCGTTGGCCGTGCGCCATTCCATGAAGGCCATGATCTCGGAAATGCTTTTCAAACCGTGCTCGGGAATCGACTGCCGGATCTCGTCATGGGTGAAATCGGTGCAGGGGCACATCGGCTTGACCTTCGGCGCGATGGAATAATCCGCGCCGACGGTGGCCACCAGAATCTGCTCGACCAGCCCGGTGCAGGAGCCGCAGGACGACGACGCCTTGGTATGGGCGCGCACCTCTTCCAGCGTGAACAGCTTGTTGTCGAGGATGGCGCGCACGATCGCGCCCTTGCACACGCCGTTGCAACCGCAAACCTCGGCCTCTTCGGCCATGGCGGCGGCGCCCAACGCCGCGCCGTGGCCCGAATTGCCGAGATGGGGCCGGCCGAACATCAGATGTTCGTGAATCCCCGAGATATCCGTACCCTCGCGGATGAGCTGGAAATACCAGGACGCGTTCAGCGTATCGCCGTAGAGCACCGCGCCTTCGATGCGGTTCCCTTTGAGGACGAGCTTTTTGTAAATGTTCCGGCCGGGATCGTGGAACACGAGCTCGTCGGTCGCATCCGTTCCGGAGAAATCGCCGGCCGAGAATAGGTCTATTCCCGTCACCTTCAGCTTGGTCGAGAGGCGCGACCCCTCGTAGCGGGCATAACCGAGTTCCGCCAGATGATTGGCGCAAACCTTGGCCTGATCGAAGAGCGGCGCGACCAGCCCATAAGTCTGATTGCGGTGCTGCACGCATTCGCCGACCGCATAGATGCGGCCATCGAATGTTTGCATGGTATCGGCCACGACGATGCCGCGCTCGCAGTGAAGCCCCGCTTCCTTGGCCAGCGTCACATTGGGCCGGATGCCGACCGCCATGACGACGATATCTGCCGGAACTTCGGTTCCGTCCGCGAAGCTCACGGCTTCGACGCGCTCGCTGCCCAGAATGGCCTTGGTCTGGGCCGGCATCTTGAATGTCATGCCGCGCGCCTCGAGCGACCGGCGCAGCATGTCGCCCGCGACCCGGTCCAGCTGGCGCTCCATCAGCCATTCCATCAGATGGACGACGGTGACGCTCATGCCGCGTTTCAAGAGACCGTTCGCGGCCTCGAGCCCGAGCAAGCCGCCGCCGATGACGACCGCGTTCTTGCACTTCTCCGAGGCTTCGATCATGCGCGAGACATCATGGAGATCGCGGAAGGTGACGACCCCCGGTAGATCCTTGCCTTCGAGCGGAAGGACGATGGGATTCGAGCCGGTGGCGAGCAACAGGCGATCGTAAGGCGTCGCCGCACCGTCGCCCGTAATCACCAAACGCCGGCGGCGGTCGATCGCCGTCACGGGCTCGCCCTTGCGAAGCGCGATGCCGTTCTTTTCGTACCAGCGGTCGTCATTGAGCATGATGTCCTTCACGGACTTTTCGCCCGCCAGCACGGGCGAAAGCAGTATCCGGTTGTAATTGCCGAACGGTTCGGCGCCGAACACGGTGATGTCGTAAAGATCCGGCGCGAGCTTCAGAAGCTCTTCCACCGTCCGCATTCCCGCCATGCCGTTGCCGACCACGATCAGTTGCTGTCTGCGCAAGCTTCTCTCCTTTTTTCGTTCGCGGCGGCGCGACGAAGGACGGCGCCGCGCCACGTCCCCGCCGCGGGCATTCGTCTTCTGTGCCGCAACAATCATGCCACCTCACCGGTGCGGCTGCAGACCCGCCGGATTCGGCTGAAATTCTTTTTATTTCAATTATTTGTCTGGCAAACGCCGACCGCCGTATCGGCCCAAACCGGACCAAAAGCGGTATTTTCTGCATATATATTATGCAGTATTAACAGAGTGACTATAACCTAGGCATTTGTCGCTTAAGTCATTCGAGCCGCGCGATGAATCCGGCGCGGATTTCTGCGGAATCCGCCATTCGGCACGAAGCTTGCTTATTGCACTGCACAAAGACGGTGTTGCCGCTCCGCGAGGCACAGGCACGGCAGCGGCGAGCGGCGAGCGGCGAATGACGCGCGCTCACCCGGAACCAGAACGTCGCGACCGGCGCGACGGAAAACGAAAGCGGGGACCGATGGATTTTCGCGATTTCAAGAAGGCAGGCCACCTGCCCACGCTCATCTCCGCATTTCTCTATTTCGATTTCAGCTTCATGGTGTGGGTCACGCTGGGACCCCTCATGATCTATATCGCCAAGGATCTGGGATTTGGCGTCGAAGATAAATTCACGCTGGTCGCCGTTCCCATCCTGGCCGGCGCCATTTTGCGCATCGGCCTCGGCGCATGTGCCGACCATGTCGGCGCACGCCGCACGGCGCTCTTTGCCCAAGCCGCCGTCATCATCGCGGTCGCCTGGGTCTGGCTGTTCGGGCTGCACAGCAAATTGGAAATCGAATTATTGGGCATAGCACTGGGAATTGCAGGTGCCTCCTTTGCGGTCGCCTTGCCCCAGGCGAGCCGCTGGTATCCGCCCCGTTATCAGGGCGTGGTCATGGGCCTGGCCGGGGCCGGCAACATGGGGGTGGTGCTCGACGCCCTCATCGTTCCGTCGATTGCGGTTTCGCACGGATGGCAGAACGCCTTCGGCTTCCTGCTCATTCCGCTTGTCATCACTTTCGCCGTCTACGCCATCGCCGCCAAGGATGCGCCGGCGTCCTCGAGGCGCCTTACCTGGGACGGCTATCGCGCGGTGCTGAGAGATCGCGATTCCTGGTGGTTCATGTTCTTCTACTTCATCACCTTCGGCGGGTTTGTCGGACTCGCCAACGCGCTGCCGCTTTATTTCACCATCCAGTATCACGTCTCGGGTGTTGCGGCCGGAATCATGGCGGCGGTCGTGGTGTTTTTCGGCTCCTTGTTCCGGCCCGTCGGCGGCCACGTCGCGGACCGGATCGGAGGCGTGGCGACCTTGACCGTATTATTCGCGATCGTGTCGTTTGCGTACTTCGCTGCGGCGCTCCTGCCTGCCGGACCGGCCCCGGCGCCGGGCCCGGACGGCATGGAGACCGCCTGGCAAGTTGCCGAAATGCCGTCGATTACTTGGCTGTCTGTCCTGCTGTTCTCGGGCGGCGTGCTGTCGCTTGGCATGGGCAACGGCGCGGTGTTCCAGCTCATCCCCCAACGCTTTGCCCGCGAAATCGGCATCGTGACCGGGCTGGTGGGATGCGCGGGAGGGATCGGCGGCTTCTTCCTCGCAAAGTCCTTGGGACTTTCCAAGGCGATGACCGGCAACTTCGCGGCGGGCTTCCTGATGGTCAGTATCCTCGCCTGCGTCGGCCTGGCTGGCCTGACCTTTATCAAACAGCGCTGGCGCGCGACCTGGGGCGCCGAAGTCGAAGCCCGGGTTTGAGAATGCGGCGGCGCTCATGACATGCGCCGCCGCACGCCCATCTCCCTCCGGTCGTTTCACGCCGTCGTCAAAAATGTGAACGCCGTGGCATGGAACGGAGAGCGACAGCAAAAGTGATTTGACCCGGTAGGCCGCCCGCGCGAATGCTGCGCCAAGGGGAGGCGCATGGTTCGACCTTATCAAGAGGCGGACCTGGTTCTGGCCGTCGGCGGCCAGAACGATGCGACGCTCGTGCGGGCGTTGCAGCGCGATCTCCACAGCCTCGGCTATCTGGGGGCCTATATCGACGGCGATTTCGGCCCAGGCACCCGGAGGGCGGTCCGCGCCCTGCAATACGATCTTCTCCACAACACCGGCCGCTCGGCGCAAAACGACGGCGCTGCCCCGGTCGCCATCGCCGATTACAACAAGGGCCGCGAGGACATGCCGTGCCGACGAATTTTCCAGCACCCCTGACGCCCGCCCAGCTCGACGAGCTGTTCCCGAAGGAAAGAACGAAGCCGATCAAGGACGGTGCTTTCGAGGTGGGGCTCGTTCTGGGCGGCACGGTGTCGGCGGGGGCCTATACCGGCGGCGTTCTCGACTTTCTCATCGAGGCCCTCGACGCCTGGACCAAGGCGAAAGAGGAGGACCGGCCCGAGGCGCCGCGGCATGAGGTCGTGATCAGCACCATCGCCGGGACGTCGGGCGGCGGGATCAACGGCGCGATGCTTCTGCGCGCGGCGAGTTTCGGCTTCACTCACGGCCCGACGGACGCAAATCCGTTCTATAACGCATGGAACAAGGGCGTCGATCTGCTGCGGCTTCTGTCGGCGGATCCGGAAAAGGACGTCGCCGGCTTCGGCTCGGTGCTCAACTGCACCGCGATCGACCAGCAGGCCCAGCACACCATCGAGTACATTGGGCCGCAGCTTGGCGTCGGCGGCTCGCCGGCGCGGCGCTCCTACTTCGCCGATCCGCTGCGCCATTTCATGATGATCGGCAACGTCACCGGCATCCCCTATAAGATCGCGCTCAAGGGCCAAACCGGCCTCGCGCATGAAATGATCGCCCATGCGGATTACGAGCGCTTCGCGCTGACGGTCCCCGGCGGCGTGCCGGCCTTGCCCGGCTCGCGCCCCGACGAATTCGCCCTTTCCGCCAATTCACCGATCAATTGGGACAGGATAAAGGGGGCGGCGCTCGCCACCAGCGCGTTTCCGATGGCGCTGCGCGCCCGCGCCCTCAACCGGCCGCTCGAGGTTTTCGGATACCGGTTCGCCGTCGTTCCCAACGATACCGGCCCGGCGGATGTCGTGCAGCTGATCCCGAAATGGGAGGCGCTGACCGGAGACAAGCCGCCGCCCTGGGTCGTTCCCTTCGTCAATGTCGACGGTGGAACGGTCAACAACGAGCTCCTCGATGTCGTGCGCATGGCGCTCGCCGGTTACGCAGGCCGCAACGATCGCGACGGCGCCACCGCCGATCGCGCGGTGGTCTTGGTGGACCCCTTCACCGATCCCGAAGCGCTGGGCCCGAGCGCGGTGCCGTCCGCGCTCCAGCTCCTGTTCCCCTTCATCATGGCCCTCGTTTTCCAGAGCCGGTTCAAGCCGGTCGATCTCGCGCTCGCCACCGCCGATAACGTGTACAGCCGGTTCCTGGTCGCCCCCATGAGGCCGGGAAGCGATCCTGCGAAACCCATCGTCGGCTACAAGGCGATCGCCTCGGGAGGCCTCGGCGGGTTCCTCGGCTTCCTCGACGCACGCTTCACCGACTACGATTTCCGCCTTGGCCGGAGGAACGCCTATGAGTTCCTCAAGTCGGAATTTGCGCTCCCCGAGAACAATCCGTTGTTCCAAGCGCCGAATTGGACGCCCAAACATCGCCAGGACTACGCCACGATGTACCAGGGCAAAAAATATCTTCAGCTCATTCCGTTGATGCCGAATCTCCCGGAGCCGCCGATGCCCTCGCCCTGGCCGGTGTTGGACCGCATGCCGGACTGGCTTTCGGACGCGATCGACAAGCGTCTCGACGTCATCTATTCGAGCGTGCTGGACGGGCTCGCATCGGCGAGCTGGCTAATGCGCCAAGTGATCTCGGCGTACGCATGGGCCGGCTGGAAGGCCGGCGGCCGCTCATTCCTGCGCGACAAGGCATTGAGCGCGATCGAAGAGGCCCTGAAAAGCCAGGGGCTCCTGCGGCAGTGATCGCCACAGCGGGGCGGCCCGAAAAAGCAACGGGCGGGTCCGATGGACCCGCCCGTTTTCGAACGAATTGCCGTTCGAGAGGTCGAATTAGACCTCGGCGCAGGCGTAGCTGTTGATTTCCAGGCCGACGGCGATCTCGACGATCTTCGGAGTATTCCAGGTCATGAGAGGCTCCCTTCGTTGCGTGGTGTTTTCCAAAGTATGGCGCCATAGTGCCAGGGCCCGTCTGAACGTGACTTGAGCGGGCCGTTAATTTAGAATTCATCTAAATAGTGGACCCGGCCGGTTCGCGCCCGGACCGGCCCGGCACAAGTCTTTGATCACAAAAGGAAAACTCTGGCCAAGGAGGCGATATGGGGTCCCGGCGCTGGAAGCACCCGGCCTTAAACGAAATCGATCTCGGCGACATCACGGACCAGCAGCAAGGCGAGTCCCGCGACGACGCCACCGCCGCCAAGTTCTTCCTCAAGGACGCGGAGCGCGGCGACGCCGGGGCGCAGCTCAACATCGCCCTCATGCTGGCCGATGGAACCGGCGTCGAGAGGGAGCCGGTGGCGGCGTATATGTGGGCCGAGCTTGCCGCCTACCGGGCGACCGCCAAGCTCCGCGAGATCGCGCTGAAGCTTCAGGCGCATCTCGAAGAATCTTTAGCCCCCGCCGATATCGGGAAAGCCAAGGAAGCGGCGCGCCGCTGGCATCCGAAGACCGGGTGACGAGCCGGGCGACGCACCGGTTGCGGCTCTTGTCATTGCCGGAGGCGCCGGATGGTCGGCCTCGGAGCAGCCTATTCTCACCAGCGATCCCGCGATGGCATTCGCGCGGAACCTGACCGGCGGGAAAATCTTTGCCTCGAACCAGCCGCTGCGGCTCAGGCCAGGGGCAAAAATCAACGGGCCGGAGCCCGCCATGCAGCGCTTTCCGGCCCGTTCAGTTTATGGGGGGGAGATTCGTTATTGGGGGAGAGTCGGGGGAAAAGTCCGGCGCAACGAGCGCCCGAACCTTCGCCGCGACGGACATCTGCTACTTCTTGTCGAGATCGTGGTTCCCGCCCGAAAAGGCGCCGATCGCCGCGCCACCCGCGCCGCCCAGCGCGGCCCCGAGCGCCGGCACACCGAACGCCGCCCCAATGAGAGCGCCGCCGCCCGCGCCGATCGCACCCCCGCTCAACGCGCGCTGCTCTTGCGGCGACATATTGGAACAGGCTGCCACAAGGAAAAGCACGGGGACCAGAATGCCGACACGAGAAATACCCGACACGGTTGCCTCCTTTCGGTCGTTGAGCCGAAAAAACATCAGGCCGTCGCTAATATGTGGACGGCCTGTGCGGATATATATTCGGCGGTATCGGGACGCGGCAAGAGCCGGCCAAACTTTGTCACAGCACATCGTGTCGGTGTGCCGCGCCCGGATGAAAGAAAATTCCGGAAAAGAAAGAGCCGGCGCGCTCAGGCGGCGAGACGCAAATCGACCGTCACCTTGAGCCCGCCGGAGCCCCGAATCGACGCCGTCACCGTGCCGCCCATCGCTTCGACGTTGCGCCGCACGATCCACAGGCCGATGCCGAAGTGATCTTCTTCGCCTTCCGGTCCGGCGGGCCGTTCGGAAAAATATCTTTCGAAGATCCGCTCCAGATTGCCGGCGGCGACACCCGGCCCTTCGTCCTCGACGACAAACTCGGCGAAACCTCCGTTGCGCCGCAGCGTAACGGCGACAACCGCGCCGGGCGGCGAAAAACTGATGGCGTTTTCGAGTATGTTCTCGATAACCGTCTCGATCATGTCCTCGCCGCCCCAAACCGTGACGCGCGGCTCGATCTTCTGCGTCAACGCCAGGCCGCGGGCCAAAGGCCATTCCGCGAAGGCCGCCAGCGCCTCGCCGAGCAGGGCGGAAAAATCGATCTGGCGATGGGGCGCGTCGATGAGCTCGGCCGCGGCTTCGTCCATGCGCCGCGCGGCGGAAACCAGCGCGTCGAGCCGGTTGACCGATCTTTCGATCAACTCCAATGAGCGCCGCGGGCGTCCCGCCTCCTGCCCAACGGCCCGTTTCAGCGGCTCGAGCGATTGCGCGATGACAGCGAGCGGCGCCTTCAGCGCATGGGCGTTCTCCTCGGCCGCCTGCCGGATGCTTCGGGCGGAGGTATGCAAGGTATTCACCAGCCGGTCGAATTCCAGCGCGACGCCTGCCAGTTCGGGAATCCGGTTATCCGCGGCGAACGAGGCCTCGCTCGAACCGTCGGTGCGGATCTTGCGCGCCAGACTCTCGAAGCGGTTAAGGCTGCGCCAAACGCCCACGAACAACACGATCACGACAACCGCCATGAGGACATAGATCGCCGCGGCAAATCTGACTTCCGCCGTCTTCCAATAGGGCTGCGCGAAAGACGAGTTGACGAACTCCTCCTTCGAATTCGACGTGATCACCGCCCAACATCCGTTTTCCAGATTTACCGGCGTGATGGAGGTGAGGATTTCCTCGTCGCCGGCCGGGTTCTTGTAATGCGTCGAGAGGGGCCGGTCGCCTTCGCAGGTATTGCGCAAGATCTCGAGGATTCCGGTTTTCACCATCTCCGCCATTTCCTGGTTGAGATAATCGGCAGGCGCCGGCGGGGCCGCGCCGATGTAGAAGAAGGTCCCGGCGTCGGGCGTATCCTTGGGCCGGAACAGGAGCTTCACGTTGCCCCGTCCCAGGGCCATCTTGGCCAGCGTGTATTTCAGCGCGTTGGCGGAACTCGCCTGGAATTTGGCGAGCAGCGGCGACATGCCGATGGCGATGAGGCGCCCTTCTTCCTGCATGCTGCGCAGGAGCAGCAGATTCTTCTCTTCGTCCACGGCCCGGAACTGCTCGTAAAGGATGAGCGGGACCGCAAGGAAGATGACGAGAAGAACGATGAATTTAAGCGCGAGGGACCGCGACAGGTCGCGCAGCTTAGACGGCATGTTCCGCGCCCTCGCGGACCTCGTCGCGCCAGCGGTAGCCGAAGCCCGGATAGTTCTCGATATGGGCGAAAGAATCGTCCACCGCGCGGAATTTTTGCCGGATGCGCTTGATGAAGGTGCGGACGTTCGTCCGGTAGCCCTCCTCGCCCGGCCCGGCGACGAAATCCTTGCCGTGGACGAGGTCGTAAAGCTCCCGGTAGCGGACGTCGTTGCCGGCGCGCGAAACGAGGTAGTGCAGCATCTTGAACTCGGTCAGGCTCAGCTCGACCTGCCGCTCCTTCCACAAGGCCCGGCCCGTATCCTGGCGCAATTCGAGGTGTCCGCGGCGGATATTGCCGTTGCCCTCGATCTCGTGGCTGCCGGTCAGCGCCTTGGCGCCGGAAAGGATCAGCTCGACGCGCTTCAGGAGGATGGAAAAGCTGCGCGCCTTCTCGACGAAATCGACGGCGCCGCTCAGCAGCGCCGCTTCCTCGTACATCTGGTCGGAAAGCACCGTCAGGAAAATCACGGGGATATCGAGGCCCTTGTCCCGAACCTCGCGCAGCACCTGGATGCCGTTCATGCCGGGCATTTTCCAGTCGAGAAGGATGAGATCGGCCGTGCCGCCCTGGGCAACGTAGTCGAGCGCGGCGGCGCCCTCGCGGAAGCCGGTGACGGCGAAACCCGAGTCCGTCAGGTTCTGCTGAAGGGATTCGCGGAACAGATCGTCGTCATCCACGAGGATGATCCGCGTTCCCTTTCGGGAGATTTCATCGCTGTTTGGCATGGTTTTCCGCCTGAATTCGTCCAATGCAAAGTCTCGCGGCTCCATCGCGATCCGACTTGGTCCCGGTCTTGACGTCATAGGAGAGTGCCCTGAGTTTGTGCGTGGCAATATCGAGATAGAAGAACACGTCGAGCGTACAATCCTCGCTCTTATAGCTCCACACCGTCGCCGGCGGCTCGTCGTAAATGCCCAAGGGCTTGCCGACCAGTTCCTCGACGGCGACCTGGTCCAGACCCACCAGTATCTTCGGGTCCACGACATTCGGCTTGGGCACGGGCCGGGATTGCGGGATGGCGGCGGTCTGCTTCTCCGCCTCATTGGGTTCCGGCGGCGACTGGATGATGGGCACCACCCGCGTCTCGCTTTGCGGGGGGGCGGGGCGCGGCGGCGCTTTCGGATGATAGTCGCGCTGGAAATAGCTGCACGAGGCCAGCAGCGCCGACAGAGCCACGGCCATGTGCACCCGCATTGCGGTGTTCATCACGAGCCAGACCTCTCCACGGAAACCGCCGGCCGCCCCGCCCGGAACGGCAAGGCTCGTTCCGGCCGCGGTCCATTCCCCGTCCACACGAGCCGCATGCGGCGAACGCGGTGGAATCCGCGCAAGGAGTCCGGCGCCGCGGCATTGGCCCGGTTCTCACGGCGCGCCCGATGACGGCCACGCGCCCGCACCCCGCGGTGCCGGGCGGCCGCCTCCGGTCCAAAAGTTTCGAATGGCCTGCACAAGCTCCGGCTGCGGGCTCCGCCCCAAGGGTGTCGGATTGTTACCCGCAACCGTGGCAAGATTTGGGCACGAAATTTTCCGAAAATCCCGCCGGTTGCCGGGACGAATCCCGGCTATCGCGCCGGCAGCGAGGGTCGCGGCGCCGGGGACTACCGCGCCGCCGGCGGCCCGCCCCGAAAGAAAAGGGCGGGAACCCGAAGGCGCCCGCCCT
>DATDPM010000068.1:0-32097 GCA_035292745.1 Alphaproteobacteria bacterium | reverse complement strand
ACACGCCCCAAGCCCGGGACTTTGAAAGAGTCCCGTCTCGCACAAGCATCTACTTAGATGCGCACGAAACGGTTCGCCTCAGCAAACCGCCGCCCGCGCATCCCTTCCATCCACAATGTCAAAGACCATAAACCCGGCCCCCGCGCTTTTTCGAACGACCTTCGGCACCTTGTTGATCAGGTGTGATCGGGTGCCGGAGCGGCCGCTCGAAATGCCCGCGAGGAAAACCCGGCGGTGAAACATCCGCCGACAGTCAGGCGACCCATTCGGCCGCGCGGATCGCTCCACGCCGCGAAAAGGCCTCCGGTTCGGGCAATGCGTTATTTTACTCAGGAAAGACCGTCGTGACAACCGTGACGACGCTCACCTGCCGCACACCCGCATGTCGCGGAAAAACAGACCAAATTGCCGTCTGCAGGGCGTGCTTCATACCATATGGGGCGGCGCCTCATGATTGTCCAGCCCCGGCGGCCGGAAACCCGGGCGCCGGAACCCGCGCTACCAGGGAATTTCCTTGCCGTCGTAAGCCCAAAACCGGCCCGAATCCCGGGGCGTGAAACGGCCGATCAGCGCCCGCATGGCGGTGACGCTTTCCGCGGCGCTGATCAGCGCATTGGGCCCGCCCATGTCGGTCATGACCCAGCCCGGATGAATGACGGCGGCGACGATGCCGCGCGGCGCCACGTCGATGGCCAGACTCTTGAACGCGGCGTTGAGGGCGGCCTTGCACGAGCGATAAATGTAGGCGCCGCCGCCGCTGTTGTCGTCGATGCTGCCCATCTTGCTGGTCAACGCCACGATCACCTTGCGCTCGCTTTTCGCCACATGATCGAGAAAGGCACGGGAGACATAAATCTGGGCCATGCAATCGATGCGGAAGGTTTCCGCCCAGCCGTCGTAATCCAGCGATTCCAGCGTCTGCGGTCCCGGGCCATAGACGCCGGCGTTGTTGACGAGCACGTCGATGGCCTCGCCCTCGAGCTCCCGCGCCAGGACGTTGATCGCCATGAAATCGCCGATATCGAGGGTGGACACCCGCACGTCGCCCTTCAGCTCCTTGAGGTCCTTCGCCCGCGCCGGGTCGCGGCAGGCGGCAAACACCCGCCATCCGGCCGCCGCATACTGGCGCGCAAATTCCAGGCCGATCCCGCGGTTGGCGCCGGTTATGAGAACGCTGGGCATGATCCGGTCCTTGGTCTGTCGCCAGCGCCCGGTCCGGGAGTCCGGAACCCCCCGCTGCGCCGGACCTTCGCGCCTCCGCGGCGCTTCATCCGGCCCGGGGCGGCGATCGCGAAAACAGGGTGCCGGTCGAGGCCCGGCGGCAACGAGATGGTGCGGTCGAGAAGACTCGAACTTCCACGGGAGTTACCCCACAGCGACCTCAACGCTGCGCGTCTACCAGTTCCGCCACGACCGCTTAATTAAGGCGCGGGAGCTGCTCCCTTGCCATTCGTCCCGGCGGGGAATACCAAATGATCCTGCCCCAATCAAGCGGAGCGATGGCGATATCCCTGCCCCGGACGCCTGTTACGGCCGATTCCCCGCCCCAGTGGCGGGAAAGCCGAGGGCTCGTCTCTTACCCCGAGGCGGTGGCCGAGATGGAGGCCCGGGTGGCGGCGATCGCCGCCGGCACGGCGCCGGAACTCGTCTGGCTGCTGGAACATCCGCCGCTCTATACGGCGGGCAGCAGCGCCAAGCCGGAAGAGCTCTTGATGCCCGACCTGCTGCCGGTTTTCCAGACCGGACGCGGCGGCCGCTACACCTATCACGGCCCGGGCCAGCGCATCGCCTATGTGATGGTGAATTTGAGGCGGCATGGGCTGGACGTGCGCGGCTTCGTGCGCGGGCTCGAGGCCTGGGCGATTGCAGCCTTGGCAAAATTCGCAATCGAAGGCGAGCGCCGGCCCGGCCGCGTCGGCATCTGGGTCACGGACGGTCCCGGGCGGGAAGACAAGATCGCCGCGATCGGCGTCCGGGTGCGGCGCGGCGTCACCTATCACGGCCTTTCCATCAATCTCGACCCCGATCTCGGCCATTACCGCGGCATCGTTCCCTGCGGCATCGAGGCCGCAGAAATCTCCAATCTCGGCGTCACCTCGCTGGCCCGGCTTGGCGTCCAGGCCTCGATGCGCGATCTCGACGCCGCGCTCGCCGAGACCTTCCCGAAAGTATTTCCGGACGCGGCCTAGCCCGGGTCACACCGTGGGCGCCTGCGCGAAACCGGGGCCGAAACGAGCCGCCTGCGCCTCTTCCGCGCCGGCAACGTCGACGCGCGATACGGCGGCGCCCGGCGGCCCCGTGCGGCAAGCCGCGATCAACTCGTCCACCTTCGCCGAAGCGCCGGACACCGCCGCCTCGACCGTGCCGTCGGAACGGTTGCGGACCCAGCCCCGGAGCCCGCGGCGCGTCGCCTCGGCCACCATCCAGGCGCGATAGAACACGCCCTGGACGCGGCCATGGACACGCAGGGAAACCGTCTTGTGCGCGCCTTCCCGGTTCATGATCCATGCCCGTCGCACATCGGACCGCGCAAATCAATCCTGCATGGGGGAAGGCGGCGCCGGCCTGACGCTCTGGATCGTCGTCAACGGTCCAAAAGAAACTCCGGTGGGCGGCCTACTTTAAGTCAATGAGCTAGTCGGAAACTCCAGGGCTTGGGCCCACTGCATTTACCGGTCTATTCCGAGTTTGGCTCTTCGGACTCGGCGCGATCGGGCCACACGCGTAAGTCGCTACGGATAAGCCTTGCGGCCAACTCGCTCTTCTCAATCCACGTTGGCCGTTTGCCCTCGAGATACAGCCCGTTCCGAAGTGTGATCCACGATTTTAGTTGCGTCGCGAGCCGCAAACCGAGGGCGTGACGTAGTTTTGCGATCCGCACCTCGTCCCCCGGGTTGACTTGCATCTGACCAAGATCCTGCAGCAGCGCGAGGGTGGTCATGATCCGGTAGCCGGTATACGTCTCGCGAAACACGAGGGAACTGCCTGTCTTGTCCCCAACCAGATCCCCTGTGTTCGTCGCGTGCTGGCGCCAGTACATTAGCGGCTCCGCCAAATAATACATGCCGCGCAGCATCGCGGCACGGAACGGCAATATGTGGTCCGTCCCAACCGGAATAACCCGCCGATCCAGCCAGCCGAACCGGGTGAAGACCTCGCGATCGATGGCGAAGCTCGCCCCAAGCATCGTTTTCTTCCATTTCAATTCCAGAATTTCGCTTAGCTCAATTCGGTGGGAATCCCTCGCGCTTAGCAAGCCCTGGGGCTTCAACGCCGCATCCACGATGCGAGCATTGGAGGATAAGAGCGAGACGCCGTGCGCCTGCCACGCTTCGGTCAATTTTCGTGCCCGCTGCGGCAGTGCAATGTCATCGCCGTGGGCAATGATGATGAGATCCCCCTCGGCCATTTGAACCGCTTTATTGTTATGTTCGATGCCGAGATTGACCTCGTTGCGGTTGAGCCGCACCGAATTCGGCCCGCGATAGGCCTTCGCTTCCTCCTCCAGAATCGTGAAAGTCCCGTCCGGCGAACAATCGTCGGACAGGATGATATCAAGCGGCGTCAGATCCTGCGCCAAGGCCGAACGCACGGCATCGCGGACGAATTTTTCCTGTTTATAACATAGCAGGGCATAAGTGACTTTCGGCTTGCTCATGGGCGTTTTGCGGTTTCCTATTTCGTTCGCTTCTGCACAGCGTGACGAAAGTCGTCATGGGCGGCTTGGAGTTCTTTGGGCGAGCATGATGCCCAATAGTCCATTCGCTTCCGAAACCGGGCGACCTCGGCGGTCAAATCCAGGGCGTCTGGATCGGAACCAAAGAACACGCGCGAGACGAGCGCCCGGGTCGAACCCAGACGCGGATGCTGCGCATAGACGAGGTCGGACGCCACCGGCAAGCGCGCATCGCCATACCGCCCGATGCCGCCGAATCCGAACGGAAGCCCGGCTTCGCGGGTGGCGTCTGAAATCATCTTCAGGACCGGCGAGGCCATAGCTTCGAGCTGGTCATTCAGTCTGAAGGACAGGTACAGATCATTGAGTCCCACATGGATCTCGTCCACTCCGTCGAGACGCACGATGTCATGGATGCGCGCGGCTGCCGCCGCCGTTTCCACCAACAGCACCACGGTCGCGCGGCCATCTACATATTCGACGAATCTGACCACGTCCCCCAACTCGAAGAAATACGGGAGCATGACAACCTTTGCTCCCTGCGATATGACGCGGTTCACTTGGTCTTTGAGCCCGTCGTTCGGAGCACTTGTTCGACAAAATGCCTTAGCCTGACTTAAGTTGTCGACGATTGCCGATAAGTCTTGTTCTTGGTGATTCGAAATCCATCTTTCGCTTGGATCCTGGCGCAAGGCCTTTGCACCGCGCTCGAGATCGGGCCCAATGCGATCGATCCCCGCCGCGTCAGCCCGGCGTGCCAGCGCCGGATCGTTGGTGAACAGCGTCAGAATAAAGTCGCTTCCGTAACTCATGATGGCCAGGCAACCGGGAAGCGTCCCGCGCTCATTTCAGAACTTATAGGGAATTTTCGGAGAATCCGCAGGCAAGCGCCACTCGTCAGGATTCTCATAATTGTAGGCAAAGTCGAACATGTTGACGAAACTCGCCACATCGCTTGTCACGTTTTGAAGGCCGTGCCAAATACCAGGCGGAACGTCAACCAAAGTCGGGCGACTCAAGCCGATATACAGAACCATGACATGACCGCGGGTCGGCGATTTTTCACGATCATCATAAAGCGCCAATTTCAATTGTCCTCGAACGGCAAAAATGGAATCCGTTTGCAATTCATGGCAATGCCAGGCACTGATCGCCCCTGGTTGCAAACTGACATGAATGACATGGCGAAGGGCCTTGGGCCCAACCCCCCATTCCTCGCGGTACAACTCGGTAGTGACGCCGCCATTGCGGGTCAGGATGTTCTTGACCTCGCGAATTTTGACGCCGTCGATCGTGTCGCGGATCAGCGTTCCGTCCGCCTTGACGGTCTGCCTGTCTTTAATGGCTCCTTCGATCATGGCTGCCCCCAAATACCCATGGCGTTCAAGACTGTAGCCAATATGCGCCGGGGCGGGCTAGGAAATCGTTAAGGCGGGATGGACGCCTGGCCCATCCTATTCGAACTCGAGGATCTTCTGATCGACCGCCAGGCTGTCGCCGGATTTGGCGTGGATCGCGGCCACCACCCCGTCGCGCTCCGCCCGCAGCATGTTTTCCATTTTCATCGCCTCGACCACGGCGAGCTCTTCGCCGGCGCGGACTTCCTGCCCCACCTCGACCGCGACCGAAACCAGAAGCCCCGGCATGGGAGAAAGCAGGTATTTGGACAGGTCCGGCGGCTCCTTGACCGGCATGAGGGCATCGAGCCGGGCGGCGAAGGGTGTCAGGATCTTGATGTCCGCCTGCACGCCGCCGTGGGCCAGCCGGTAACCGAGCGCCAGGCGTTCCACCTGCAAACACGCCGACTTGCCGTTGAGATCGCAACGCAGCAGCGGATTGCCCGGCTGCCACGCGCTGCGCACCGCGTAGCTCTTGCCTTCGACCATGACGTCGTAGCCGCCGGCGGCGGCCGAAACCGTCACCGGATAGCGCGCGGGTCCCACACTCGCCACCCACTCATCGGGAACCTTGCGCCCGTGCATGGGCATTTGCCCGCTGATGCCCGCCTCGCGCTCCGCGATCCGCTGGTGAATGAAGGCGGCGACGGCGGCCAGCATATGGGGATCATCGTGCGGCACGTCGGCCGGGTGGAAGCCGTCCGGATATTCCTCGCCGACAAAGCCGGTGGTGAGCCGCCCTTCGACGAAACGCGGATGCGCAAGCACCGCCGATAAAAACGCGATATTGTGCGAGACGCCGCGAAGGTAGAACCGATCGAGCGCGGCGCGCATTCGCGCGACCGCCTGGGCGCGGTCGGAGCCGTAGGTGATGAGCTTGGCGATCAGCGGGTCGTAGAACATGCTGATCTCCGCACCTTCGTAAACGCCGGTGTCGATGCGCACGCCTTCGGCGGCTTCCGGCGGCCGGTAATAGGTGAGCCTTCCGATCGAGGGGAGGAAGTTGCGGAATGGGTCCTCCGCATAGACGCGCGCCTCGATCGCCCAGCCCTCGAGCTTCACGTCCTTTTGCGCGAACGGAAGCTTCTCGCCGGCGGCGATGCGGATCATGAGCTCGACCAGATCGAGGCCGGTGACGAATTCGGTCACGGGATGCTCGACCTGGAGGCGCGTGTTCACCTCCAGGAAATAGAAATCGCGGTTGGCGCCCACAACGAACTCGACGGTTCCCGCCGAGCGGTAATTCACCGCCTTGGCCAGCGCCACCGCCTGTTCGCCCATGGCCTTGCGCGTCTTGGCGTCGATGAAGGTGGAGGGGGCTTCCTCGATGACTTTCTGGTTGCGGCGCTGGATGGAACATTCGCGCTCGCCCAGGTACACGACGTTGCCGTGGGAATCGCCCAGGACCTGAATCTCGATGTGGCGCGGCTGCTCGATGAATTTCTCGATGAACACGCGCTCGTCGCCGAAGCTGGAGCGCGCCTCGCTGGTGGCGGAGCGGAAACCGTCCTTGGCTTCGGCGTCGCTCTTCGCGACCCGCATGCCCTTGCCGCCGCCGCCCGCCGAGGCCTTGATCATGACGGGATAGCCGATCTTGCGGGCGACCTTCACCGCCTCGTCGGCGTCCACGATCACGTCCATATGGCCGGGGATGGTGTTGACGCCCGCCTTCTTGGCCAGTTTCTTCGATTCGATCTTGTCGCCCATGGCGGCGATGGCGTCGGGTCCGGGGCCGATGAAGACCAGCCCGGCCTTCTCGACCGCGCGGGCGAAATCCGCCTTTTCGGAGAGGAACCCGTAGCCGGGATGAATCGCCTCCGCGCCGGTATCGCGCGCCGCCTTGATGATCTTTTCCGCCACCAGATAGCTCTTGGCCGATTGCGGCGGGCCGATCAAGACCGCCTCATCCGCCTCGCGCACATGGCGCGCGTCGGCGTCGGCGTCCGAATAGACGGCGACCGTCTTGATACCCATGCGGCGCGCGGTGGCGATCACGCGGCACGCGATCTCTCCGCGGTTGGCGATCAGGATTTTTTTGAACATCGACGGCTAAAGCGGAATGTTGGCGTGTTTCTTCCAGGGATTTTCCAGCTTCTTGCCGCGCAGCATGGCAAGCGACCGGCAAATGCGCCGGCGCGTGGTGCGCGGCATGATGACGTCGTCGATGAAGCCGCGATGACCGGCGATGAAGGGGTTGGCGAATTTATGCCGGTATTCCTCGGTGCGCTCCTCGATCTTCTTGGGGTCGCCGAGATCGCTGCGGAAGATGATCTCGACCGCGCCCTTGGGGCCCATCACCGCGATCTCGGCCGTGGGCCAGGCAAAATTCACGTCGCCGCGCAGATGCTTCGAGCTCATGACGTCGTAGGCCCCGCCGTAGGCCTTGCGGGTGATGACGGTCACCTTCGGCACCGTCGCCTCGCAGAAGGCGTACAACAGCTTCGCGCCGTGCTTGATGATGCCGCCGAATTCCTGCGCGGTTCCGGGCAGGAAGCCGGGCACGTCGACGAAGGTGACGATCGGGATGTTGAAGCAATCGCAGAAACGGACGAACCGCGCGGCCTTGACGCTTGAGGCGATATCGAGACAGCCCGCCAGCACCATCGGCTGATTGGCGACGATGCCGATGGTCGAACCCTCCATGCGGGCGAAGCCGGTGATTATGTTTCCGGCGTAGCCGGGCTGCACCTCGAAGAAATCGTTGTCGTCCGCAATCTTCAGGATCAGCTCCTTCATGTCGTAGGGCTTGTTGGGATGGGCGGGGATGAGCGTGTCCAGCGACTCCTCCTCGCGCTCGGAGGAATCGCTCGTGGGCCGCACCGGCGGTTTCTCGCGATTGTTGGCGGGCAGGAAATCCATGAACCGGCGCACCTGCTGGAGCGCCTCGACGTCGTTCTCGAAGGCGAGATCGGCGACGCCCGATTTGGTGGTGTGCGTCACGGCGCCGCCCAGCTCTTCGTGGGTCACCGTTTCGTGGGTCACGGTTTTCACCACATCGGGGCCGGTCACGAACATATAGGCGGTGTCCCGCACCATGAAGATGAAGTCGGTCATGGCCGGCGAATACACGGCGCCCCCCGCGCACGGGCCCATGATGAGCGACACCTGGGGAATGACCCCGGACGCCTCGACATTGCGCTGGAACACTTCGGCATATCCCGCGAGCGAGGCCACGCCTTCCTGGATGCGCGCGCCGCCGGAATCGTTGAGGCCGATCACCGGTGCGCCGACGTTCATCGCCTGGTCCATGATCTTGGCGATCTTCTCGGCGTGGGGCTCGGAAAGCGAGCCGCCGAACACGGTGAAGTCCTGGCTGAACACGAACATGAGCCGCCCGGAGATGGTGCCATAGCCGGTCACCACCCCGTCGCCGGGGATTTTCTGGTCGCTCATGCCGAAATCGGTGCAGCGGTGCTCGACGAACATGTCCCACTCCTCGAAGGAGCCGGGATCGAGCAGCAATTCGATGCGCTCGCGCGCCGTGAGCTTGCCCTTGGCGTGCTGCGCCTCGACCCGCTTCAGCCCGCCGCCGAGCCGGGCGCGCGCCCGCTTCTCTTCCAATTGACGCAGAATCTCTTGCATGAGGCCCCCCAGGAAAGGTGTGAAATTCTGGTCACGGGCGTCCCCCATTGCAACAGATTTGCAACGCCCGTTGGAAGAAGAATGACGGAGGATCGCGCCGTCAGGCGCGGCACAGTTCCATGAAACGGGCGGCCGAGGCAATATCCCGGCCCAGCGCCTTGTGCCTTGCCGCGAAGTCCTCCGTGACGCCCCATCGGGCGGCCTGAAACGCCGCGTCGGTCTGGCCCAATGCCAGCGCCTCCTCGGCCCCGATCCGGCCTTCCGCCAGGGCCAGCGCCAGCACCAGGGATCCACAACCCATGGTGGCAAGCTGAAGCGCCGCCAGCATCATTTCGTCGAAGGCTTCCAGCGCCTTGGCCAGCCGGGCCACCGCTTCCCGGGGCTGCGCCACCGGCATGATGCCGGAGGTCACGCGAAGCTCGGCCCCGAACCGCTCGCGCGCCCAATCGAGATGCGGCCGCCAAGCGGATTCCTGGGCCTGCACCAGCTCGGGCGGCCCCTCGGCGCGATAGCATAAAAGATCGGATTCGGCGTAAGCCGCGAGCGACGCGATGATCGCCTCGCGGGCGGCCGCGATGCGGTCGATGGCGGCGTTGACGAGCCGGGTAAAGGGCATCGCCGCCCGGTCGATGTCGTCCCCTTGCGCCGCCCATTCGGCGGCGATCGCCTCCGCCAGCTTGCGGCTCGCCACCACAAGCTCGGCGCCGGCCGGGGTCTTGAGCGGCACGCCGTCGAGGGCGACGGCAAAGCCGCCCCCGGTCTCAATCGCCGCGGCGGCGCGATAACGCCGCTTCGTCTTATTCAAAGAGGCCTTTCAGTTTTTTGCCGACATCCTCGATCGGGTTCGCCGGCTTCTGCGCCGGCTGGCTCGGCGCCGGCGGTGCCACAGGCTGGCCCGCCGCTGCCGGCTGGCCGGATTTTGCCGGGGCTGCGGCCGGCGCGGTTGCCGCGGCCGCCTCTAGGCACGGATTGCCGGAGGCGGGCGACACATCCGATCCGCCGCTTCCTGCCCCCTTGTCGCCCATGATCTTGCCGAGCACGCCGGCGGCGATCCCCGCCCCGCCCGCGGCACCGGCGACGCCCGCGACCGTCGAGCCCAGCTTCTTCGCCGCGGCCATGGCGTCCGGCGCGACGCTGGGCTTGGCGAGCGTCCCCGTGATCTTTACCGGAATCGCCAAATCCACCACCGCCGCCGCCTTCGGGCTGGGGTCGAGGTACAAGTTGAGCTGTTCGGTCGCGAGATTGATCGTGCCCGATCCCCGGATCGTGACCGATTCGGCATCCGCCACGAGCACTTTGGATTCGGCCAGACCCTTGGTGATGTCGAAACGGCTGACCACGCAATTGATCTTCGAGGCGTCGCCCGACCCGGCCACGGCCTTGGCGAGATCCGCCATGACGATCTTCATGAGCGTGTTGTCCACGCGCATTTCGCCTATGGAGAGGTCGGTGTGCCCGTTGAGCCCGGCCATGATCGCGCGCACCGACCCGCCTTGGCCGTTCGCGACACCCTCGAAATTCATTTTGCCGGAAATCTTTTGGTTGATCTTCAACTCGGCGGCGAGCGCGGCCAAATCGAGATCCCTGGCCTTGGCGCTCACGGACAGCACCGGCTGCGATTGGGAAGCGTCCAGCACCGTCTCGCTGTCGATGCGGCCGCCCACGACGTCGGCCTGAAGCGGCTTAATCGTGAGCTTGCCGTTGTTGAGAGCGAGCGTCACCGTCAGGTTGTCGAGCACCGGGCCTTTGGTCACGACCTTCCCCGCGCTCAACTTCACGTCGGCATTCGCCGCCTTGAGCCCCGCCACGGGCAACGGCGCGTCGCTGAACAGCCGCCCGTCGCCGCCGCCGGCCGCCGTGGACTGCGGCGCGGCTTCCGGATTCGCCGCACCGCCCGGCGCGCCACCGCCTGCCGCCGCCTGAAGTTCGGTCAGGTCGATCAGCTTCGAGGTGAGATTCGCGCGCACCGTGGGTTTATCCGCCTTGACCAGCGTCACCTCGCCGGCAAGGTCGCTCTTGCCGAGCATCGCGTCCATATGATCGATCACCATGTTCGCGTCCTTGTCGCCGACATGGCCGGCCAGCCGGTACGGACCGATGGCCGGAACGCCGGGCGCGAAAACGGCGAGATCGCCGAGCGATTTGCCCTCCGCCGAAAGATTGAGGTCGAGACCTTTGGCCGCCGCCAGCTGCGCGATGGTGCCGACGACCTTGATCTTGGCCCCGCCGGCCTTGGCTTCCACGTCGACCGGGAACGGCTTTGTCGGCGCCTGGATCTCCGCCAGCGATCCGAGCGTGCCCTTCGCCTCGAACGGCGCCTTGTTGTAGGCGCCGGAAATTTCAAAGACGAGCGGGCTCGCGCTGCTGTCCGCTTTCGCCGACAAGCCGGCGAGCTCGATGGTCGTGGTCTGCTTCGTCTTTCCATTGCGATAGGTGAGCGTCCCGTCCTTGACGTCCACCTCGTTCACCGTGATCTGGGGGGCCGGGCCGCCGCCTTGCGGAGCTGCGGGCGCGCCGGCCGCGCCCTCCCCGCCGCCCGGGGGCGGCGCCGCCCCGAACTCCCAGTTGCCTTTCCCGTTGGCGTCGGTCTCGAGCAGGATGTCGGGGGAAACGAGAACGAAGCGCTTGATCTCGATCTGCTTGGACAGCAGCGGCAGCAAGGCCACCTGCGCTTCGAGGCGCTTCAGCTTCGCCATCTCCGGACGGCTGCCCCACGGAGCGTTGGCGAACGAGACGTCGTCGATCGCGATCGAGGGCGAGAGCGTGAATAGCTTGAGATAGATGTCGCCGGCCAAGGTCAGTTTCCGCCCCGTGGCCGCTTCGGCTTTTTCGGCGATCAGCCCGCGATACTGGTTGAGGTCGATGGACTTGACGACCGCAACCCCAGCCGCGACCACAGCGACGACGACGACAACCAGGATCTTGACGACCGTGCCCACGCGAATCCGCATCACGTCCTCCCTATCATCCGCTCGACCAACGCCGGCACCACGCCGAAGCCGTTTGCGACGGCCGCGGCCCCGGCGGCTTCGAGCTCGGCGCTTTCATGATAGCCCCAGCCGACGCCGATTGCGGCGACCCGGGCGCTGCGCGCCATTTCCACGTCGAACACGGTGTCGCCGATCATGACGGTGGAGCCGGGTTCGGCGCCCATGTCCGACATGGCGCAGATTAGCATGTCAGGGCTCGGTTTTCCCGGCCCATCGTCGCTGGTCTTGAGAACCGCGAAACGCTTTGATAGCCCATGACGTTCCAGCGTGGCCGTCAGGCCGTTCCGTGACTTTCCTGTGGCAATTCCCAATAAGAAGCTTTTCCCAACCAGATCATCGAGCGCTTCGATCACGCCGGGAAAAAGCGGCTCGTCATGCCCCGGCTCCTCGCGCCGGCACAGGAACGATTCCTTGTAGGCGCGCGCCAGCGCCGCGACCAGCGCGGTATCGGCATCGGGCGCAAGCCGCGCCACCGCATCGAACAGCGGCAAGCCGACGACCCGGCGCACCACCGCGCCCGAAGGCTCCGCGAGGCGCTGCGTGCGAAACGCGTCGCGCATCGCGGCGATGATCGCGTGCTGGCCGTCGACCAGCGTGCCGTCGCAATCGAAAACCACGAGACGATTCGCGCTCACGCCGCTAGAACCCGGCTTCCGCGAACGGATCGCCCGCCGCGTCTTGGTCGAATCCGAGCAGCGCCCAGGTCGCCGCCATGTGATCGGGCAGGGGCGCCGTCAGCTTGAGCAGCCCGCCCTTGGGATGGGGGATCGCGATCTCGCGGGCGTGGAGATGAAGCTTGTTCGAAATGCCCGCGCCGGAAAGAAACGCGTGTTCGCCGCCGTATTTCCCGTCGCCCAATATCGGCGTGCCCAAGGCGGCGCAATGCACGCGAAGCTGATGGGTGCGGCCCGTCAGCGGCATGAGGGCCAGCCACGCCGCCTTGTTGCCGACGCTGTCGACCACGGTATAAAGCGTGGTCGCGCGCTTTCCTTCCTCTTCGTCGGGCGCCACGCGCTCGCCGCGCTTCCCCAGAACCTTGGCGAGCGGCAGGTCCAGGCGTCCCCGCCGCGGCTTGGGCACGCCGACCACCACGGCCCAATAGATTTTCCGCGCCTCGCGCCCGCGCATGGCTTCCGCCAGCTTGGCGGCGGCAGCGCGATTGCGCGCCAGCAGCAGCACGCCGGACGTGTCCTTGTCCAAGCGGTGGACGAGGCGCGGGCGTTCGGGCGCGTCGAAGCGCAGCGCATCGAGCATGGCGTCGAGATGGCGCGTCATCCCGGTTCCGCCCTGGACCGCGAGCCCGGGCGGCTTGTTGATCGCGAGCACATCGGCGTCCTTGTGGATCACCAGCGCGCGCAGTTCGGCCGCGTCCTTCTTGCTCAGGGCCGCGGGCGCGCGCGCCTCCGGCGCGCCCTTCGGCGGCGACAACGGCGGCAACCGGAGCTTGCTTCCGGCGGACAGGCGCGCGTTCGCCTTGACGCGCTTGCCGTCGAGCCGCACCTGGCCGGTGCGCAGCAGCTTTTCCAGCCGGCCGTGGGGCACATGCGGGAAATGGCGGCGGAACCAGCGGTCGAGTCGCAGGCCTTCGTCTTCCGCCGCGACCTCGACGACGCGCACGCCCTGGCCGCCCGCCGCGGCGTCAGGCACGGGATGAAGAGCCGTTCGGGCGGCCATATTGGATCACCTTGACCTTCTCGAGCGTGACGAGGCCGCTGTCCATCATTCCGCCCAGCACCTTCAAAAACGCGTCGATCTTGTCCGGCGCGTCCACGATCTCGATGACCAGCGGCAGGTCTTCGGAAAGACGCAGGATCTTGGCGGTGTGCAGCCGGCTCGATGCGCCGAAGCCGATCGGTCCGCGCAGCACGGTGGCGCCCGCCAGATGCATCTCGCGGGCTTTCAGCACGATCGCCTCATAGAGCGGCCGGCCGCCGGCGCGGTCGTTCTCGCCCAGGTGGATTCGCAGCAGCACGCCGTCTTCAGGTATGACCATTCAGGACCCCTTCATCTGATTGACCGTGGCGGCCAGAACGTGGCCAAGCCACACGGCGAGCAAACACAGCGCGACCGAAAGCACGACATTGCCTCCGGCCCGGAACCATTCGCCGTCGCGCACGAGAGACAGCGTCTGGATGCTGAACGACGAGAACGTCGTGTAGCCGCCGCACAAGCCGAGCATGATGAACTGGCGCGTGTCCGAGCCGACGAACCAGCGCCCGTCCGGGGCGGTCAGCGTCGCGACGAAGCCGATGATGAAGCTCCCCAGGACATTGACGGCGAGCGTGCCGAAGGGAAAGGTTTCGCCGATATGTTCGGCCACGAAGCCGGACGACCAATAGCGGGCGACGCCGCCCAGCGCACTACCCAACGCGATCCAAAGATATATCGCCATGATTTCCCGTTATTCCGCGCCGCAGCCGTTCCGGCGCAGATTACCCGCGCGGCCGCGGCCCCTCAAGCGCGTCACTTCCCGGACTCGAAACGTTGGCGGAGCTTTTTCCAATAGTCGAGCCTTTTGACCACCTCGCGTTCGAAGCCGCGCTCGCCCGGGCGGTAAAATTCGCGGCGCGCCATCTCCTCGGGAAAATAATTCTGCCCCGAGAATCCCGCTTCCGTGTCGTGGTCGTAGACATAGCCCTTGCCGTAGCCGAGCTGATCCATGAGCTTGGTGGGCGCGTTCAGAATGTGCTTGGGCGGCATGAGCGACCCGGTGTCGCGCGCCGCGCGCATGGCTTCGTTGATCGCCACATAGGCCGCGTTGGATTTCGGCGCGGTGCCGAGATAGATCACGCACTGGGCCAGGGCTAGCTCCCCTTCGGGCGAGCCCAGGCGCTCGTAAGTGTCCCAGGCGGCGAGCGCCTGCCGAAGCGCGTCGGGATCGGCAAGCCCCACGTCCTCCGAGGCAAAACGAACCAGCCGCCGCGCGATGTAGAGCGGGTCCTCGCCGCCCACGATCATCCGCGCCAGCCAATAGAGCGCGGCGTCGGTATCGGAGCCGCGCAGCGACTTGTGCAGCGCGCTGATGAGATTGTAGTGGCCCTCCTGGGCCTTGTCGTAAAGCGGCGCGCGCTTCTGAATGGCGGCGGCAAGTTGCGCGGTATCGAGCGGCTTGGTGCCGGGCGGCAGCGCGAACAATTCCTCGGCGAGATTGAGCACGTACCGCCCGTCGCCGTCCGCCATGGCCCGCATCGCGGCGCGCCCGTCCGCATCGAGGGGAAGCTTCCGGCCGTCGAGCGTTTCGGCGCGCTGCAACAGATTTTCCAGCGCCGCGTCGTCGAGCCGGTTCAGCACCAGCACCTGGCAACGCGAGAGCAGCGCCCCGTTGAGCTCGAACGACGGGTTCTCGGTGGTGGCGCCGACCAGAATCACCGTGCCGTTCTCGACATAGGGCAGGAACCCGTCCTGCTGGGCGCGATTGAAGCGATGGATCTCGTCGATGAACAGGAGCGTCCCCTTCCCCGCCTCGCGGCGCTTGGTCGCCTGCTCGAACACGCGGCGCAGATCGGCGACGCCGGAAAACACCGCCGAAAGCGCCTCGAAGTGAAAGTCGGTTGCCTGGGCGAGGAGCCGCGCGATCGTCGTCTTGCCGCTGCCGGGCGGGCCCCACAGGATCATGGACGCGAGCCGCTTCTGCGCCAGCATGCGCCCGATCGGGCCGGCCGGGCCGATCAGATGATCCTGACCCACCACCTCGTCCATGGTCTTGGGACGCAGCCGGTCGGCGAGCGGGCGCGGGGCCTGGGATTCGAACAGCGAGGTCATTGCCTGACCGACAGATTGAGGACGCGGCCGCCTCGCCCCACCGCGATGCGCCAATCGGTCGACGGCTGGCCGAGCAGACTGACGAGCGTCGCCACCGAATCCACGGGCGTGTCATTGACCTTGAGCACCAGATCGCCGGGCGCGAATTCGAACTGCGCGGCCGGACTGTTTTGCGCGATCTCGATCACGATCACGCCGGTCAGCATATCGTCCACCCCGAGCTCGTCGGCGAGCGCGGGCGAGAGATTGGCCGCCGTCGCCCCGGTCAGCGGATTGGCGCCGGCGATGCGCGTGGCGTCGCGCTTGGGCCGCTCGGGGGCGGCCACCAGATTCACGTTCAAGCTCAACCGTTGCCCGCCGCGCATCACGCCGAGCGCGACGTTGTCGCCGATCGCCAGCGTGCCGATGCGGTAGTTGAGGGCCTCCGCATCGTCGATCTCGCGCCCGTTCGCGGTCAGGACGATATCGCCGGGCCGAAGCCCCGCCACCAATGCCGGGCTATCCGGGTGGATGGCATTGACCACCACGCCCTCGGGCCGCTCCAGGCCCAAAGCGCTTGCCGCCTTGGCCGTGACCGTCTCGGCCGCGACGCCCAACCAGGGATGCGCCATGGTTCCGCCCGACAGGGCCGCGTGCAACACCGCCTTGGCCATGTTGGAGGGTATGGCGAAGCCGATGCCGAGCGAGCCGCCGGTCCGCGAGTAGATCGCCGCATTGATGCCGACCAGCGCCCCCTTCATATCGATGAGCGCGCCGCCGGAATTGCCGGGGTTGATCGCGGCGTCGGTCTGGATGAAATAGCGGAAGTCGCTGACGCCCACCTTGGTCCGGGCCAGGGCGGAGACGATCCCGCTGGTCACCGTCTGGCCGACGCCGAAGGGATCGCCGATGGCCAGCACCAGGTCGCCCACTTCGAGCCCGTCGCTATCGCCGAATTGAAGATAGGGAAGCTTTTCGCCCCGGGCGTCGATCTTGAGCACGGCGAGATCGGTGCGCTCGTCGCTGTTGACCACGCTCGCCTCGAATTCGCGGCGGTCGGACAAGGCGACCGTGATCTGGTCCGCGCCCTCGATCACATGATGGTTGGTGAGGATGATCCCGTCCGGATCGACCATGACGCCGGAACCGAGCGAGTTCTGGATCCGGTCGCGGGTGATGCCGGGCATGCCGAACCCTTCGCCGAAGAAGCGCCGGAATATGGGATCGTTGAAAAGCGGCGAGGCCTGCTGGTGCACCACTTTGCGGGTGTAGATGTTGACCACCGCGGGCGCGGTCTTCTTCACCAGCGGCGCGAAGGAAAGCTGGAGCTCCTGGCGGGTGTCGGGCACCGCTTTCTCTTGCGCCACGGCGGGCGCCACGGCGGGCGCAACCGCGAGCGCGACGGCCAGCGCGGCGGCCAAGCTTGGCAAGTATCGTAGATGCGTGCCGACCAAACGGGGCATCAGCTTTGCGACCTCTCGGATCCCCATCCGGGGAAGGCGGCCGGGCGCGATCGGCGGCCGCGAAAAACAAGAGGCAGCCCAAAGGCTGCCTCGAAAACGCGCGGGCGACGGCGGCGGCGCACTTATTCCTGCGCCTCCGCGGCCTCCTCGTCCTTCTGCACCGGGCCGGAATCCTTGCCCTTGGCGGACGGATCGCGGTCCACCAGTTCGATCACCGCCATGGGCGCGGCGTCGCCGTAACGGAACCCCGCCTTGAGCACCCGGGTATAGCCGCCCGCCCGCTTGCCGTAACGCTCGGCCAGCGTCGAGAACAGTTTCTCGGTGAGCTTGATGTCCTGAAGCTTGGACAGCGCCTGGCGGCGGGCGTGAAGGCCGCCGCGCTTGCCCAGCGTGATCAGCTTGTCCACGATCGGCCGCAGGTCTTTCGCCTTGGGCAGAGTGGTGGTGATCTGCTCATGCTTGATGAGCGCGGCCGCCATGTTTTCGAACATCGCCTTGCGATGTTCCGATGTGCGGTTGAGTTTCCGGCCGCTTAAACGGTGCCGCATGATTCCCTCTCCTCGTACGCCGCGCGGGGATGCCGCGCGATTAGTACGGCTCCTCCAGACGCTTGGCCAATTCCTCGATGTTCTCGGGCGGCCAGTTCGGGATCTCCATGCCGAGATGGAGCCCCATCTGCGCCAATACCTCTTTGATCTCGTTCAGCGACTTGCGGCCGAAGTTCGGCGTGCGCAGCATCTCGGCCTCGGTCTTCTGCACCAGATCGCCGATATAGACGATGTTGTCGTTCTTGAGGCAGTTGGCCGAGCGCACCGAAAGCTCGAGCTCGTCCACCTTGCGCAACAGGTTCTTGTTGAACGGCGGCTCGGCGGCCTTTTCTTCGGCCGTAATCGCGCGCGGCTCCTCGAAGTTGATGAACAGCTGAAGCTGGTCCTGGAGGATGCGCGCGGCGAGCGCAAGCGCGTCCTCCGGCGTCACCGCGCCGTTGGTCTCGATCCGCATGGAAAGCTTGTCGTAGTCCGTGACCTGCCCGACGCGGGCGTTCTCGACCTTGTAGGAAACCTTGCGCACCGGGCTGAACAGCGAATCGACGGGGATCAGGCCGATCGGCGCGTCCTCGGGCCGGTTCAGGGCGGCCGCGACATAGCCTTTCCCCGAATTGACGGTGAGCTCCATGTTGATCTTGGCGTCCTTGTCGAGCGTGCAGATCACGAGGTCCGGGTTCATCACCTCGATATCATGGCCGGTTTCGAGCTGGCCCGCGCGGACCTCGCCGGGGCCGGTCGCCGCAAGCCGCATCCGCTTCGGCCCCTCGCCGTGCATGCGCAGCCCCAGCAGCTTGATGTTGAGCACGATGTCGGTCACGTCCTCGATCACGCCGGGGATCGATGAAAACTCGTGAAGCACGCCGTCGATATGCACCGACGTGACGGACGCGCCCTGGAGCGACGACATCAACACCCGGCGCAACGCGTTGCCGAGCGTGAGCCCAAAGCCCCGCTCGAGCGGCTGGGCGACGATCAGCGCCTCGCGCTTCGGATCGCCGCCAGCCTCGACATCGAGCTTGTTCGGTTTAATAAGTTCTTGCCAATTTCTCTGGATCACGAGAGCGACCTCATCCTAAAGCCGGACATGACGTCCTGACGTCCGTTCGGCGCATTCCCGGACGGCGTGGCCGCCCGGCAATATGCATTTTGACGGGCCGAGGGCCCGCCGCTCACACCCGCCGGCGCTTGGGCGGCCGGCACCCGTTATGCGGAACCGGCGTCACGTCACGGATGGCCGTGATCATGAAGCCGACGGAATTGAGCGCGCGCAGCGCCGATTCGCGTCCCGCCCCGGGGCCTCTTACCTGAATCTCCAGCGTTTTCACGCCGTGCTCGACCGCCTTGCGGCCCGCGTTCTCCGCCGCCATCTGGGCGGCGTAGGGCGTGGACTTGCGGGAGCCTTTGAAACCTTGAGAACCAGCCGACGACCACGCGATCGTATTCCCCTGCACGTCGGTGATCGTGACGATCGTGTTGTTGAACGTCGCGTTCACATGCGCGATGCCGGAGGTGATGTTCTTGCGCTCGCGGCGGCGGACGCGCTGGCCGGGCGTGCTCGGGGTCGTGGGTGTCGTCGCCATGGTTCCCTATGCCTTTGAAACAACTTTCTTGCCGGCGATCGGCCGGGCGCGGCCCTTGCGGGTGCGCGCGTTGGTATGGGTGCGCTGGCCGCGAACCGGCAGGCCCTTGCGGTGACGAAGCCCGCGGTAGCAGCCGAGATCCATGAGCCGCTTGATGTTCATGGAAACCTCGCGCCGCAGATCGCCCTCGACCTTGTAGTCGCGGTCGATGGCCTCGCGGATGCGGATCACCTCATCCTCGGTCAGCTCATGCACCCGGCGCCCGCCGGGGATGCCGACCTTGGTGCACAGCTCTTTGGCCCTGGTCCGACCGATGCCGTGGATATAGGTGAGGGCCACCTCCACGACTTTCTGGGTCGGAATGTTGACGCCAGCAATTCGCGCCAAGTTTAACTCCTTGACTTAAAAAGGATAATTGTGGATATGGGGCCGCCGCTCAGCCGGTGGCCGGCGATTATAGGCAATTTGCGTACCAAGTCAACAGCTTGCGCCCACCCAGTCATGCCGACAACACCGCGTCAATTTGGCGCGCCACCTCGGGGATCGGGGCCATGGCGTCGACCCGCCGCAGCACGCTCTTGGCCTTGTAATAGGGGAGAATCGGCGCGGTCAGTTCGTGATAGGCGGCAAGCCGGGCCCGGACCGTGTCGGGCTTGTCGTCGTCGCGGCGCGAGAACTCGCGGCTGCCGCACACGTCGCATACTCCCGGCACCTTGGTCGGCTTGAACGTCACGTGATAGCCGGCGCCGCACTTGGCGCAGGCGAACCGGCCCGCGATCCGCTCGATCAGGGCGTCATCGTCCACCTGCATCTCGATCACGTGGTCGAGGTCGAGGCCCTTTTCGGCCAGCATCTTGTCCAACGCCTCGGCCTGGGGCGTGGTGCGCGGAAAGCCGTCCAAAATGAACCCGTTGCGGCAATCGGCCTGCGAGATTCGTTCGGCGATCATGGCGATGATGATGTCGTCGGGCACCAGCTTTCCTTCGTTCATGATCGTCTCGATGCGTTTTCCCAAGTCGGAGCCGGACGCCGCCGCGGCGCGCAACATGTCGCCGGTCGACAGCTGCACCAGGCCGTTTTCCTGCTCAAGCCGCACCGCCTGGGTGCCCTTGCCGGCCCCCGGCGGCCCGAGAAGAATCAAGTTCATTCCCGGCGGCCCTTGAGCTTCGAATTCCGGATCAGCCCTTCATATTGGTGCGCCAGCAGATGCGACTGGATCTGGCCGACGGTATCCATCGTCACCGAGACGACGATCAGCAGGCTGGTGCCGCCGAAGTAGAACGGCACGGCGTATTGCGAGATGAGAATTTCCGGCAGGATGCAGACGGCCGAGAGATAAAGCGCGCCGACCACGGTCAGGCGCGTCAGCACGTAATCCAAAAACTCCGCCGTGTTCTTGCCCGGACGGATTCCGGGAATGAACCCACCGTATTTGCGCAGGTTCTCCGCCGTGTCGTGGGGATTGAACACGACCGCGGTATAGAAAAAGCTGAAGAAGATGATGAGGCCGACGTAAATCGCGAGATACAGCGGATGGCCGCGGCCCATCAGGGCGGAAAGCGAGCTCAGCCACTCCGGCCCGCCGCCCGCGGTGAAGCCGGCCACCGTCAACGGCAAGAGCAGCAAAGAGCTCGCGAAGATCGGCGGGATCACGCCCGACGTGTTGATCTTGAGTGGCAGATGGGTGCTTTCGCCGCCGAACATCTTGTTGCCGACTTGGCGCTTGGGATACTGGACCACGATGCGCCGCTGGGCACGCTCGATGAACACGATGAAGCTGATGACGCCGATCACCATCACGGCGATGAACAGGATGAAGACGGTCGAGAGCGCGCCGGTGCGCCCCAGCTCCAGAGTCGCCGCCGCCGAGCTCGGCAACTGCGCCACGATACCGGCGAAGATGATCAGGGAAATCCCGTTCCCCACCCCGCGCTGGGTGATCTGCTCGCCCAGCCACATGAGGAAGATGGTGCCGCCCACCAGCGTGATGACGGTGGTGATCCTGAAGAAGAATCCGGGCGCCACCACCGCCGAGCCGGCCGCCGCGTTCATGCCTTCGAGCCCGACGGCGATTCCATACGCCTGAAGCGCGCACAGAAACACCGTTCCATAGCGGGTGTATTGGTTGAGCTTCTTGCGTCCCGCCTCGCCTTCCTTCTTGAGGGCCTCGAGGTGGGGCGAGACCGCCGTCATCAGCTGGATGATGATGGACGACGAGATGTACGGCATGATGTTCAGCGCGAAGATGGTCATGCGCTGCAGCGCGCCGCCTGAGAACATGTCGAACATGCCGAGGATTCCGCCGGCGTTCTGGCGGAAGATTTCGGCAAGCACCTGGGAGTCCATTCCCGGGATCGGGATATAGGTGCCGATCCGATAAATGACGAGCGCGCCGAGCGTGAACCAGAGGCGCCGTTTCAGCTCCGTCGCCTTGGCGAAGGCGCCGAGGTTTATGCTCTTGGCAATCTGCTCGGCGACCGAGGCCATTACGAGGCCTCGGGCTGCGCGGACTTGGGTCCCTTCCTGGGCAGGAACTTGACCTTGGCCGCGGCCACCACGACCTTGCCGCCGGCCTTTTCCACCGCCGCGACTGCGGCAGCCGAAGCGCCGGCCACTTCGATCGTGATCTTGGAATTGATCTCGCCCTTGGCGAGCAGGCGCACGCCATCGCGCGCACGCCGCAGCATCCGTGCCGCAACCAGCGTTTCGGCATTGATCGGCTTGGCCGGATCGAGCTTGCCCGCCTCGATCGCCTTTTGCAGCCGGCCGAGGTTGATCACCGTATATTCGAGGCGGAACACGTTTTTGAAGCCGCGCTTCGGCATGCGGCGGTGGAGCGGCATCTGGCCGCCCTCGAACCCGCCGAGCGCCACGCCGGTGCGGGCCTTCTGGCCCTTCACGCCGCGGCCGCTCGTCTTGCCCTTGCCGGAGCCGATGCCGCGCCCCAAGCGCTTGCGCTTCCTGTGGGCGCCGCGGTTGTCGGCAAGTTTGTTGAGTTTCATTTTTCTACTCCGTCCGCTTACTTGGTCTCTTCGACCCGAACGAGATGGCGGACCTTGCTGATCATGCCGCGCACGGCGGGCGTGTCCACGAGCTCGCGCACGCGGTGCAATTTGTTCAATCCGAGCCCGATCAGCGTTTCGCGCTGATCGCTGCGCCGCCCGATCGGGCTTCCGATCTGGCGTACGCGCACCTTCTTCTTAGCCGACATCGCCGGTCTCCTGGCCCTCGCGCTTGCCGATGATCTCGCCCACCTTCTTGCCGCGCCGGGATGCGACCGCCCGCGGCGACATGAGGCTGGAAAGCGCGCCGAAGGTCGCCCGCACCATGTTGTGCGGATTGGACGAGCCGATCGATTTGGTCACCACGTCATGGACGCCCAGCGCCTCGAACACCGCGCGCATCGGGCCGCCGGCGATGATGCCGGTTCCCGGCGGCGCCGCCCGCAGCACGACGCGCCCCGATCCGTAATGGCCGGCCACGTCATGGTGCAGCGTGCGGTTCTCGCGCAACGGCACGCGCACCATGTTGCGCCGCGCCTGTTCGGTCGCCTTGCGGATCGCCTCCGGCACCTCGCGCGCCTTGCCCGAGCCGAAGCCGACGCGGCCCTTGCCGTCGCCCACCACCACCAGCGCGGCGAAGCCGAAACGCCGGCCGCCCTTCACCACCTTGGCGACGCGGTTGATGCTGACCAGCTTCTCGATGGTATCGCTATCTTCGCGCTCGCCGCCGCGTCCCCGGCCTTCGCCGCGATCGCGGCCGCGGCCGCGTCCCTCGCCCCGGCCTCTGCGACGCGGGCCGGACGGCGGTGCGGACGGCGGTGTGGAGGGCGGTGTTTCCTTGGTTTCAGCCATTTATCCTGCTCACCTAAAAGTCGAGCCCGCCTTCGCGGGCGGCATCGGCCAGGGCCTTGACCCGGCCGTGATAGAGATATCCGCCGCGATCGAACACCACATGCTTGATCCCTGCGGCGATCGCGCGCTTGGCGATGAGCTTGCCCACCTCCGTGGCGGCGGCACGATCCGTGCCCTTCTTCAGCTTCCCCTTGAGCTCCTTGTCCAAGGTGGAGGCGGCGGCGACCGTCGCGCCTTTGGCGTCGTCGATCACCTGGGCGTAGATGTTCTTGCCCGAGCGGAAGATGGAAAGCCGCGGCCGGCCCCCGGCCTTGCGCTGGAGGTTGGCCCGGGTCCGCCGCTTACGGCGAATGAACAGTTCGTTGACGCTCAGCATCGCAGCCCTACTTCTTCTTGCCTTCTTTACGGCGCACGGTTTCGGTCTCGTACTTGATTCCCTTGCCCTTGTACGGCTCCGGCTTCTTCAGGGCGCGAATATTCGCCGCCACCTGCCCGACCAGATGCCGGTCCGCCCCAGAGATCGAGATCGCGGTCGGCTTGTCGCATTTGATCGTGATCCCCTCGGGGATCGGGAAAATGACGTCGTGGCTGAACCCGAGCTGCAAATTCAGGTTCTTGCCCTGGAGCGCGGCGCGGTAACCGACGCCGTTGATCTCAAGGTTCACCTTGAATCCTTCCGCGACGCCCGTGACCAGATTCTTCACCAGATTCCGGCTCAGGCCCCAGACCATCCGGCCGCGCTTGGTCATCTCGCGCGGCGTAACCACGACCTTGCCGTCCTTGACCTCGGCCGAAACTTCCTCGCCCAAAATCATCGAAAGCCGGCCGCCCTTGCCCGTGGCGATCACGTTCTGGCCGGTGATGGCGACAGTGACCCCCTCGGGGATGGCAACGGGTGCTCTACCTACGCGCGACATGTAATTTCCTCAACGATCCCGTTAGAACACGCGGCACAGAACTTCGCCGCCGACATTGAGCGCGCGCGCTTCCGCATCCGACATGACGCCGCGCGGCGTCGACAAGATGGCGATACCGAGCCCGCCGTAATAGCGCGGCAGGTCCTTGATCTTCGAATACACGCGCCGCCCCGGCTTCGACACCCGCGCGATCTCGCGGATCACCGGCTGGCCTTCGTAGTATTTGAGCTCGATCTTGTATCCGGGATGGCCGCGATCGCTCTTGGTTTCGCTGAAGTCGCGGATATACCCCTCCTTCTTCAAAACCGTGAGCACGTTGCCGCGCAGGTTCGAGGCCGGCGAGTCGACCTCGGCCAAGCCCGCCCGCTGCCCGTTTCTTATCCGGGTCAGCAAATCTCCCAATGGATCTGACATGGTCATGACGTCTCTCCTACCAGCTCGACTTCACCATGCCGGGGATTTGTCCCCGTGATGCAAGATCGCGCAGTGCAATACGCGACAGCCGGAACTTCCGGTACGTTCCGCGCGGACGGCCCGTGAGGGCGCAACGGTTGCGCACACGGGTCAACGAAGCGTTGCGCGGCAGCTCGGCCAATTTCAGCCGCGCCGCGAACCGCTCCTCGGGCGAAAGATTCTTGTCGCAGGCCTGGGCCCGCAGCTTCTGCCGCTTGGCCGAATACTTCTTGGCCAGCTTCATCCGCTTCTTGTTCTTTTCCACGGCGCTCTTCTTCGCCATCGTGCGCTCTCCGAACCCGTTAATTGCTGCGTATCGGCATGTTGAATGCCTTCAAGAGGGCCATCGCCTCTTCGTTGGTCTTGGCCGAGGTGCAGATCACGATGTTCATGCCCCGCACCTGATCGACCTTGTCGTAATCGATCTCGGCGAACACGATCTGCTCCTTGAGGCCCAAAGAATAATTGCCCCGGCCGTCGAAGCTCTTGGGCGACACGCCGCGGAAATCGCGAACCCGCGGCAGCGCGACCGTGATCAGCCGGTCCAAGAACTCGTACATGCGGTCGCTGCGCAGCGTCACCTTGCAGCCGATCTTCATGCCTTCGCGCAGCTTGAAGGTGGCGATCGATTTCTTGGCGCGCGTCACCACCGGCCTTTGTCCGGTGATGAGCGTCAGATCGTGCACCGCGGCGTCGATCTTCTTGGCGTCCTGCACCGCTTCGCCGACGCCCATGTTGACCACGATCTTCTCGATCCGGGGCACGGCCAGCTTGTTCTTGTAGCCGAACTCCGTCACCAGCTTGGGCCGGATCGTCGTCTCGTATAGTTCATGCAACCGTGTCATCGCCATTCCACCTTACCGGTCAATGACTTCGCCGGACCGCTTCGCGAAGCGGACCTTGCGGCCGCCCGCGATGAACTTGTAGCCCACGCGGGTCGGCTTGTTGGTCTTGGGATCGATATGGGCGACGTTGGAGACGTGGATCGGCGCCTCCTTCTCGTTGATGCCCGCCGGACCCGCGGCCGAGGCGCGCGTATGGCGCTTGACCATGTTGACGCCCTGGACCACGACGCGCCGGCGCTCGGGCTCGACCCGGAGCACGTTTCCGCTCTTTCCCTTGTCGCGGCCCGAGATCACGATCACCTTGTCGCCCTTCTTGATCTTCAATTTCGCCATCACAGCACCTCCGGCGCGAGTGAGACGATCTTCATGTATTGCTTCGCGCGAAGCTCGCGCGTGACGGGGCCGAAGATGCGGGTCCCGATCGGCTCGCCCTGCGGGTTGATCAGCACCGCCGCGTTGCGGTCGAAGCGGATCGTGCTGCCGTCCGCGCGCCGTATCTCCTTCGCGGTGCGAACCACGACGGCGCGATAGACGTCGCCCTTCTTCACGCGGCCGCGCGGGATGGCTTCTTTCACGGAAACCACGATCACGTCACCCACGGTCGCCGTCTTCCGCTTCGAGCCGCCCAGCACTTTGATGCATTGCACCCGGCGCGCGCCCGAATTGTCGGCGACCTCCAGATTGGTGCGCATCTGAATCATCGATATCGGCCTTTCCTATTGCGCGCCGGCGGCGGGCTCTTGGACGACTTCCCACCGCTTGGTCTTCGACAGCGGCCGGCACTCGCGAATCCACACTTTGTCGCCCGTCTTGCAGCCGTTCGCCGAGTCGTGCGCGGGGTAGCGCTTCGAGCGCGTGATGTATTTCTTGTAAACGGGATGCATGATGCGCCGCTCGACACGGACGATCACCGTCTTGTCGTTGACGTCGCTCACCACCGTTCCCTGAAGTACGCGCCTGGGCATTGCTCTCTCCTATGACGCCGCGCGAGCGCGCTCGTTCAAGATCGTCTGGATGCGCGCGATATCGCGCCGCACGTCGCGCACCCGCGCCGCGTTCGCCAATTGGCCGCTCGCCCTCTGGAACCGCAGGTTGAACGATTCCTTGCGCAGGTCCGTGAGTTGCGTCTTCAACTCGTCCATCGACTTCGAGCGCAGATCCTCGGCCTTCATGCCTATCTCCCCTCGCCCAGACGGCTGACGATGCGCGTGCGCATCGGCAGCTTGGCCGCGCCCAGCGTAAAGGCTTGTTCCGCCACTTGGCGCGGCACGCCGTCGATCTCGAATAGAATCCGGCCCGGCTTGATGCGGGTCATCCAGAACTCGGGCGTGCCCTTGCCGCTTCCCATGCGCACTTCGGCGGGTTTGCGGCTCACCGGCACGTCGGGGAAGATGCGGATCCACACGCGCCCCACGCGCTTCATTTCGCGGGTGATGGCGCGGCGCGCCGCCTCGATCTGGCGGGCGGTCAGGCGCGCGGGCTCGACCGCCTTCAGGCCGAACGCCCCGAAGTTGAGCTTCGTGCCCGAGGTGGCGAGTCCCTTCACCCGCCCCTTATGGGCCTTGCGGTATTTCGTTCGCTTTGGACTTAGCATCTCTTGTTATCCGTTCACCGGCCTATTCGCTCAGCGCCCGACCTGGGCTTCCGCCAGGCGCTTGTCCTGCGCCATCGGGTCGTGCTCCATGACCTCGCCCTTGAACACCCAAACCTTCACGCCGCAGGTGCCGTAGGTGGTATGCGCCGTGGCGGTTCCGTAATCCACGTCGGCGCGCAACGTGTGCAAGGGCACGCGGCCCTCGCGGTACCATTCCATGCGGGCGATCTCGGCGCCGCCCAGGCGTCCGCTGCAATTGATGCGGATGCCGAGCGCGCCCAGGCGCATCGCCGATTGCACCGCGCGCTTCATCGCACGGCGGAAGGCGACGCGGCGCTCGAGCTGCTGCGAAATGTTCTCGGCCACGAGCTTCGCCTCGATCTCCGGCTTCCTCACTTCGACGATGTTGAGCGAGACGTCGTTGCCGATCATCTTGATCAGGTCCTGGCGCAGCGCCTCGATATCCGCGCCCTTCTTGCCGATGACCACGCCGGGCCGCGCGGTGTGGATGGTGACGCGCGCGCGCTTCGCCGGACGCTCGATCACGACCCGCGAAATGCCGGCCTGGCTCAGGCGCTTGAACAAATAGTCGCGCAGCCGCAAGTCCTCGTGCAGCAGGTTCGCGTAATCGTCGTCCGCGTACCAGCGCGAGTCCCACGTCCGGTTGATGCCGAGCCGGAGCCCGATCGGATTTACCTTTTGGCCCATCAGGCCACCTCCTCGCGTTCGCGGACGACAATGGTCAGTCGGCTCAACGGTTTAATAATCTTGCCCGCGCGGCCGCGTGCCTTGGGCCGGAAGCGTTTCATGACCAGACTCTTTCCCACACTCGCCTCGGCCACGTAGAGGCGGTCGACGTCGAGCTGGTGGTTGTTCTCGGCGTTGGCGATCGCGGCCTGGAGCGCCTTCCGCACGTCGCGGGCGATGCGCCGCTTGGAAAAGGTCAGCTCCGAGAGCGCGGTCGCCGCATCCTTGCCGCGGATGCTTTCGGCCACGAGATTCAGCTTGCGCGGGCTCACGCGCAGGCCCCGGACCATCGCCTTGGCCTCGTTATCGGACAGCTGTCTGGCCATCGCGCGCTTGCTCATGTTACGTCCCCGGCGCCCGCGGCGGCGGTCCCGACGGCGCCTCCCGCTTCGCCTTCTTGTCGGCGGAATGGCCGAAGAAGGTGCGGGTCGGCGCGAATTCGCCGAATTTGTGGCCGACCATGTTCTCCGTCACCAGCACGGGCAGGAACTTGCGCCCGTTATAGACGCCGAAGGTGAGGCCGACGAACTGCGGCAGAATGGTCGAGCGGCGCGACCAGATCTTGATGATCTCGTTGCGCCCCGATGCCCGGGCCTTCTCCGCCTTCTTGAGCAGATAGCCGTCGACGAACGGACCTTTCCATGTAGAACGCGCCACGTATCGTCTCCCTTACTTCTTGTTCCGGCGGCGGACGATGTACTTGTCCGTCGCCTTGTTCTTGCGAGTCTTGGCGCCCTTGGTCGGCTTGCCCCAGGGCGTGACCGGATGGCGGCCGCCCGAGGTGCGGCCTTCGCCGCCGCCATGCGGATGGTCGACCGGGTTCATGGCCACGCCGCGCGTCACCGGGCGCCAGCCGCGCCAACGGTTGCGCCCGGCCTTGCCGATATTGATGTTCTGCTGGTCCGGGTTCGAAACCGCGCCGATGGTCGCCATGCACTCGGCCGGCACCATGCGCATCTCGCCGGAGCTCAAGCGAAGCTGGGCGTAGCCCGCGTCGCGCCCCACCAGTTGGGCGTAGGTTCCCGCGGAGCGCGCGATCTGCCCGCCCTTGCCCGGCTTCATCTCGATGTTGTGGATGACGGTGCCGACGGGAATGTTCTTCATCGGCAGCGCATTGCCGGGCTTGATGTCCGCCTTCTCGCCCGAAACCACCTTGTCGCCCACGGTCAGGCGTTGCGGCGCCAGGATGTAGGCGAGCTCGCCGTCCTCGTAGCGCAACAGCGCGATGAAGGCGGTGCGATTCGGATCGTATTCGACGCGCTCGACCGTCGCGGTCACGTCGAACTTGCGCCGCTTGAAATCGATCTGGCGGTAGAGCCGCTTGTGGCCGCCGCCGCGGTGCCACACGGTGATGACACCGTCGTTGTTGCGCCCGCCGGACCGTTTCACGCCCTCGGTCAGCGCCTTCACGGGGCGGCCCTTCCACAGCCCTGAGCGATCCACGGCGACGAGGCCGCGGAGGCTGGGCGTTGTGGGTTTATATGATTTCAGTGCCATCGCCCTAATCCCTACACGGCCGTCGTGACGTCGATCGAATGGCCCTCGGCCAGCGTCACGATCGCTTTCTTGTAATTGACGCGCTGGCCCAGCCGCCCGCGGAAGCGCTTGACCTTGCCCTTGACGCGCACGGTGTTCACGGCCTTGACCTTCACCTTGAACAGCGTCTCGATCGCGGTCTTGATCTCCGGCTTGGTCGCGTCCATGGCGACGCGGAACGTCACCTGATTGTGCTCGGAGCCCAGCGTCGCCTTTTCGGTGATCACCGGACGGCGCACGATCGAATAGCTGCGCCCCGTCACGGCCGGGGTCTCGGCTTTTTTCTTCCTGGCCATTACTTCAGCCGCTCCTCGAGATGCGACACCGCGTCCTTGGTGAGGACCAGAATGTCGCGCCGCAGAATGTCGTAAACGTTGATGCCCTGCTGCGGCAGCACGTCGATGTTGGGCAGATTGCGCGCCGCACGGCCGAAATTCGCGTTCACCTCGGCCCCGTCGATGATCAGCGCCGACGCCCAACCCAGCTTCTTGAGGCGCGCTGCCAATTCCTTGGTCTTCGGTTTTGCCAATGCGGTTGAATCCAGCACCACGATCTTGCCATCAGCCGCCTTGCTGGACAGCGCGGTCTTGAGCGCCAGTTTCCGCACCTTCTTCGGCAGGTCGAAGGCGTGGCTGCGCACCACCGGGCCGAAGATCACGGCGCCGCCGCGGAACTGCGGCGAACGCAAAGACCCTTGCCGCGCCCGGCCCGTGCCCTTCTGCTTGTAGGGCCGGGCGGTGGTGCCCTGGATGTCGCTGATGCCCTTGGTCTTGTGATTGCCGGAGCGCCTCTTGGCGAGCTGCCAGTTGACCATGCGCGCAAGAATGTCGCGGCGCACGGGCAGGCCGAACACGTCCTTGTTCAGCTCCACGTTGCCGACTTCCTTGGCTTCAAGGCTCACGACCTTGCACTTCATGGTCATTCCTTTTGCTCGGCCGCGGCCGGCGCGGCGGCGCCGCGCAGTGCCGCCGGGAACGGCGCATCTTTCGGCGCCTTCTTTTTCTTGGCGTCGGAGACCAGCACGTAGCTGCCTTCGGCCCCCGGCACCGCGCCCTTGACCAGGATCAGCCCTTTCTCGGCGTCGATCCCCATGACCTTCAGGTTCTGCGCGGTGGCCCGCACGTCGCCCATATGGCCGGCCATTTTCTTTCCCTTGAATACCTTGCCCGGGTCCTGGCGCTGGCCGGTCGAGCCGTGGCTGCGATGCGACACCGACACGCCGTGGGAGGCCTCGAGCCCCTTGAAGTTGTAGCGCTTCATGACGCCCGCGAAGCCGCGGCCAATCGTGGTGCCGGCCACATCGACGAACTGGCCCATCACGAAATGGCCGGCCGTGATCTCGGCGCCCACGTCCACGAGCGCATCCTCGGACACGCGGAATTCGACGAGCTTGCGCGTCGGCTCGACTTTCGCCTTGGCGTAATGGCCGCGCATCGGCTTGGTCACGTTCTTCACCTTCGCCTTGCCGAAGCCGACCTGGAGCGCCGTATAACCGTCGCGATCCTTGGTGCGTTGCGCCACCACGCGGCATCCGTCGACCTTGAGCATCGTGACCGGCACGTGCTCCCCCGCATCCGTAAAGATGCGGGTCATTCCGACTTTCTGCGCGATGAGACCGGTACGCATTTCCCGTTTCCTTAGAGCTTGATCTCGACATCGACGCCGGCGGCCAGGTCGAGCTTCATCAGCGCGTCCACGGTGCCGGGGGTGGGGTCGATGATGTCCAACAGCCGCTTGTGGGTGCGGATCTCGAATTGCTCACGCGACTTCTTGTCGATGTGGGGCGAACGGAGAACCGTGAATTTCTCGATCCGCGTGGGCAGCGGAATCGGCCCGCGCACCTGCGCGCCGGTACGCTTCGCCGTATTCACGATCTCGAGCGTCGATTGGTCGAGCACCCGGTGATCGTACGCCTTGAGGCGGATGCGAATGTTTTGGTTTTCCATTGTCCCTACTCGATTTCGCGCGGCGCTTGTGCCGTTTCTAAGCGATGATCTTGGCGACGACGCCGGCGCCGACGGTGCGTCCGCCCTCGCGGATGGCGAAACGCAGGCCCTCGTCCATGGCGATCGGCGCGATCAGCTCGACTTCCATGGCGATGTTGTCGCCCGGCATCACCATCTCGGTCCCTTCCGGCAGATGCACCATGCCGGTCACGTCGGTGGTGCGGAAATAAAACTGCGGCCGGTAGTTGGTGAAGAACGGCGTGTGCCGCCCGCCCTCCTCCTTGGTCAGGATGTAGGCTTCCGCCTTGAACTTGGTGTGCGGCGTGATCGAGCCGGGCGCGGCCAGAACCTGCCCGCGCTCCACGTCCTCGCGCTTGGTGCCACGCAGCAGCGCGCCGATGTTGTCGCCGGCCTCGCCCGCGTCCAGCAATTTGCGGAACATCTCGACCCCGGTCACCACCGTCTTGACGGTGTCCTTGATGCCGACGATCTCGACTTCGTCGCCGACCTTGACCACGCCGCGCTCGATGCGCCCCGTCACCACCGTGCCGCGGCCGGAGATGGAGAAGACATCTTCAATGGGCATCAAAAACGGCTTGTCCTTGGCGCGCTGCGGCTGCGGGATGTAGTCGTCCACCGCCTTCATCAGCTCCAAAATCGAGTTCTTGCCGATCTCCGGGTCGCGGCCCTCGAGAGCGGCCAGGGCCGAGCCCTTGACGATCGGGATCTTGTCGCCGGGAAACTGGTAGTTGGACAGCAGCTCGCGCACTTCCAGCTCCACCAGGTCCAGCAATTCCGGGTCGTCCACCTGGTCCACCTTGTTCAGATAAACCACGATCGCCGGCACGCCCACCTGGCGCGCCAGCAGGATGTGCTCGCGGGTCTGCGGCATCGGCCCGTCGGCCGCCGAAACCACCAGGATCGCCCCATCCATCTGCGCCGCGCCCGTGATCATGTTCTTCACGTAGTCGGCGTGGCCCGGGCAATCGACATGGGCGTAGTGGCGCTTCTCGGTCTGATACTCCACGTGCGCCGTGGAAATCGTGATCCCGCGCGCCTTCTCTTCCGGCGCCTTGTCGATCTGGTCGTAGGCCATGAACTCGGCGCCGCCCGACTCGGCCAGCACTTTCGTGATCGCCGCCGTCAGCGTCGTCTTGCCGTGGTCCACGTGACCGATCGTCCCGATGTTGCAGTGCGGCTTCGTCCGCTCAAACTTCGCTTTCGCCAT
>DATDPM010000067.1:0-15134 GCA_035292745.1 Alphaproteobacteria bacterium | reverse complement strand
GGCATTTGTGCGGTGCTGGAGAGCTCGGCCACGGCCCTGCTGAGATTCGGGGCGCGATCGGGGCGCGGCGCCGCGATCGACGCGGCGGCGCGGATGCCGGCCCGCACCTTGGCCTCGGCGATCAGCTCGTTGATGAGGGCGGTGACCAGGCCGCGGGCCTCGAGCGACGGGACCGCCAATTTATGCTCGGCAAGGAACTCGGAGACGATGTCGTCGACTTGGCGCGCGATCTCCTTGCGCGGCTGGTTCAGCGCCGCCTGGCTGCCGATGCGCGCGATCACGCGTTTGGCAAGTTGCGGCCGGATCTCGTCGAGCCCGGTGGTGGCGGCCGGCGGCGCGGACGTCTGTCCCGCGGCGGAAATCCCGGTCGGCGCTTGGGCTGCTGCCGGTTTCGGCGCCTCGGCCAAACTCGCCGGCCGGCGCTTCATGGCCTCAAGCCTGCTGCCGCTTACGGCCTCGCCCTTGTTTCGGCCGAACATCGCCGCCTACCGCTTGCGCCAGAATGAAAACTTCGACTTGGACTTTGCCGGACCGGCGATGCCGGTTGTTATCTTGCGCAAGGTGCGCACGATGGCGCTGTTCTTGGCCACCGCCGGCAGCGGCTTGCCCGAATTGGCGGCGAGCGCCGCCGACTTCGGCTCGTCCGGGATGAGATAGGTGACGCGCGTCTCTATGCCGCGCTCGAAGTCGCCGCGCGAGATTTGGCCTTTGCCGTTCGTCGTCCGATTGGCAAGAACGCTCACGTTTGCGACCGGGGCGGCGTCTCGCACGAAAGACAGCACGCGCAGCGTGTCGCGCACGGAAGCGAGCGACAGGTCGCAAACCACCATGATGTCGTTGGCCTTGCCGAGCAGATCGCGGCTGACGGAAAGATTGGCGCGCGGCAGGTCGACGACGACACAGGAGTAACCGCGCCGCAGCTGATCGAACAAAAGCGCCGCCGCCTCGGGGTTGATCTCGACCGGGCGCTCAAGCGGCTCCTCGCTGGCGAGAACCGAAAGATTGGCGCTCTCGGTGACCATCGCGCTTTTCAGGAACAGGCCGTCGATGCGGCTGGGGTTGGCCAGCGCCTCGCACAGCCCATGGCCGGGCTCGAGATCGAGATCGAGCGCCATGGTTCCGAATTGCAGATCGAGGTCGACCAGCGCCACGCGGAGGTTGTGCTCATGCGCCAGCAGCCAGGCGCTATTCATGGCCAGCGTGCTCGAGCCGATGCCGCCCTTGGCGCCGACGAAGAGAATAAGCCGGCCGAGCTTGGCTTCCTTGCCGTCCGGCTCGCCGCCCATCTCATAGCTGCGTAGGGCGCGCTCCATGGCTTCGGCGAGGATGTCCTTGGTCGCGGGCTTGACGATGTAATCGGTCGCCCCGGCCCGGCACACTTCGCGGAACAGCTTGACGTCGTTGACGGCGCCCAGCGCGATAATCACGGTTTCTGCGGCGCAGGTGTCGCGCAGCATCTGCATGGCGGTGACGGGATCGGGGCTGTCGCCCAAGTCCACCACGAGGCGGCGCGGCGAGGAAGCGGTCACCAGGAACTGGATCGCCGCCGAAACCCCGCCCTCGTGCACGGTATAATCCGGCCAGGAGTGCTGCTTGGCGAGCTCGACCAGCATCGCGCGCACGGCCGGGTCCGACGAGAACGCGAGAAATTCATCGTGATGATACGCCTCTCGCAGGCGGTTCAGCATCGCGGCGGCACTGCTCATGATCCCCGTTCCCTCGCTACTTCTTCTGGATGCCGGTGCCTAAGGCGAAATCGTCTGGGACTTTCTCGTGGGCGCCATGCGGCATTTTAATCCTGCCCTCCCGGTAGCGTTGGACCGCAAGGGCGTTGTGTTCGGCATCCGATCCCGAAGGCGTCTTGCCGCTCACGAGATCGCGCGGATCGGCGACCATCAGCCCGAGATTGGTGGCGGTGGCGCATCCGAAATTGCTGGACGGCGTGTTGGCGGGGTCGTCCTCGGAAGGCTTGCGCCAATCCGGGCACTGCGGCGGAACGACGACATAGCGCCCGACGACGACGGTGACATGATCGGCGGGCGCGCCCGCTGCCGTGTCGGCCGCGGGCTTGAGATTGAGCGCGCGCAGGTAACCGGCGACCGACGCCGCGCGGCGCGATCCCAGATTCTGCTCCTTGCCGCCGCCGCTTCCCGCGGCCAGCGTGATTTCATCGTTCAAACCGACCTCCTCGCGGGCGAGGAAGGCGGACAGCCGCTGCTGCTCGGCGGGCGAGAGCGTGTCCTTGCCCGCCTCGAAGCGGACGTCGTAGGTCTGGCGCAGGTAAAGGACCTGGTTCTCCTTGGGCGACTCGGCCCCCGACCACTGCGAATTCTGCAGGCTCCGAGCGCAGGCCGCGAGCGCGCCCGAGAGCGCCCCCGAGAGCGCCCCAAGAGCGGCGAGCCGCAAGACCGTCGCTGCAATCCGATTCGGTTTCATCGCGCGCCCTCCTATTCGTCGAGCATGAAGCCGACCGGGCCGGACAGGCCCTTGGCGTCGGGGCCCACCGGACCGGGCTGACCTTGCTGAAGCTGCGGGCGATAGGTTTGCCCGGTGATGATCCGTTCGTAATCGTTGGGCTGCACGAGACCGTCGGTGGGCAAGGCCATCTTCATGGCGGAAACGGGCCGCACGATATAAGGCGTCACCACGATCACGAGCTCGGTTTCCTGACGCTGGAATTTGGTCGAGCGGAACAGCGCTCCCAGGATCGGCAGATCGCCGAGACCGGGGAACTTCGAAATGTTGTGGGTCGTGTCGTTCTGGAACAGGCCGGCGATGGCGAAGCTCTGTCCGCTCCCGAGTTCGACCGTCGTTTCGGCGCGCCGGGTGGTGAGAGAGGGAATGCGGAAGCCTTCGATCTCGATAGATCCGGAATCCGACAGTTGGCTCACCTCGGGGACGACCTTGAGACTGATGAGCTTGTTGCTGAGCACGGTCGGCGTGAAGGAAAGGCTCACGCCGAACTTCTTGAATTCGATCGTGATGGCGACGCTGGTACCGTTTTGCCCGGTCTGCGGAACCGGAACCGGAAATTCGCCGCCGGCCAGGAAATTCGCGGATTGGCCGGATACGGCGGTGAGGTTGGGTTCGGCCAGAATGGAAACCAGGCCCTCGTCGGCCAGCGCGTCGATCACGGTATTGAGCGTCAGGGCGCCGTTTTGCGCCGAGAGGCCAAGATTATTCACGGAGGTATCGGGATTGCGCAGGAATTGCGCGCCCGCCAGCACCGGATTGCCGATGGCCAGAGCAGCCGTCAGGAAACTGCCGTTGAAGATCGCGTCCCAGTTGAAGCCGAGTTGCTTCAGGGCGTCGCGCGACACCTCGGCCATGCGCACCCGCAGGTTCACTTGATTCGCGCCGAGCACGTCAAGCCGGTTGATGACCTCGTCGTCCTTGCCGATGAAGCGCGCCGACAGGCGCCGTGCGTCCTCGGCCTCGACCGGGTTTGCCACCGCGCCCGTCAGCACCACCGCGCCCTCGACCGACCGCACGGAAATATTGGAGTCGGGAAGCAGCGACTTCAGCGCGCCATCGAGCCGCGACAGGTTATGGGTGACCGTAATCGGCGCATCGAGAAGCACGTGTTCATGCTCGTCCACCGCGAACAAGGTGGTCTCGCCGACTTTCTTCGCGAACACATAAACAAGGGTCGGCGACTTGACCTGGATGTCGGCGATTTCGGGATCCGCGATGAACACGGTCCCCGCCGCGTGATCCAGGCGTACCAGCGTCCCCTTGTTGAGCTCGATCTCGATCGGCGCGCCTTGCGCCGCCATCACCGCTTTCGCCGCCGCAGGAACGGCGAGGAAGACGGCGAACAGGCACGGCAGAAGGAGGACCGCGATTTTGGTCAGGCCATGGCGCAGGCTCATTTCCCACTCCCGAAATCATGGGTTTCGGCTTTTTCGCCGTGCAGAACGTTGACGGTTTGTCCGTCGGCATGCGGAGGACTCAACAGAACGCTCGCGTCGGAATCCCAGGTGTAGGTACGGGGGCGTTCGGCGATGAGCGTCGGCTTTTCTTTTCCGTCTTCTTTTTCATTCCCTGGGGTGGATTCGTCGCGCACGATGCTCCTCAGGCTCAGCGAGAGCTTTCCGAGCTCGCTGACGAGCGTGAGGATCTCGGCTTGTTTCGGCGTGGCCTCGAGAGTCACGTTCTTGGCCACCGCCGGCTTGTCTTCCTGGTCGTTGACGCTTTGGTCAACGGCGATCACCCGGACGTTGCTCAACACCGTTTCGCTGGCGTGCCGCACGATCTGCTGCTCTTCGCCGGGTTTCTGGATGTTATGAGTGAGGATCACGTCGACGCGGTCGCCGGGAAAGACGAAGCCTGAAATCCCGGTCGTGGCGTTGATCGAAACCGAGACGGCGCGCATGCCAGGCGCGAGCACGGCGGCCAGGAAGCCGCTGTCACCGGGCTTGACCACCATCGTGTCGGTCAACGGCTGGCCCTCTCTCAGGCCCTCGCGGATGACCGCTCCGGCGAAGTCCTCGGGTGTGCGTTTGCCTTTGGCGATATACGCGGAAACCACGCTGCCTTCGGGCCACGCCTGCCAGCGGAGCTGCTCGGGCTTGAGCAGCGTGCCGGCGGGAAGCGCCTCCTTCGCCACCAGGATCTCGTCGTGAGAGAGCGGCGCGGGCGGCGCCTGGGTCATGGCGGCGCGCTGCGCTTCCATCCAGTTGCGCGCGAACCAGACGGTGCCGAGCGCGGCGCCGAAGGCGATCAAGATCAGAAGAACGAGGCGAATTCTCATCGTTTAGATCCTTCCGGCGCTGCGTCAGCGGGGCATGATCTGGAAAGCCACCCAGAGCCCGCCCAAGGCGACCGCGATGCCGTAGGGCACACTGGTTTGCAGCTTCACCGCCGCCGCCTCGTCCGGGGCGAGCGCGCCGTCCGGCCAAGGCCGCATGAATCGCAAATAATTCCCCGTGACCAGCGCGAGCATGCCGCCCGCCAAAGTCGTCAGCAGCAGGAACGCGAGAATCTGATCGGGCCCCGCCCAAAGCGAGGCCGCGGCGAGCAGCTTGGCGTCGCCGCCGCCGGCATAACGCAACGCGAACAGGACGAATCCGGCCGCCAGCATGAGGACCGCGACGATCAAGGCCCCCGGCCAATCGACGGGCAATGGGCTCGCCAGCACATGGGCGGGATAAAGGACCGCGACCGAAATGCTCACGGAATTCGGAATGAGATAGGTGCGGAAATCGCTGACCGCCGCCCAGGCGAGCAGGCCGGCGAACATGATGATCGTGACGTGGTTAATGAAGGCGGAGGCCATTCATCAAAATCCTAATTTGAGTCCCGCCGACGCAGATTCGAACGCGGTTTGTGCAGGCTCTGCGCCGGAAGCCCCTGGCTCGCGCCGGGGGAGGGCCGAATACGGGGCGCGGTTCCCCACCGCGCCCCGTATCCGGAAGTGAATTACTTTCCCGGCCGATTACGGCGCGGGCGTCACGGCGGTGTTGAGCGTGGTGCTGACGTTTTCGAAGATGCTCTTCAGCGAGCCGCCCATTGCGGTCAACGCGGCAATCGCGGCAACCGAAACGAGGCCGGCGATGAGGCCGTACTCGATGGCGGTGGCGCCCGTCTCGTCCCGCCAATACCTTTGCATAGTGCTAAACATGCCTGTGGTTCTCCTCATGGCAGAAGTGACGCTGCCGAAACATTTTTGACGGCCGATTACGGCGCCGGCGTTACGGCGGTGTTAAGCGTATCGCTGACGTTTTGGAAGATGCTCTTCAGCGATCCGCCCATCGCGGTCAACGCGGCGATCGCGGCAACCGAAACGAGGCCGGCGATGAGGCCATACTCGATGGCGGTCGCGCCCGTCTCGTCCTGAATGAAATTGCGAATGGTCGTAAACATACTCGTGGTCCTCCTCATGGCAGCAGTGATCGTGCCAAGATAAGGGCCGCGTGTTAACAAGAGGTTAATCGGCAGAAATAAAAACAAAGGAAAATATAGTAAATTGTAGTTAATTTTATCAAAATGATTTCATGAACTTCAATAATAATGACATTAGAAAGGGAAAAACAGGCCGCCCGTTCCTTCCACGTTCGTCTGAGGCGCCGCAATTATCTATTTTTAAGTTTAGAAAATAGCTAATCAAGTCTTCGTCATTACCACGCAATGATTTGATACTTGGGATCGGCGGCCGGCCGCGGGATTGGGGCGCAGGAACGGCCGGCGGCTGCGTCAGTAGAGGCCGGGGATCAACCGCGCGGTTTGCCGCGCATAGGCGTCGTAATCGGGGAAGGTGGCGTCGAGCACCCGCTCCTCGTTCTTCATGCGCGCCATTTGCAGCAGCCAATGGGCGCACAGAAGCAGGGCCGTCCAGAGCGACGCGTATTGGAGGAAGGCGCCGATGACCGCGACTTCCTCGGCCAGATAGAGCGGATGGCGGACATGGCGGTAAGGGCCGGTTGTCACCAGGTGGCGCGCCTCCGCCATGGTGCTGAGCGACCGCCCCAGGTGGCACACCACATAGATGGCGAGGCAATTGCCGGTGAGCATGATGACCGTGCTCAGCGCGTTCATCTCGATCGAGAGCGCGCGATGCGGGAACAGCGGCAGCACCATCACCAGGAATGTTCCCGCCGACGCGGTGATCCGCGGCAGCAGGCCCGGCGCCTTGGCGATCGGCCGCGAGCGCAGCAACGTGAACATGACCAGGGTCGCCAGGAACATAAGGACCGTGACCCGCGACACGACCGAAGATGCGAAAAGCGCCGGCGAATCAATCGTATCGGCGCGCGCCAGATAGCGCGTCAACTCGCCGAACACGCTGTTCGCGATATAGAGATACCAAAGGAAAACGATTGCCTTGATGGCGATGTCGTAGGCAGCCGTGCGGGTGATCCGCGCCAGCCGGTCGGCAAGCCAGTCGGAATCGCCCGATCCCGCCCGGCTGACGGCGGCGGCCGAGCCGTCGCTTCGTTCCATCACACTCTCCCCGTGGCCGCAGGCGGACGCCGGGCCTTCTCATGTGGCCGCCAGCCTATCCCCGCGCCGCTTAACCGCCGGTAAAGCAAGCGTTGGAATTGAAGGGATTTTTATGAAAATGCCGGCGGTCGCCGGCCGATTCGGGGCCTTAAAAAAAAGGCCCGGGACTTTCGCCCCGGGCCTTCGTTTTGACTATAGGAAGGCGAATTAGCGGCGCTGGCCCAAGAGCTGCAGCAGCATGACGAACAGGTTGATGAAGTCGAGGTAGAGGCGCAGCGCCCCCATGATGGTCTTCTTGCCCGCGATCTCTTGCGAATCGGCTTCGAGATAAAGCTCCTTGATCGACTGCGTGTCGTAGGCGGTGAGCCCGGTGAACACGATGACGCCGATGACCGAGATGGCGAATTGCAACGCGGTCGACGCCAGGAAGAAGTTTGCGACGGCGGCGATGATGATGCCGATGAGCCCCATGAACAGGAACGAGCCCCAGGCGGTCAGATCGCGCTTCGTGGTGTAGCCGTAAAGGCTCATCGCCGCGAACGTGCCGCCGGTGATGAAGAACACGCGGGCGACGCTGGCGCCCGTGAAGGCGAGAAAGATCCAGGCCATCGACAGGCCCATGACCGCCGCGTAGGCCCAGAACGTCGCCTGGGCCGCGGCGAAGCTCATCTTGTTGATGCGGAAGCTCAAGAACAGGACGAAGCCCAAAGGCGCCAGCATCACCAGCCACATGAGCGGCGTGCCGTAGATCGCCTGAATCATGGCCGGTGAAGAGGCGGTGAGCCAGGCGACGATGCCGGTCAGCGCCAGGCCGGAAGCCATGTAATTGTAAACGCGCAGCATGTACTGGCGCAGGCCCGCGTCGACGACGGCCGCGGTGCGCGTTGCGACGGAGGAATAGCGGTCACCCGCATCGTGAGACATCACAAACCCCTTCTGTGGTCGAATTTTTATCGCCGGCGACGCCGGCTTCGGTGCCGGACATATTGGCATGTCCCGAGGGCAAATCAATACACCCAGCGGTATCCGGGGAAGCCGGCCGCCGCTCGTGCGGCGCCTCGCCGCGGACCCTTAAAGCGGCGTTCCGCGTTCGGGTTTGTCCGGCGCGTCCCGGCCCGGCGTCTTGTCCTGGGGCGCGGAATCCTTGTGAATCCGCGGGATAACGATGTTTCCCTGCCCGTCGATGCGCGGCGGGCCGTATTGCGGCAACGCCTCGATCATGAGGTTGAGCGCCCGCATCAGCATTTGCGTGGCCTCGATGGCGAGATCGGTGGCGCGACGCTGCTTTTCCAGGCTTTCGTCGGGAGAAGGCGGATCGGCCGCAAGCGAAGGCCCGGCCCAAAGCACCGACATCGCGATTGCGGCCGCCAGAGCGCGCGTGGAGCGCATCAAAAGCCCCTATCTCGTGGTTTCGCCAGCGTAGGCTCCATCAAATTGGGCTCCAAGCCGAAAACGTCAACGCCGCGCGCCGCGAAACTCGCGGGGCGGCACGCGCCGGTACTCGCACTTATGCCGCCGGACGCTTACATTTGATTTGAAACGATGCGGCGCCGCGGCGCCGCGGGCAAAGGAGCGCCAGTCCTCGAAATGGAAAGCACAGCCCATTTCCGCGCCGCGCACGCAACGGGGAGCTGGCACCATGCGGCCAAGACGTGCTTGTCCCGACTCGGCAACGTGAAGGGCAACGCCAATCTCGGTTTCGTCTATGTCACCGACGCGTTGGCCGAAGATCTCCCCAGCATCCTCACTTTTCTGCGCGAGACCACCGGCATCGCCGATTGGGTGGGAACGGTCGGCGTCGGCGTCTGCGCCATGGACGTCGAATATTTCGACGTGCCGGCGGTGGCGGTGATGACCGCCGATCTTCCGCCCGGCAGCTTCCGCGTCTTTCCCGGCATTTCCGCCGACGTCGGCGCGTTCCGGCGCGAGAACGGCGATTGGATCGAATCCGCCGAGCCGAAACTCGGCCTGGTCCACGGCGACCCGCGCAACCCGCGCATTCCGGCACTCATCGCCGAGCTCGCCGAATCGGCTTCGGCGTTTCTGGTGGGCGGCCTCACCTCGTCGCGCCGGGGGTTCGAGCAAGTGGCCGGCGCCATCACGCAGGGCGGGATCTCGGGCGTGCTTTTTTCCGGCGACGTGGCGGTGGCGACGGGATTGACCCAGGGCTGCCGCCCGATCGGGCCGATGCATACCGTGACCACCGGCTTCGGCAACGTGCTGGCCGAGCTCGACAACAAAGACGCGCTCGAGGTCTTGGCCGAGGACAGCGGCGAAAAACTGGGCGAGGGTTTCGCCGAACGGATTGCCGCCGTCGAAGCGGCGTTTCCCGTCGCGGCCTCGGACACCGGCGATTATCTGGTGCGAAATCTGATCGGGATCGACGCCGAGCGCGGCCTGCTGGTGGTCGGCGAGAAGATCGCGGTCGGGGACAGAATCATGTTCGTGCGGCGCAACGAAAAGGCCGCCTGCGAAGACATGGTCCACATGCTTTCTCAGTTGCGCCGGCGTATCGACACGCCGCCCAAGGCGGGCATTTACGTCGCCTGCGTCGGACGCGGCCCGGCCATCTTCTCGCCCAGCAATCGCGAGATCGATCTCATCCGCAACGAGCTCGGCGATTTTCCGCTGATCGGTTTTTCGGCCAACGGCGAGATCTGCAACAACCGGCTCTACGGCTACACCGGCGTGCTGGCGCTGTTCCTCTAATTCTCTTTGCCCGCTTGACCGATGCGGGTTCGCGCGTGATCTTGCGCGGCGAACGAGGAACGCGAACGGCGAGGATCAGCGATGGAATACCGCCGGCTCGGACGCACCGACACCAAGGTCTCGACGATTTGCCTCGGGACCATGACGTGGGGCGAGCAGAACTCCGAATCGGATGCGCACCGCCAGCTCGATTTCGCGGTCGGGCGCGGCGTCAATTTCATCGACACCGCCGAGATGTATCCGATCCCCGTGAAGGCGGCGACGCAGGGGCGCACCGAGTCCTACATCGGCAGCTGGCTCAAGAAGAAAGGAAACCGCGATCGCGTGGTGGTTGCGACCAAGGTGAGCGGACGCAGCCGCGACATCGCCTGGCTGCGCAGCGGCGGCACCAGGCTCGATCGCGCCAATATCGCCACGGCCGTCGAAGACAGCCTGACGAGACTCGGGATCGAGACGATCGACCTCTATCAGCTTCACTGGCCGGACCGGCGCACCAATTTCTTCGGCAGTCTCGGCTACGTCCACAAACCCAACGACGAGTCGGTTCCGCTCGAACAGACGCTGTCGGTCTTGAGCGACCTCGTGAAAGCCGGAAAGATCCGTCACGCCGGGGTATCGAACGAAACGCCCTGGGGACTCATGCGTTACCTGCAACTTGCCGAGACGCAGGCGTTGCCGCGGGTCGTCGCGATCCAGAATCCGTACAGCCTCCTCAACCGCACCTTCGAAATCGGCCTGGCGGAAGCGGCGATCCGGGAGGCTTGCGGGTTGCTCGCCTATTCGCCGCTCGGTTTCGGCGTGCTGACCGGAAAATACTTGCACGGCGCGAAGCCGGCACGCGCGCGGCTCACGCTTTTCCCCGAATACCGCCGTTACACCAGCGAGCGTGCGACGCGCGCGACCGAATCGTATGTCGGGATCGCGCGGCGGCACGGCATGGCGCCGGCGCAGCTCGCCATCGCCTACGCCGCGTCCCGGCCGTTCGTCACCAGCGTCATCGTCGGTGCCACGGATTTGTCACAGCTCGAGGAAGACATCGCGGCCGCCGACATCCGCCTTCCCGACGAAGCCTTGGGGGCGGTCGAGGCGGCCCATAACGCCGACCCCAACCCGAGCCCGTAGGGGGGCGGGAGCCTTCACCATGATGCGGCTCTTCGTCGCCATCGAACTGCCGGAAAGCGTGCGCGTGCGGCTCGCCATGCTCGCGGGCGGGATTCCGGGCGCGCGCTGGGTCCCGGCGGAAAACATGCATCTCACCGTGCGATTCATCGGCGAGGTGGATGAGGCGAGCGTCCACGACGTCGATGCGGCGCTGCAATCCGTCGAGGCGCCCGCTTTCGAGCTGACGCTCGAAGGAATCGGCCATTTCGGCCCGCCCCGGGCGGCGCGATCGCTTTACGTTGGGGTCGCGCGCAACCCGGCGCTCGCCCATCTCCGCGACAAGATCGAATCGGCGCTGGTGCGTGCCGGCTTCGAGCCCGAAGGGCGCAAATTCTCGCCCCATATCACGCTCGCCCGCCTCCGTAACGCGCGGGGGTCGCGGATCACCGCGTTCATCGCCGGCAACAACCTGTTCCGCGAGGGCCCCATCGCCGTCGAAGGCTTCACCTTGTTCTCCAGCTTCCGCGGCCATAACGGGGCGATCCATACGCCCGAGCGGTTCTACCCGCTCGCACCCGTCGGGGCGGAGGTCGAAACCGACATGCCCCCCGCCTCGCCCGACGACGGCGATTGACTCGTAAGCCCGGTCTGCCGGTTAATGCGCCTGGGGAAAGCCCGGTTTTCCGGCGGTTTGTGCCGCCGGCCCGGCCGAGGGGGGTTGATGCGCATCCAATCCGGCATCGTCAGATGGATCGTGGCGCTGGTCATCGTCCTGTCGCTGGCTGCCTGCGACAAGCCCGAATCGAAGATCGTGGGCAAATGGCGCATAGACGAACACCAGACCCTCGAGTTCTTCCCCGACAAGACGTTGGTGCTGGCGACCCCGGTCAATAATTTCTCCGGCATCTATACGTTCGTGAGCGGCGACCGGATCAAGATGGAGTTCAGCGGCATCATCATCGGCCTGGCCGGGCCGCAGATTGCCCGCGTCTCTTTCGAAAGCGGCGATCTCGTGCTCGACGGCGATGCGAACAGCAGCCTGTTTTCCGGCCAGCATGTGCTGAAACGAATCGGCGGCTAGCAGCCGAACCGGGTCAGCGTGCGCTCGACCTGCGCCACGTAGCCGCCGCCGAACAGCCGCACATGCACCAGCAGCGGATAAAGATTGTAGAGCGGAACCCTGGTTTCGAAGAAACCGGGACGGATGCCGCGTAGCTCGCGGTAGCGCGAAAAGAAGGCATCGCCGAAAGTCGAGAACAGGGTCGAGAACGCGAGCTCGATTTCCGCGTCGGCATAATAGATCGCGGGATCGACGAAGCCGGCGACCGCCCCGTTGCGGCACAGCACGTTGCCGCCCCACATGTCGCCGTGGATGAGCGAAGGGCGTTCCGGCTCCGGCAAGTATTCATCGAGCCGCCCCGCCAGTTTTTCGATGCGGGCCAACAGCGCCGCGCCGGCCTTTCCGTCCTCGCGGGCCGCGCGGGCCATGTAAAGCAGGCGATGGTCGCGGAAAAAGGGAATCCAGGAAGGCGATTGTGGATTGGGCTGCGGCAGGCCGCCGATGACCGTGTCGCGCTCCAGCCCGAATTGGCGCGCGCTGATGTTATGCAAAGCGGCCAAGAGCTCCGCGGCGTTCCGCTCCGCGCGCCCATCCAGGGCATCGCCCGACTCGATGTATTCGAGGAGTAGAAGCTCGTCCGAGGCGTGAACGACCGAAGGCACGGGCAAGCGGCTCTCGCGCGCGAGATATTCCAGCATCCAGGCCTCCAGGCGAAGCGACGAGCCGGGATGCCCCAGTTTCGCCACCAGGCGCGCGCCGTTCCCAAGGTCGAGCAGCAGCACCTCGGCGACCGAGCCGCCGGATAGCGCGCGGACCCCACGAAGTTTTTTCCCCGCAGCCCGTTCGATCGCCTGCGTCATGGTTGGCGCGAGCCGCATCGGCTTACCCCAGTCGCTCGCGCCGGATCGCGTCGAGCAGGCCTTTTGCTCCTTCCTCGATCAGATCGAGCACGAATTCGAAGCCCTGGTCGCCGCCGAGATAGGGGTCGGGCACCTCGCGCAGCTCGAGGTGCGGGGCGTGATCGAGAAAGAGAGCGACCTGCCCGCCCGAACCTTTGGCGAACCTGCGGCCCATGCCGGAAAGGTGGCGCAAGACCGGGCGGTCCATCGCCAGCAGATAGTCGAAGCGGGAAAGGTCGCCCGGAACGACCGCGCGCGCCCGCATGTGGCCCAGGTCGATGCCGCGCCGTTTGGCCGCCTCCATCGCCCTTCGGTCCGGCGGCTCGCCTGCGTGGTAATCGCTGACGCCCGCGGAATCGCTTTCGATCTGCCGGGCAAGCCCGGCTTCGCCCACCAGCTTGCGGAACACGCCCTCCGCGGTGGGCGAGCGGCAGATGTTCCCCAAACAAACGAACAGGACACGAACCACGCTTACGCCTCCGCGTCGCTACGCGTTATCATCGCCGATATGTCCGCGAAGGCCAGCATCGTCGTCTTGACCGGCTCCGGGATATCGCGGGAGTCGGGGCTGCATACCTTTCGCGACGCGGATGGAATCTGGGCGCAAGTCAGGATCGAGGACGTCGCCACGCCCGATGCGTTCTTCCGCGATCCCGCCCGCGTCCATGAATTCTACAACGCGCGCCGCCGTCATTTGCTTTCGGATCGGGTTTCGCCCAATGCCGCCCATCTTGCGCTGGCAGGATTGGAAGCGCGCTATCCGGGCGAGGTTCTGATCGTGACGCAGAATATCGATAACCTGCACGAACGGGCGGGCTCCCGCAACATCATCCATATGCACGGCGAGGGGCTGAAGGCGCGCTGCGGCGCCTGCGGGAACGTCGTCGAATGCCGCGGCGATGTTTCGCTTGCGGATTCGTGCGCGGCCTGCGGGGAAGCGGGCGCGATGCGTCCCCATGTGGTCTGGTTCGGCGAAATGCCGCTGGAGATGGAGCGCATTTACCGGGCGCTCGCGCAATGCGGGCTGTTCGTGGCGATCGGGACTTCGGGCGCGGTCTATCCGGCGGCGGGTTTCGTCGCCGAAGTGCGGGCGCGGGGGAATGCGCACACCGTCGAGCTCAATCTCGAACCCTCGCTGGTGCGCGGGCAGTTTCGCGAAGCGATCCACGGCACGGCTTCCGAGATCGTGCCCGCATTCGTTGCGAAGATTCTGGAGCAGGGATGGTGAGCCTCGAATCCCTTCTTGCCGAAGTCCGCGCCTGCACGGTTTGCGCCGCGCACCTGCCGCTCGGCCCGCGCCCGGTTCTGCGCGCGCGTGTTTCGGCGCGGCTTCTCATCGTCGGCCAGGCGCCGGGAACCCGCGTCCACGAGACCGGCATTCCCTTCAACGACCGCTCCGGCGACCGGCTGCGCGAGTGGCTGAGCCTCGAGCGCGAGCGATTTTACGACGAATCCCGCGTCGCCATCATCCCCATGGGCCTGTGCTATCCCGGCCGCGACGCCGCCGGCGGCGACGTGCCGCCGCGCCCCGAATGCGCGCCGCTGTGGCACCCGCGGCTGCGCGCGGCGCTCCCCGATATCGCATTGACGCTTTTGGTCGGGTCCTACGCCCAGGCGTATTACCTGGGCGCGCGACGAAAGAAGTCGGTCGCCGAAACGGTGCGGACCTGGCGCGATTACCTGCCGCAATTCCTGCCGCTGCCGCATCCGAGCTGGCGCAACACCGGCTGGCTCAAGCGCAACCCTTGGTTCGCGGCGGAGTTGGTGCCGGAGCTGCGCCGGCGCGTCGCCGGCCTCGCCGGCCGGTGACATGCTCTAACGCACCAGCAGAACCGGGCCTTCCGAATCGGCGAGAAACCGCTCGCCTTCCTCAAACGCGATCAGCGGCAACTCCGCGGACAGGACCAGAAGCACGTCCGCGGGCAGGCGCAGCGCGGCAGCCAGCCCGGCCGGGCTCGCCCCGGCGAGCGTGCGGAACGTGGCAACGATGCCTTCGCGCTGCAACGCGTCGCGCGCCTTCTCTTCGGCGCGCTGCGCCGCCGCCCGGGTGTCGCCGAGGCAAAGCACCGTGATGCCGGTTTCGCCCGCGCGGCGCAGCCGCGATCCGAGCCTGGCCGCGGCGGCCAGCGCGCGGTCGGAAGCCGCCGTGCCGTCACAGACCACGACGGCCGATCCGATCGCGGCCTGAACCCCGCGCAGCAGCAAGACCGAATGAGGCGCGCCCTTCGCCGCATGGCCGGCGATCGATTTCAGGCGCACATGGCGGGTCACCGTGGCGCCGGCGCGATCCAGAATGACAAGATCGGCCGTATCGGCGGCGGCGCGGACCTCGGCCTCGATGCGCCCGCGCACCACCCGGAACGAGCAGCGCACGTGCATCTCCCGGGCGCGGGTCTCGAGCATCCGGCGCGCGCCGGCCGCCA
>DATDPM010000066.1:0-11921 GCA_035292745.1 Alphaproteobacteria bacterium | reverse complement strand
TCCGCCGACAGCACCCGCCGTCCGGCCGCGAGGTCGTCCGCGGGCGTCCGCGCCTTGGCCGCCGCGCGGGGCAGGGTTGGCCGGGGTTTGGTGCGGGTCTTCATCGGCGGCGGTCCACCGGTTCGGTCATCGGCATGGCGGCGTGGCCTCATGATGGCCCGTGGGATTATGGCCCGTGGACGACGGCCTGTGGAATACGGCCCGTGGGATCGAAGGCATGTGGGCTTATGGACCATGCCCAAGCCGGGCTCAAGCGCCTCCTGCGCCCCTTAAGGGCGTCCGGCACCGGCCGGGCGATGAACGAGGACCGCCGAAAAGGCGCAGAAACGCTGGGCAACTATGCCGGGTGGTGGGGGCAAGGTCAACCGAATGGCCGCGCCGGGCATGGCCGCGGCGCCCGCGCTCGCGCCCTCGGTCACGAATAATCGGCGGCCTTGGTGCGCGAAGCTGTCCTCGGCTGCGTTGCAGCGGGCGGCATGCACCGCGAATAATTTCACCGCCGCCGAATCTTGACGGCGTGCCGAACGCGCACTCAAACACCGTCGAGAACGTGTTCTTGGTTTTTAAGCGCGGCATGAGGGGCATCTATCAGCATTGCGCCGAAAAGCACCTGCATCGCTACCTCGCGGAATTTGACTATCGCTACAACAACCGCGAGATCACCGACGCGGAACGTGCGGCCAAAGCCATCGGCCAGATCAATGGCCGTCGCCTCACCTATCGGCGGATTGCTTAAGGGCGAGCCCGCTTTCTATCACCATAGCCACGCGCAGTGGCGCGCTGTTCTTCGCGCCATAACAAGGCGTTATACGATTTAGTGGGACAGCCCTAGACTCCCACAACCTGTTGTGGAATCGATGATCGCGGCGGTCGCCGCTTTTGCTTTCGATCAATGGCCCGGTGCATTGGACAGGGCATTGAGGCCCTTGAAAGGAGGAAGCGATGTCGAAGGTCACATGCCGACCGGAGCGAAAAGGCAAGAGCGGTCCGAAAACTGTGCGTGTTACGACGCATAAAAGGACCACACCCAAGCCGATCCGCAAAGGGTGCAAGTAACGTAGACTAGCTTGGGCGGCGACCGCTACCCGTTTTCTTTTTGCTGCCGCTCTTTGTCGGCTTATGCGGCTTCGGCGGCATACTGAGCGCCCGCTTTAGCGCCTCGTCGCGGCGCTGCTCGGCTAATTTAGCTTTTTTGCTCCTGGTGCCGGTCATGAAAGAACCAAATATCAAACTGAATTTATCGCCGATTCAGCTTCGAACGCTCGGCCATTTGACCGCGCGCTGGGCTTTCTTTGAAACAGAAATGGACTTTACCATCAGCGCGCTCGGAGAAATTGTCGAGCGCAAACAACAAATGCCATATACATTCGACAAGAGACTAGCCCGCTGGGGAAATCTTGCCAAACAACTGTATAGTAATAAACCTACTGCCCTGCATAACACACAATGCCTAATTGATGCCGCCAGAGATATTCATAAAGTGCGTCGAAGTCTTGTGCATGGACGCATTTTAGGGAGCAAAAAACGAGGCGACCGCAAAATGTATGTAGAAATTCATCGTCACCTCGATGAATGGAAGATCGAGCAATTCACAACCGACATAAATCAAATCAATAAAGCAATATTCGAATTAGAGCGTCTTACGCGTGAATTGATTAATTTCAACCACGCCTATCTCCCAGCTTTGCCAAAATCATTACCTTGTAAATTTCCGCCACGAGATTCTCGGTCGTAACCTCTCCCTCGGGATTCCAGTAATCGACAATATCTACCGCCGCCTCGATCATCTCGGGCGTGATCTTAATCTCAGCTAGATCGCTGGCCTGTCGGGCCTGATTTGGAACAAATACCTAATACGTCAAGCGGCAAAATTCCCGGCGCGTGTGTCGCGAGCCGCAAGCTCAGCTTCGTCGCTTGAAATTAGGAACGCGCCGGCGCGCGCCGTCCGGCGAAGGCGTCAGTGCGCGAAGATGTCCTCGGCGGCCCAGCCGGCGAGATCGAGGATGGCGCGCGCCGGCAGGAAGCGGAAACAGGCTTCCGCCAATTCGGTGCGCCCTTCGCGCGCCAGCATTTCGGCCAGGCGGTCGCGCAGCGCATGCAGGTACAGCACGTCGGAGGCGGCGTAATGCAGCTGGTCCTGGCTCAGCTCCGCCGCGCCCCAGTCGGAGGATTGCTGCTGCTTGGAAAGATCCACGCCCAAGATCTCTTTGCAGATGTCCTTGAGGCCGTGGCGGTCGGTATAGGTGCGCGTCAGCCGCGAGGCGACCTTGGTGCAGAACACCGGCGAACACATCACGCCCATGTGCCGCTGGATCATGGCGAGGTCGAAGCGCGCGAAATGGAAGATCTTGGTGCACGCCTCGTCGCCGAGCACCGCCGCGAGATTCGGCGCGTCGTATTCGTCCTGGGCGAACTGCACGATATGGCACACGCCGTCGCCCGCCGAGATCTGCACCAGGCACAGCCGGTCGCGGTTGGGGTCGAGGCCCATGGTCTCGGTGTCGATGGCGGCCGCGGGCCCGAAATCGAGCCCGGGGGGAAGATCGCCGCGGTGAAGCTGGACGGATTTGAGCGGTGGAACCTTGGGGCGCGCGGCCATCGCTTAACGATCCCCTCGCGCGCGTGCCGCGCCGGGGAAACGCGCTGGTGCCCAGGAGAAGACTCGAACTTCCACGACCTTGCGGCCACAGGTACCTGAAACCTGCGCGTCTACCAATTCCGCCACCTGGGCTGGGCGTTGAACATGGGCGAGTTAATAGGGCCGGGCGCCGAAGTCAACCGCGCTCTATGCGGCCGGCCCCGGACCTCGCCCGGTCATGCTACACCGCCGCCGCGTCCAGTTCCATATGGCCAGGGGCGGCACCGCCCGATATAAGCGTGATATTCTCCGGTTTTCGCCCCCGGCTTCGCGGGGGCTTCCACGCGGCGGGCGGGCAATGGCGCTTCCCTTCACTCTGGCGGGCAGCCAGGTCACGGTTTTCGGCGGCTCCGGATTCATCGGCCGCCATCTCGTGCAGCGCCTGGCGGCTGCCGGCGCGGTGATCAAAGTCGCGGTGCGCCACCCGGACCGCGCCCTGTTCCTCAAGCCGCTCGGCGACGTCGGCCAGATCGTGCCCGTGCGCGCCGATATCCTGAACGCCGCCGATATCGAGGCGGCGGTCAAAGGCGCGTCGGCGGTGGTCAATCTCGTCGGCATCCTGTTCGAGAGCAAAAAGCGCAGCTTCGACGCCGTGCATCACAAGGCGGCGGGTGCGGTCGCGGCGGCGGCCAAAGACGCGGGCGCGCTTCGCCTCGTCCATGTCTCGGCGCTCGGCGCCAATAAATCCTCGCCCGCCCGCTACGCGCGGACCAAGGCCTTGGGCGAGGACGCGGTGCTGCGCGCCTATCCCCAGGCGACCATCATGCGCCCCAGCATCGTGTTCGGCCCCGAGGACAATTTCTTCAACCTGTTCGCGATGCTCGCGCGCCTCTCGCCGGTGCTCCCCGTCATGGGCGCCTCGCCCCGGCTCGTGTTCGCGCCGGGCAAGCTGCCGGTCCTCAATTGGTTCGGCAAGGGCGGCCCGCGCTTCCAACCGGTTTACGTCGGCGACGTCGCATCCGCCATCGTCCAGGCGCTGGATCGTCCCGAGGCCCAGGGCAAGCGCTACGAGCTGGGCGGCCCGAGAACTTACACGATGAAGGAAATTGTCGAGCTGGTGTTGCGCGAAACCGGGCGCAAGCGGCTGCTGATCCCCGCGCCGTTCCCGCTGCTCAGCGTCGAGGCCGCGATATTCGAGTTCTTCCGCCTGAAACTGCTCACCCGCGATCAGCTGCGCCTGCTCCAGCGCGACAACGTCGTGTCGCGGCGCGCTTCGGGCTTGGCCGATCTCGGGATCGCGCCCACCACCGTCGAGATCATGCTGCCCACCTATCTCGGACGGTTCCGCCGCGCCATCGCCAGAGCCTAAGCCGCCATGCGCATCGACCCGGACGAGCGGATTGCGGGTTTCCCCATCCTCGCCGTGCGCGATCTCATGCGCAAACGGGTGTTCGGCCGCGGCGCGGTCGAACAGGCCCTCAAGCTCGATCCGGACGCGGCGGAGAAGGTTCTGGCCGAGCTCGCCGCGCAGAATTACATCTGCCCGTTCGAGCGTCCGAAGGCGCCGCAAGGCGGGATGTGGCAGACGACGCCCAAGGGCTCGCAGCTCGCCAACGCCGGGACGCTCCCCGCGATCGAACGCGCCGAGGCCGGCCGCATCATGGCCGATTTCATGGCGCGCGTCGCAAGGGTGGCGGAATCCGACGAATTCCACGCCGAGCCCGCGCAAGTCGTGTTGTTCGGAAGTTATCTCGGCGATGCGCCGCAGGTGAACGACATCGACCTGATCCTGTTCACGCGCTTCAAGGAGACGTTCAAGACCCAAAGCTACGACGCGGCGCTGCGCGCCAAGCTCGAGCAGGCCTCGCGCGCGGGCAAGAGCTTCGCCGATGCGCGGGAATGGCTCGGCTATCTCCAAGCCGAAGTCCTGACCTTCCTGCGGGAGACCTCGCCCTATCTCAGCTTTCACAGGACCGATGTGCTGAAGCAGATCGAAGACGCGGCCCGAATCGAAAAGAAATCAGGCCATTCCAGCGGGATCAACCATGACACGACCCACAAGATTATCTACCGCGCGCCGCCGCTGAAGCGCGGCCAGACTTAACCCCGGGCCGGCTTCGCGCCCGTTAAGCTCCATAAAGCGCATAGAACAGAACGGCGCCGAGGAACAGCCGGTAAACCACGAACGGCGTGAAGGTGGCGCGCCGCAGCCACGCCACCATGAGCGGGATCGCGATCAAGGCGGCGGCGAAGGAAAGAAAGACCGCAAGCCCGATGCCCGGCGGGATGTCCGTCACGCCGTTCTTGTACATGTCGAGCCCGTCGAGCACGGCGGCGCCGACGATCGCCGGCACCGACATGAGAAGCGAAAACCGCACCGCGTCGGTGCGCTCGAAGCCGAGCACCCGCGCCGCCGTCATGGTGATGCCCGAGCGGCTGACCCCGGGCACCAGCGCCACCACCTGCGCCAGGCCGATGACCAGCGCCTGGGCGACGTTCATATGCTCGATGCGGCGCAGCGTCATGCACATCCGGTCGGCGGCAAACAGCAGCACGCCGAAGATCACCGTCATCCAGGCGATGACCGGGATGGTGTTGAATCGCTCGCCGGCGAATTTGGTCAACAGATAGCCGCCGATCACCACCGGGACCGTGGCCACGACGATCAGCCCGAACATCCGCGCGCCCGGCCCGCCGCGCCCCGCGACGAGGCGCAGCATCCCCCGCGCCATGAACAACACGTCGCGCCAGTAATAGACGACGACGGCCCCCAGCGTGCCGACGTGCACGGCGATGTCGAAGGTGATGCTCCCCCCCTGCGGCAGGCCCAGGATCTGCCGGGTCAGGATGAGATGGGCGTGAGAGCTGACGGGAAGGAATTCCGTGAGGCCCTGGACCACGGCCAAGGCGACGATTTGCAAGAAGGTCAAGGCGTCCCCCCGGGCCGGATTATTGGCCGTTCCGGGGGCGCCCGCTCCCGGCACGGCGCGGTCTTATAGCATCCGGGATTGCACCGCCCATAGGGCAAATAGTCCCGTTCCGGGTTGCATAACCCGTTCCGGCGAATACCATGCGGCGTTGGCGAAGATCAGCGGCTGGCCGGCAGGCTCATTTCTGCAACAACGCCCGCCCCGGCCGCCGACCCAAACGGGGAAGCGGCTCGCGCAGCGCGGGACCGGGTTTGCGCCCGGCACAGCGCCGGAAGGCCATGTTTTTCCATCCCGAGGCCGTGCCCGATCCGGTACAGAAATCGGTCGCAACGAAGGGGGATGGGCGTCATATTAATAAGGCTACGCGACCGGCCCGCGGAGGTGCGGCGGGCCGGCGGGATCGTGTGCCAGGAGGACGAGTTGGTCGGCGTCGGTTCGATACGCGGCGTGAAACCGCCGGAACGGCAGGGTCTGTACGATCCGATTCACGAGCACGATTCGTGCGGCGTCGGCTTTGTCGCGCACGTCAAGGGCGTGAAAAGCCACGATCTCGTCCGCAAGGGCCTTCGCATCCTGCAAAACCTCGAGCACCGCGGCGCGGTCGGGGCGGATGCCTTGGCGGGCGACGGCGCGGGCATTCTTGTGCAAATCCCCGATGCCTTCCTGCGCGCCGAATGCGCTGAGCTCGGGATCGAGCTTCCCGACTTCGGGCGCTACGCCGTCGGCATGGTGTTCCTGCCCAAGGACGAGTCCTTGCGCCGCACCTGCGAAGAGATCATCGAGCATTTCGTCGCGGCCGAAGGACAAAGGCTCCTGGGCTGGCGCGACGTGCCGGTGGACGGCAGCGGCCTTGCCGTCACCGTGCGCGCTTGCGAGCCCGAAGTCCGCCAAATCTTCATCGCCGCCGCCGAGAGCCTTCGCGATCAAGACGCGTTCGAGCGCAAGCTCTACGTCATCCGCAAACAGGCTGCCAATGCCGGCCGCGAACGCAAGGCGGATCCCGGCGCCGACTTTTACATTCCCTCGATGTCGTCGCGCACCGTCGTTTACAAGGGACTGCTGCTTGCCGGTCAGGTGGACCGCTACTACGCCGATCTCCGGGACGAGCGCGTCGTCACTGCGCTCGCCCTTGTGCACCAGCGCTTCTCGACCAACACCTTCCCGTCGTGGCGGCTGGCCCATCCTTACCGCATGATCGCGCATAACGGCGAGATCAACACGCTGCGCGGAAACCTGAACTGGATGGCCGCGCGCCGGCGCTCGATGAAGTCGCAGCTCCTCGGCGAGGATTTGGCCAAGCTCTGGCCGCTCATCGCCGAGGGCCAATCGGACACCGCCTGCTTCGACAACGCCCTCGAGCTCCTGGTCCAAGGCGGATATTCGCTCGCCCATGCCATGATGCTCCTGATCCCCGAGGCGTGGTCGCACGACCCGCTCATGGACGAAAAGCGGCGCGCCTTCTACGAATATCACGCCGCGCTGATCGAGCCGTGGGACGGCCCCGCGGCCGTCGCCTTCACCGACGGGCGCCAGATCGGCACCACGCTCGACCGCAACGGCCTGCGGCCCGCGCGCTACATCGTCACCGACGACGATCTGGTCGTGATGGCCTCCGAAGCCGGCGTGCTCGATGAAATCCCGGAAAGCAAAATCGTCAAGAAATGGCGGCTTCAGCCGGGCAAGATGCTTCTGATCGATACCGAAGCCGGCCGCATCATCGACGACGCCGAGCTCAAGGCCACGCTGGCCAACGCCAAGCCCTACGCCGACTGGCTCGCCAAAACGCAGATCGTCGTCGAAAACCTGCCCGCGCCCGAGCGCGGCGCGATGCCCCCGGCTCCCGCCGCGCCGCTCCTGGACCGCCAGCAGGCCTTCGGCTACACGCAGGAAGACCTGTCCTTCTACCTCGAACCCGAGATCATCAACGGCGAGGAGCCGATCGGCTCGATGGGCATCGACGTACCGCTCGCCGTTCTCTCGCGGCGGCCCAAGCTGCTCTATGCTTATTTCAAACAGTGCTTCGCTCAGGTGACGAACCCGGCGATCGACGCGATCCGCGAAGAACTCGTGACTTCGCTGGTCACCCTCATCGGCCCGCGCCCCAACCTGCTGGGCCTGGATGACAGCGAAGAACACTGGCGGCTCGAAGCGAACCAGCCGATCCTGACCGACCAGGACCTGACGAAAATCCGCCACATCGCCGATCTCGTCGGCAACCGCTTCCGCTCCCGCACGCTCGACATGTGCTATCCCGCCGACCAAGGCGCCGCCGGCATGGAGCCGGCCCTTGACCGCCTGTGCCAAGAGGTCGAGGGCGCCGTGGCCGACGGCTGCAACATCCTCATCTTGTCCGACCGGCAAATCGGCCGCGAGCGCATCGCCATCCCGGCCCTGCTTGCCACCGCCGCCGTGCACCATCACCTGGTGCGCCGCGGCCTGCGCACCGAGGTGGGGCTGATTTTGGAGACCGGCGAGGCCCGCGAGGTGCACCACTTGTGCCTGCTGGCCGGCTATGGGGCGGAGGCCATCAACCCTTATCTCGCTTTCGAGACCATCGAAGCCGTGCGCCCCGGCCTGCTCAAGCCGGTCAGCGCCGAGAAAGCCCGCGCCAACTACATCAAGGCGATGGACAAGGGCATCCTCAAGGTCATGTCCAAGATGGGTATCTCGACGTATCAGTCCTATTGCGGCGCGCAAATCTTCGACTCGATCGGGCTGTCCAGCGCCTTCGTCGACAAATATTTCACCGGCACTTCCGCCGTCGTCGAGGGAATCGGGATTGCCGAGATCGCGCGCGAAACCGTCGAGCGCCACGCGCTCGCCTTCGGCGACGCGCCGCTTTATCGCACCGCACTCGATCCGGGCGGCGAATACCAGCTCCGGCTGCGCGGCGAGGACCACATGTGGTCGCCCGACGCCATCGCCAAGCTTCAGCACGCGTCCCGCGGCAACAGCCGCGAGACCTACCGTGAGTACGCGAAATTCGTCAACGATCAGAGCGAGCGCCTCATGTCGCTGCGCGGCCTCTTCGATCTCAAGCCCGCGGAAACGCCGGTCCCGCTCGAAGAAGTCGAGCCCGCCAAGGAAATCGTCAAGCGGTTCGCCACCGGCGCCATGTCGTTCGGCTCGATCTCGCGCGAGGCCCACACCACGCTGGCGATCGCCATGAACCGCATCGGCGGCAAATCCAACACCGGCGAGGGCGGCGAGGAGCCCGATCGCTTCAAGCCGCTGCCCAACGGCGATTCCATGCGCTCCGCCATCAAGCAGGTCGCCTCCGGCCGCTTCGGCGTGACCGCCGAATACCTGGTCAACGCCGACGACCTGCAAATCAAGATCGCCCAAGGCGCCAAGCCCGGCGAGGGCGGCCAGCTTCCCGGCCACAAGGTGGCCGGACCGATCGCCAAGGTCCGCCATTCGACGCCGGGCGTCGGCCTTATTTCGCCGCCGCCGCACCACGACATCTATTCGATCGAGGATATCGCCCAGCTCATTCACGATCTCAAGAACGTGAACCCTCAGGCGCGGGTGAGCGTGAAGCTCGTCTCCGAAGTGGGCGTGGGCACGGTTGCGGCCGGTGTCGCCAAGGCGCGGGCCGATCACGTGACGATCGCGGGCTGCGACGGCGGCACGGGGGCAAGCCCGCTGACCTCCCTCACCCACGCCGGCCTGCCTTGGGAAATCGGCCTGGCCGAAACCCAGCAGACGCTGGTGCTCAACCGCCTGCGCGGGCGCATCGCCGTGCAGGTGGACGGCGGCCTGCGCACCGGCCGCGATGTGGTGATCGGCGCGCTTCTGGGCGCGGACGAGTTCGGCTTCGCCACGGCGCCGCTCATCGTGCTGGGGTGCATCATGATGCGCAAATGTCACCTCAATACCTGCCCGGTGGGGGTGGCAACCCAGGACCCGGTCCTGCGCAAGCGGTTCGCGGGCAAGCCCGAGCACCTCATCAACTATTTCTTCCTGCTGGCCGAGGAAGTGCGCGAGCTCATGGCGTCCTTGGGCTTCCGCACGGTCAAGGAGATGATCGGCCGCGTGGACCGGCTCGATACGCGCCGCGCCGTGAACCACTGGAAGGCGCAGGGGCTCGATATTTCCCGCCTGTTCCACAAGCCGGACGTCGGCGCCGAAGTGGCGATTCACAACTGCGAAACCCAGAACCATGGCCTGGAAAAGGCGCTCGATCACACCCTCATCGCGCAGGCCCGCCCGGCGCTGGAGAACGGCAAGCCGGTCAAGATCGAAACCAAGATCGTCAACCGCAACCGCACCTTCGGCGCCATGCTCTCGGGCGAGGTGGCGCGCCGCTACGGCCACGCCGGGCTCCCCGAAGACACCATCGCGATTACCGCGCGCGGCAGCGCCGGCCAGAGCTTCGGCGCGTTCCTGGCCCGCGGCGTGAGCATCGAGCTCGTGGGCGAGGCCAACGATTATCTCGGCAAGGGCCTTTCAGGCGGGCGCATTTCGGTCTACCTGCCGAGCGAATCGCGGCTTGTGCCGTCGGAGAACATCGTCGTCGGCAACACCGTGCTTTACGGCGCCATCGCCGGCGAATGTTATGTCTCGGGCGTGGCCGGCGAGCGGTTCGCGGTGCGTAATTCGGGTGCGGTCGTCGTCGTCGAAGGCGTGGGCGACCACGGCTGCGAGTACATGACCGGCGGCTGTGTCGTCGTCATCGGCGGCACGGGGCGCAACTTCGCCGCCGGCATGAGCGGCGGCATCGCCTATGTCCTGGACGAAATCGGCGATTTCGAGCAGCGCTGCAACCTGCAGATGGTCGAGCTGGAATCGGTCAAGCCCGCCCCCGGCGGCGTCAAGGGCGAGCTTTGGGGCCCGCTTCCGCCCAATCCCCTGGCCGACGACGAGATTCGCCTGCACCGCCTGATCGAGCGGCACATGCACTACACCAAGAGCGACCGCGCCCGGCACATCCTGGCGCATTGGAACGAGTATCTGCCGAAATTCGTGAAAATCGTGCCCGTCGATTTCCGCCGCGCGCTCACCGAAAAGACGTTCGAAGCGGAGACCGTGCCCGATTCCGCGCCGCCAAAGCCGCAAGAGTTTGCCCGTGGGTAAGCCCACCGGCTTCCTCGAAATCGAACGGCACGATCGGCCCTATCTCAAGGTCGCCGAGCGCGTGAAGACGTGGCGCGAGTTCGTGCAGCCGCTGCCCAACGACGAGGTCGGCAAGCAGGCCGCGCGCTGCATGGATTGCGGCGTCCCCTTTTGCCACACCGGCTGCCCGGTCAATAACCTGATCCCGGATTGGAACGATCTCGTGTATCGCGGATTCTGGCGCGAGGCGCTGGATAGGCTGCATTCCACCAACAACTTCCCCGAGGTCACGGGCCGCATTTGCCCGGCTCCTTGCGAGGAGGCGTGCACGCTCAACATCAACACCAAGCCGGTCACCATCAAGACCGTCGAATGTTCCATCGTCGACAAGGGCTTTGCCGAAGGCTGGGTCGTGCCCCAGCCGCCCGCGCGCAAGACCGGGAAAAAGGTCGCCGTCGTCGGTTCGGGGCCGGCGGGCCTGGCTTGCGCCCAGCAGCTCGCCCGCGCCGGCCACGATGTCACCGTGTTCGAAAAAGCGGATCGCATCGGCGGCCTGCTGCGCTACGGCATCCCCGACTTCAAAATGGAAAAGCACATCATCGACCGCCGCATGGTCCAGATGGCGGCGGAAGGGGTGACGTTCCGGCCCAATTCTCACGTCGGCGTCAACGTCGCCACGGAAGAATTGCTCTCCGGGTTCGACGCCTTGGTTCTGGCCGGCGGCTCGGAAAAGCCCCGCGATCTTCCCCTTCCGGGGCGCGAGCTTCCCGGCATCCATTTCGCCATGGAGTTCCTGACCCAGCAGAACAAGCGTGGGGCCGGCGACGCGGCGCCCGCGCGCGAGGAAGAGGGCGCCATCCTGGCCGCCGATCGCCATGTCGTCGTCATCGGCGGCGGCGATACCGGGTCGGACTGCATCGGCACCTCGACGCGCCAGGGGGCCGCTTCCGTCACCCAGCTCGAAATCATGCCGCGCCCGCCCGACCACGAGAACAAAGATCTCGTCTGGCCCTATTGGCCGCTCAAATTCCGCACCTCGTCGTCGCAGGAAGAAGGCTGCGAGCGCGAGTTCTCCGTCGCCACCAAGAAATTCTCGCCCGGCGCCGGCGGCCGGGTCGGCGCGCTTCATTGCGTCGAGGTGGAGTGGCGCAAAGGCCCGGACAAGCGAATGACCATGGTGGACGTTCCGGCGAGCGAATTCGAGATCAAGGCCGATCTCGTGCTGCTGGCCATGGGCTTTGTCCACCCCGTCCACGAAGGGCTCATCGAGAACCTCGGCATCGCGCTCGAAGCGTCCGGCACCGTCAAGGCCGACACCGCGCGCTATCAAACTTCCCGGGCGAAGGTTTTTGCGGCGG
>DATDPM010000065.1:0-17317 GCA_035292745.1 Alphaproteobacteria bacterium | reverse complement strand
GATGAACACGAGATTGCCGGTCACGACAAAGGGCACGTAGCGCGCGGCGGCCGCCGGCGGCTCCGGCAAGGTGAGCCCGAGCTTCTTCAATTGCGCGTCGATCTTTCCGGCCATGTTCACGCTCCATCGCGCTGCGGCAAGGCCCGCAGCATAGTCTTGGGGCGCGCCGCGATCCAGCCGCGCCCGGCGGCAACTTCCGTCCGGCCGGTCACTCGTAGTGCGCGATCAGCCGGCGCAGCGCTTCGGGGTCGGACTTCTTGAGCTCGTCCAGCTTGCGCTGCAGTTCGTCTTCCAGACCCGTCGCGTGGTCCTTCTTGCGGCTCTCGATCTGCGCCGCCAGCTCGCGCAGGCGCTTGACCGCCGGTCCCTTGCTGTCCTTCGAAACCTCGAGCACGGCCTTGGTCAGCGCGCCCAGCTGGCGGCCGTAACTCGCGACGTTGGAAACCACATCCGCCTCGACCGCGCGGTTTCCGGCGAAGTTGTATTCGACGGTGGGCGAAAACCAGTTCGTGTAGGGGGAGATGTTCTGCATCAGCTCGGTCAAATTGGGAAACGGACTCCACATCTGCGGCCAAGTGCTCATCGCCTGAAACTCCTGTCGCGGCGGCCGATCTTCACACGGAAGCATGCCGCCGAAAGGGCCATGGTAGGCGATGATACCACCGAGACCGGGGAAGGCGCGCGACGCGCCGTAAAAAGGCAAAAAAATCAGGGGTGGGCCGCCGCCACACCCCCGAAGCTCAGGGAGGACTGCACTTATGAAGCAGCTGTGGGTCAGCTGCATCCGCTGGTCGCGCCGCAAGACATGCATTTGAGGCATGTCCCGTTGCGGACCAGGGTGAAATTGCCGCATTCCCCGCAGGCATCGCCCGTGTAGCCCTTGAGACGCGACTTGCGCGTCTGGTCGAGCCGGTCGGTGCCGTTGGCGATTGCGACACTGAAGGCAACGGCTTCGGCGGTGCCGTTGCCCATCAGGGCGGTGGTGGCCGATGCGGCGATGGCGGTTGCGCCACCGGCATCGATGTGCGCGGCGTCCAGCCGCGCGCCACCGGAATTCAAGACGTAAAGGTTGTTGCGCACGAAACCCGTGCTGGTGAAACGCTTCACCGCATCCAGCGCGGCGTCGCTCGCTCGGGATTCCGCCGGGATGCCGTCGTGCTTTCCGCGCCCGACGGAGTCGGGGAGCAGATCGGACGGCTCGACATGGGCGAGATCGTTGCGCCCGAGATACGAGACCGCAAGCTCGCGGAAGATGTAGTCGATGACGGAGGTCGCCATCTTGATGGCGTCGTTGCCCTCGACGATGCCGGAGGGATCGAATCTCGTGAAGGTGAAGGCGTCGACGAATTCCTCGAGCGGCACGCCGTATTGCAGGCCGATCGAGATGGCGATGGCGAAATTGTTCATCAGGCTGCGGAAGGCGGCGCCTTCCTTGTGCATGTCGATGAAGATCTCGCCGATCCGCCCGTCCTCGTATTCGCCGGTGCGCAGATAGACTTTATGCCCGCCGACCACCGCTTTCTGGCAATAGCCCTTGCGGCGCTGCGGCATGCGATGCCGGCTGGAGACGAACCGCTCGACGATGCGCTCGATGATCTTCGGCGCCTGCTCGGCGGCGATGGCCGGAATATCCGTCTCGCCCGCGTCCTCGGCGGTCTCGGCGGTGGACGAGCTCAACGGTTGCGACAGTTTGGAGCCGTCGCGATAGAGCGCGTTCGCCTTGAGGCCGAGCTTCCACGACAGCATGTAGGCGTCTTTGCATTCCTCGATGGTGGCGTGGTTGGGCATGTTGATGGTCTTCGAGATCGCGCCGGAAACGAACGGCTGGCACGCCGCCAGCATGCGGATGTGGCTCTCGGCCGAAAGGAACCGCTTGCCCTTGCGTCCGCAGGCGTTGGCGCAATCGAACACCGGCAGATGTTCGTCCTTCAGATGCGGCGCGCCTTCCACCGTCATGGCGCCGCAGCAATAGACGTTGGCGGCCTCGATCTCGTCCTTGGCGAAGCCCAGCTCGCTCAGCATGTCGAAGGAAACGTCGTCGAGCTGCGCGTCGGTGAAGCCCAGCACCTTGGTGCAGAACTCCGCGCCCAGCGTCCATTTGTTGAAGGCGAAGCGGATGTCGAAGGCGGAAGCCAGCGCCGATTCGAGCGCCTGCAGGTGCGAGGCGCCGAATCCCTTGCGCCGCAGCGCCTCGTGGCCGATGCCGGGCGCGCTTTCCAGCGTGCCGTGGCCGACCACGTAGCGCACGATGTCCTCGATCTGCTCGGGCGCGTAGCCCATGGTCTCGAGGGCCACCGGCACGGTGCGGTTGATGATCTTGAAATAGCCGCCGCCCGCGAGCTTCTTGAATTTGACGATGGCGAAATCGGGCTCGATCCCGGTGGTGTCGCAATCCATCACCAGGCCGATCGTGCCGGTGGGCGCGACCACGGTCGCCTGGGCATTGCGGTAGCCATGGGCTTCGCCCGCCTCGACCGCCTCGTCCCAGGCGGTGCGCGCCGCCGCGACCAGGCCCGGCTCGGGGCAGTCGTCCGCCTCGATCGGCACGGGAATGATGGAAAGCGCGTCGTAGCCGTCGTGCGCGCCATAGGCGGCGCGGCGGTGGTTGCGCATGACCCGCAGCATCGGCTCGCGGTTGTTGGCATAGCCGGGGAAGGGGCCGAGCTCGCGCGCCATCTCGGCCGAGGTCGCGTAAGAGACGCCGGTCATGAGCGCGGTGATCGCGCCGCAGATCGCGCGCGCTTGCGCGCTGTCATAGCCGAAGCCGGAGGCCATCAACAGCCCGCCCAGATTGGCGAAGCCCAGGCCCAGCGTGCGGTACTCGTAGGAAAGCTGGGCGATGCGCTTGGCCGGGAACTGGGCCATGAGGACCGAGATTTCGAGCACCAGCGTCCACAGCCGCACCGCGTGGCGGAAGCCCTCGATGTCGAAGCTGCCGTCGGCGTTGCGCAAGGTCAGCAGATTGAGCGAGGCGAGATTGCACGCCGTGTCGTCGAGGAACATGTACTCGGAGCACGGATTGGACGCGTTGATGCGGCCCGAGGTGGGGCAGGTGTGCCATTCGTTGATGGTGGTGTCGAACTGCAGCCCGGGATCGGCGCAGGCCCAGGCGGCGTAGCCGATCTGGTCCCACAGCTCGCGCGCCTGCACCTTCTTGTGCACCTTGCCGTCGGTGCGGCGCGTCAGCGTCCATTCGCCGTCGCGCTCCACGGCCCGCAAAAAGTCGTTCGCCACGCGCACCGAGTTGTTGGAATTCTGGCCGGAAACCGTGAGATAGGCATCCGAATCCCAATCGGTGTCGTAGGTCTTGAACTGGATCGACGTGTAGCCCTGCCGCGCGAACTGCAGCACGCGCTGGATGTAATTCTCCGGGATCATCGCCTTGCGCGCATCGCGCATGGCCTGGCGCAGCGGCCCGTTCTTCCTGAAGTCGAACCGGTCGTCGCCGGAAACGCCCTCCGACGCCTTGCAGACGCGCAGGATCGCGTTGAGATGGATATTGGCGAGCCGCGAGCCGGCGACCAGCGAGGCGACCTTCTCCTCCTCGGTCACCTTCCAGCTGATGAACTGCTCGATGTCGGGGTGGTCGATATCCACCACCACCATCTTGGCGGCGCGCCGCGTCGTGCCGCCCGACTTGATGGCGCCGGCGGCACGGTCGCCGATCTTGAGGAAGCTCATGAGACCGGACGACCTGCCGCCGCCGGAAAGCGCCTCGCCGTCGCCGCGCAGCCGCGAGAAATTGCTGCCCGTGCCCGAGCCGTATTTGAACAGGCGCGCTTCGCGCACCCACAAATCCATGATCCCGCCTTCGTTCACCAGATCGTCGTTGACGCCCTGGATGAAGCAGGCGTGGGGCTGCGGCCGCTCATAGGCGGAAGCGGAGGCGCACACCTCTCCGGTCTCGTGATCGACGTAATAGTGCCCCTGGGCCGGCCCATCGATGCCGTAGGCCCAGTGAAGCCCGGTGTTGAACCACTGGGGCGAATTGGGCGCGCCCATCTGGCACGCGATCATGTAACGCATCTCGTCGCAGAAGGCGCGGGCGTCCTCTTCGCCGTCGAAATAGCCGCCCTTCCAGCCCCAATAGGTCCAGGCGCCGGCCAGCCGGTCGAAGACCTGGCGCGCGTCGCGCTCGCCGCCGGCGTCGTTGTGCGAGCCCTCGGCGGCTTGCGAGCGCCACAGCCACTCGGGCACGCCTTTCTCGCGCACGCGCTTCAACTGGGCGGGAATGCCGGCCTTGCGGAAATATTTCTGCGCCAGCACGTCGCAGGCCACCTGCGACCAACCGGCGGGAACCTCGATGTCCTGAAGCTGGAAGACCAGCGATCCGTCCGGATTGCGGATCTCGCTCGCTCGTTTCTCGAATGCAATTCCGTCGTAAGGAGATTTCCCCTCGGCGGTGAAGCGGCGCGCGATCCGCATGTCGTACCCCCTAAATCTGCAGTTTTTTTCACCTGGCCGCGGGTTCTGCAGAGTCCGCGATCCGTTTTTCGCTCTCGCCGGCGGGGCACGGGGAGTCCGCCCCTTGCGTTTGCTTGCCCGCCTTTGAATTTCTCGCCCTGGCCTCCAGGGCGAGGCGCGAGTCATTATCAAGACACAACATGTTGTAACATTCAACGAGATTTTGTGTTCGAAATTCATTTTTCTGCAAAATCTGGTATTTCGCCTATGGTGAGGCATGGGATCGGTCAAAGGCCGCCGCACCAGAGCCCGGAGGCTTCGACGGGATGTTCCGGTCGCGCCGCGCCGCTCGTCACGGGCGGGCCGCTCGGGCGCGGCCCGGCGTTCCGCTCCGCCCTGGACGCCAAAGGGCCGCCCATGCATTATTCGCCCGCGTTGAAATGCAAGGCGCGCATGAACATCGGCACTTTGATCACCACTTGGCTGTTCGGCGAGCTCATCGGAACCGACCCGTTCGGCAACCGCTATTACCGGATGCGCGCGGGAAAACGGGCGGGGCGCGAGCGGCGCTGGGTGCTCTATTGCGGCGAAGCCGAGGCCAGCAAGGTGCCGCCCGCGTGGCACGCCTGGCTGCACCACACCATCGCCGACGCGCCCAAGGAGTCGGACTTGACGCCTTATCCGTGGGTCGCGCCGCATGTTCCCAATCCGACCGGGACCGACGCCGCTTACCGTCCGCCGGGCCATGTGCTGGCCGCCAACAAGCGCCCGCCGGGCACCGGCGACTACGAACCGTGGCGCCCCTCGTGACGCCCGCTGATGCGAAAAGGAAGGAATAGATGAAACGGAACGCGATCGAGACCATCATGGGCGCCGTCGTTCTGGTCGTCGCCGCGTTTTTCATCGTGTTCGCGTATTCCAGCGCCGACATCGCCGCCGTCAAAGGCTACGAGGTGTCGGCGAAATTCGATCGCGTGGACGGCATCCGCCAGGGCACCGACGTGCGCATGAGCGGCATCAAGGTCGGCACCGTGATCGGCGAAAAGCTCGAGCCCGAAACTTATTTCGCGGTGCTTACGCTCAGCATCGACAATGCCGTGAAGCTGCCGACCGACACCTCCGCCAAGATCGTGAGCGACGGTTTGCTCGGGAGCAAATACGTGGCGCTGGAGCCGGGCGCCGACGAAAAGCTCCTGCGGACAGGGGGCGAGATCACCCACACCCAGTCCGCGATCAACCTCGAGGATCTGGTCAGCCGCTACATCTTCAGCGGCTCCAGCAAGAAAGATAACAAGGGTGCGAGCGCGGCGCCCGCTCAGGAGCCCGGCCCGGACCAGGACAAACAGCGCGGGGGGGAACCGGCTTCGGGCGAGCCGCAATGACGGCGGGCGGCGCGAAGCGCACATCCGCGCCCGCGAAAAAGCCGCGGCGCGACGCCAACTGGCGCACGCCCGAGGGCAAGCCGGTTTCCTGCCTTGAGAAGATCAAGGTGCTCAACCAGAACATCGACGAGATCCGCCAGCTCTCCCAGGACGCGCTCGAGGATGCGGTCCTGATGGGCTGTGCCGAAGATCAGGTCCGCGAAGTCCTCCACGACCTCGTCGAGGGGCTCCACAATCCCTATCGCAAAAAGAAATAGCGCGGCCGCGCGGATCCTGTGCTTTGCCGTCGTGCTGGCGGCGGCGCTCGCCTGCGCTCCCGCGCTGGCGCAAGACGAATACACGCCGGAGGACGCAACACCCGCGCCCGCGCCGCAAACGCCGGCCCCTGCTCCGGCGCCAAGCCCCCGCGCGCCCGGCGAATCGGTGCCGGCGCCCACAGGGCCCAACACGATCGCCGTGCTGCAGGGCCTGGACAAGGTCACGGCGCGGATTTCCACCATCGAGGCGCCGCTCGACGAGGTGTCCCACTTCGGCACCCTCGAGATCACGCCCCACACCTGCTTCAAGACGCCGCCCGAAGAGACGCCCGAATCGGCGGCTTTTCTCGAGATCTGGGAGGCCAAGCCGGGCGAGCCGCGCAAAGAGCTGTTCACGGGGTGGATGTTCGCGTCCAGCCCCGCGCTCTCGGCGCTGGAGCATCCGGTTTACGACGTCTGGGTGCTCGACTGCAAAACCGCATCCAGCGCGCCCGCGGGCAATTCCGGGTAGAACGTCGCCTGGACCTTGAGCGCCTCGCCGAGCCGGCGGTGATACTCGCCGCGGCTGACCTCGACGACGCCGAAGCGGCGCAGATGCGTGGTCACGAACTGGGTATCGAGCATCAGATAGCCGCCGGCCTTGAGCCGCGCCACCAGATGGACCAGCGCCACCTTGCTGGCGTCGCGTTCGCGGCTGAACATGCTCTCGCCGAAGAACGCCGCTCCCAGCGCCACGCCGTAAAGCCCACCCACGAGTTCGCCGTCCTTCCAGCACTCCACGCTGTGGGCGTGGCCCATGGCGTAGAGATTCTCGTAGAGCTTGACGATCTCGGCGTTGATCCAGGTATTGGGCCGCTCTTCCGTCGCTTCGGCGCAGCCGCGCATCACCTCGAGAAACGCCGTGTTGCATTTCACGTCGAAGACGCTTCGGCGGATCGTGCGGCGCAGGCTCTTCGGCACGTGGAACTTATTCAGCGGCAAGAGCCCGCGCATCTCGGGGTCGATCCAATAGAGCTTGGAATCCTCCCGGCTCTCCGCCATGGGGAAGATTCCCGCCGCATAGGCGCGTAGCAAAATCTGCGGCGTCAGTTGCGACATGGCGCTCCTATTTGCGCAGGCCCAAGAAACCCTCGAGCCAATGAATATCGTAATCGCCGTTCAGGAAATCCGGATCGGCGATGAGGCGCGCGTGCAGCGGTATCGTCGTCTTGATGCCGCCGATCACATATTCCTCCAAGGCGCGGCGCAGCCGCATCAGGCACTCGTTCCGTGTGCGTCCTTTCACCACCAGCTTGGCGATCAGGCTGTCGTAATAGGGGGGCACGGTGCAACCGGAATAGAGCGCGGAATCGACCCGCACATCGAGCCCGCCCGGCGCGTGGTAATCGGTAACGCGCCCCGGCGACGGCGCAAACGTAGCCGGGTCCTCGGCGTTGATGCGGCATTCGATGGCGTGGCCGGAAAACGTGATCTCGTCCTGGCGCAGCGACAGCGGCGCGCCGGCCGCCACCCGGATTTGCTCGCGCACCAGATCGATGCCGCTGATCATCTCCGTGACCGGATGCTCCACCTGAAGCCGCGTGTTCATCTCGATGAAGGCGAACGCGCCGTCCTGATACAGGAACTCGACGGTACCGGCGCTCTCGTAGCCGAGTTTGGCCATGGCCGCCGTCACCGTGCTTCCGATCTTGTCGCGTTCCGCCGCATTGAGGGCGGGCGAGGGGGCCTCTTCCAGCACCTTCTGATGGCGGCGCTGGAGCGAGCAGTCGCGCTCGCCCAGATGAACGACGTTGCCGAAGCCGTCGCCCAGCACCTGAATCTCGATGTGCCGGGGCCGCGTCAGCAGCCGTTCGATGTAGACCGCGTCGTTGCCGAAAGCGGCCTTGGCCTCGGCCCGCGCCAGCGGCAGGGCCTGGCGCAGGTCTTCCGGCGTGAACGCCGGCTTCATGCCGCGCCCGCCGCCGCCCTGCGTCGCCTTGACCAGCACCGGATAGCCCAGCTGTTCGGCCGCCTTGAGTGCGGCGGCCTCGCTGGTGACCTCGCCCTCGGAGCCGGCGACGGTCGGAATCCCCAGTTTCTTCATGGTCGCCTTGGCCATCACCTTGTCGCCCATGACGCGCATGTGCTCGGTGCTGGGGCCGATGAAGGCGAAGCCGTGCTCGCGCACGATCTCGGCGAACTCGGCGTTCTCGGCCAGGAACCCCACGCCCGGGTGGATGGCGTCGGCGTTGGCGATGGTTGCGGCGGAAAGAATGGCGGGGACGTTCAAATAGCTTTGCGAAGCCGGCGGCGGGCCGATGCACACGCTCTCGTCGGCGAGGCGCACGTGCATGGCGTCCGAATCCGCGGTGGAGTGGACCGCGACGGTGTGGATTCCCATTTCCCGGCAGGCGCGATGGATGCGAAGCGCGATCTCGCCGCGATTGGCGATCAGGACCTTTTCGAACATGGCGCGGGCGGCCTCGCGCCCGTCACTCGAGGATCATCAGGACTTCGCCGTATTCGGTGGGCGTCCCGTCCCCGACGAGAATCTGCGCCACGCGCCCGGCGCGCGGGGCGGGCACGGGGTTCATGGTCTTCATCGCCTCGATGATGAGCAGGGTCTGCCCCTTCTTCACGGAATCGCCCACCGCGACGAACGGCGGGGCCCCCGGCTCCGGCGAGACATAGACGGTTCCCACCACCGGCGCGGTGACGGCCCCCGGATGCTCGGCGCCGATCGAAGGCGCGGGCACGCGCGCGCCCGCGGTCCCCGGCGCCGTCTGCACCACCACCGGCTCGCCGCCGCCATGGCCGCCCTGGCGGCGCGAAACCCGCAGGCTGCGCCCGAACACCTTGAACTCGATCTCGGTAAGCCCGGTTTCGTCCAAGAGCTTCGCCAGCTTCTTGACGAGCTCGCTGTCGACGTCGAACCACGCCATCTAGCTTGGGCCCTTCTGCATCCGGGCCATGGCTTCCAGCGCCAACACGTAGCCGTGGCCCTTGAGGCCGCAGATCACGCCGGTCGCGGCGCGGCTCACGTAAGAGCGGCGGCGGAAATTCTCGCGCCGGAAGATGTTGGAAAGATGAACCTCGATGACCGGCACCTCGACGGCCTGAAGGGCATCGAGGATGGCGATCGAGGTGTGGCTGAACGCGCCGGCGTTAATGATGATTCCGCCGGCCTTGCGCCGCGCCTTCTGGATCATCTCGACGATTTCGGCCTCGCTGTTGCTCTGGCGGAAATCGATCGCCAAGCCGAGGTCCTCGGCCTTGGCCCGGCATGCCGCCTCGATCTCGGCCAGCGTCTCGTGGCCATACACTTCGGGCTCCCGCTCGCCGAGCAAGTTGAGGTTGGGTCCGTTCAGAATGAGGATCGTGGCGGTCATGAGAAGCGCGCCGTCCGCTGCGTTCGCCGCCCAGGGTTATAACACGGGGGTTGGGTTGCGCAATGCGCCTGGGACCCGGCCCTCCCGGCTGCCGAAACGGAAAATTCGGGCCGGGTCATTTTTTTTCTTTTCAAGCGGGGACGAATGCCATATAGCGACAAATCGGCCGCTTTGATAATGCCGCGCGACGTCGGCTCGGCCAGTTTCCTCTTAAACCGAGGCGAGGGGTGCGCGCCCCTCCGACAGCCGATGGAGCCGAGCGATGAACGAAAAAATCGCCCGTTTCCTCGTCGAGAAGCGGCCCGAGACGCCCTGTCTCGTGGTGGACCTCGACGTGGTCGCAGAAAACTACACGACGCTGCACCGCCTGCTTCCGTGGGCGCACATCTATTACGCCGTGAAGGCCAACCCCGCGGAGGAGATCCTGCGGCTGCTGGTCGGCCTCGGGTCCAGCTTCGACACCTCGAGCATCTACGAGGTCGAGGAGTGCCTGAAGGCCGGCGCCAAGCCGGAGGGCATCTCCTTCAGCAACACCATCAAGAAGCAGCGCGACATCGCCGCCGCGTATGACCGCGGCGTGCGTCTGTTCGCCTTCGACTCGATCGCGGAACTGGAGAAACTCGCCAAGGCCGCGCCCGGCTCCCAGGTCTATTGCCGGCTGCGCATGAGCAACGAGGGCGCCGATTGGCCGCTTTCGGAGAAGTTCGGCTGCGAGATCGAGATGGCCCGCGACCTGATGATCCGGGCCCGCGATCTGGGGCTCGACCCTTACGGCGTTGCCTTCCACGTCGGCTCGCAGCAGCGCGACGTGAACAAATGGGATGTCGCCATCGGCAAGACGGCGATGCTGTTCTCGGCCCTCAATGAGGTCGGGATCGAGCTCAAGATGCTGAATCTGGGCGGCGGCTTCCCCGCGCGCTACCGGACCGAGGCGCCGCCGCTCGAGGACTACGCCGAGACCATCGGCAAAGCGCTGCGCAAAACCTTCGGCAACAAGCTCCCCGACGTGATGGTGGAGCCGGGCCGGTTCGTCACCGGCGACGCCGGCGTGATTCAGGCCGAGGTCGTGCTCATCTCGCAGAAGTCGTATGACGACACGCGGCGCTGGGTCTATCTCGACATCGGCAAATTCGGCGGCTTGGTCGAAACCATCGGCGAAGCGATCCGCTATCGCATGCGCACGTCCCACGAGGGGGGTGCGATGGGTCCGGTGGTGCTGGCAGGCCCGACTTGCGACGGCGAGGACATCCTTTACGACAAGGCGGATTACCAGCTGCCGCTCGATCTCAAGGTCGGCGACAAGGTGGAGATCCTGAGCACCGGGGCCTACACCCAGACCTATTGCTCGATCGGGTTCAACGGCTTTCCGCCGCTCAAGGCCTATTACATCTAGGAGCCGTCATTGCGTCGTTTCGAAGGTCCGCGGCCTGGGTCGCGGACCTTCGCCGTTTCAGGCCCCGGTTCGCGCGGCGGTACGATGCCGCGGCCAAAGATGGTAAAATGCCCGGCAACGAGGGGGGCGATGACTTCCGTTCACTTGGATAGCGAGGCGAAGGCGGTCCAATCCATCATCGACGCGGGGCGCTTTGCGGCGGCGCGCGGCTGGGTTCCCGCGACCTCCGGCAATTTCTCGGCGCGGATCGACGCGCGCCGCATCGCCGTCACCAAATCGGGCCGGGACAAGGGCTCGCTCGCGCCCGGCGACATCACCTCGCTGTCCCTCGACCAGCCGCTCCCCTCCGGCATTTCCGCCGAGGCCCCGCTTCATGTCTCGCTCTATGTGAAGAAGCCTTCGATCGGGGCGGTGTTCCACGTCCACAGCCCGAATGCCGCGCTGCTCTCCCGGCTCTGCATGGGGCGGCCGTTCTTGAGGCTCCAGGGATGGGAGCTGCAAAAGGCCTTCGCCGGCGTTCCGTCCCACGAGGCGGCGATCGAGATCCCGGTGTTCGGCAACGATCAGGACACGACGGCCCTCGCGGCGCGCGTCGAAAGCGTCCTGTTCGAAGAGATTCTAGATACCACGCGGGCTCCGGGTTATCTTTTGGCGGGGCACGGGCTGTATGCCTGGGGCGAAACGCCGGCCGACGCCGGACGCCATCTCGAGGCCTTCGACGGCCTGTTCGCCTTGGAACTCGAAATGATGAGGATGAAGCCATGACGCGGCTCACGATTTATGCCGACTCGGAACCCGGCGATCCGATCGCGGAAACCGCGGACGGCGCCGAGATCGCCAAGCACCTGGGCGCGGCGGGCGTGCGCTTCGAACGCTGGCATGCCCACGCCGCCATTGCCGACGACGCCGACCAGCAGGCGATTCTGGGAAGCTACCGTCCCGAGGTCGAGCGTTTGTCGAAAGAGGGCGGATACCGGACCGCGGACGTCATCCGCCTCAAGCCGGACCACCCCGACCGCGTCGCGCTGCGCAAGAAATTCCTCGACGAGCACACCCATGCCGAGGACGAAGTCCGCTTCTTCGTCGAGGGCAGCGGCGCCTTCTATCTCCATCTCGACCACAAGGTCTATCAGATCGTGTGCGAGAAAAACGATCTGCTGTCGGTGCCGGCGGGGACGCGCCATTGGTTCGACATGGGGCCCACCCCGCGCCTCACCTGCATCCGCATCTTCACCAATCCGGAAGGATGGGTCGCCCAATTCACCGGCGATCAGATCGCCGGCCAATTCCCGAAATACGGCGAATAGCCCCTTGCCCGAGGCGGCCGTCCTCACCGATATCGAAGGCACCACCACCGACATCGCCTTCGTCCATTCGGTGCTGTTCCCCTACGCGCGCGAGCGCATGGGGAAGTTCGTCCGCGACCACGCGAGCGATGCGGAGGTTGCCGCGGCGCTTGGCGAAATCCGCGCGCTCGAAGGCGACGCGGATCTTTCGCTGGACGACATCGTCGCCCGGTTGCTGGCCTGGATCGGCGAGGATCGGAAGATCAAGCCTCTCAAGACGCTGCAAGGCCTGATCTGGCGGGAGGGTTACGAAAGCGGCGCGCTCAAGTCCCATGTCTATGCCGATGCCGTGGCGGGTTTGCGCCGGTGGCATGAATCCGGGATCGCGCTTTACGTCTATTCCTCGGGGTCGGTGGCGGCGCAGAAGCTGCTGTTCGCCCACGCGCCCGAAGGCGATCTCAACTTCGTCTTTTCCGGATATTTCGACACCTCCGTGGGGGCGAAGCTCGAGCCCGGATCCTATCGCCGGATCGCCGCCGCGCTCGCGCGTCCGGCGCAATCGATCTTGTTCCTGTCGGATCATAGTGGAGAATTGCAGGCGGCTTCCGCCGCCGGTCTGCGCGTCATCGGGCTCGACCGTTCGCGCGCCGCCGAAGCGCCGCCGCAAATCGAAAATTCGGTCCCCGTGGTCTCCAGCTTCGATTGGATCGATCCCGAAGCGCCCTCGGGCTTGCGCGGCGGTCAGCCGCCTCGCGCCTTGCCGATCAGTTCCTTGATGTAGGAGATATCGACGGCGCCGGGAATGAGCGTCTCCTCGACGATGAAATTCGGCGTTCCCTGGATGTTGATTCCCTCGGCGAGCCGCTTGTTGCGCTTGATGATGTCGTCGATCTCGGTCGCCGTCATGTCCATCTGCAGCCGCTCGATGTCGATGCCGACTTCCTTGGCGGTTGCCAGCACCATGTCCTCGTTCATCTGCCCGCGCACCGCCATCATGGCGAAATGGAATTCCAGATACTTGTCCTGATTGCGCGAGGCCAGCGCCGCGCGCGCGGCGTAATCCGAAATCGGCCCCAGCACCGGATACTCCTTGAACACGAAGCGAACCTTCTTGTCCTTGTCGATCAGGTCATGGAGTTTCGGCGCCATCGCCTTGCAATAGGGGCATTCGTAATCGAAGAACTCGACGATCGTCACGTCGCCGCCGGCATTCGCCACCGGCGAGCCCGGGTCGTCCTTCAATTCCTTGGCGAGCGCCCGGATGTTCAGCTTGCGGCGCTCTTCCTCGGCCGCGCGCTGCTGCTGGACGAGTTTCTTCAGCGCGTCGTTGACGACTTCGGGATGATCGCGGAGGTAGTCGTGCACCAGCGCCTCGACGGCGGCGACCTGGCCGGGGCTAAGCGCCGCCGATTCGCCCGCCGGCTTGCGGTTGGCGACCACCGCCGCCACGATCAGAAGCGCGGCGCTCAAGAGCGCCAGGGCGACAAGAATCATTTGCCGGTTCGGGCGGCCTGTCGGCGTGTTCATTGGGGCCAGTCGCCTCCGATTTTCTTGCGCGATTTGTGACGCGGCGCGGGATCATGGGGCTGCCGTTTGCCGCGGGCAAGGCAAAAGACCGCGCGGGCGCCAGGCGCCGGATTCACGGCAAGAGCACCACCTCGGCGACGTAGCCGGTCGCGGGCGTTCTCGTCGGTCCCGCGCCCACCGCCACGAACACGATCCGCGCGTTCGCGATCTGGTTCTGCGGCCAGGCCTTGGAATAGATCCGGGACAGGTCGACCGCCTCGATGATCCACTTCCCGGAATCGCCCCGGCCCGCGCGCATCACGACGCTTCCCTCGGCGGCATGGCCCACGGCCTCGTCCGCGCGCCACTCCAGGCTGATGGCGCGGTCGATTTTGGGCGCCTCATGCGTGTCGGCGGCGCCTTCGTCCGGATCGTTTCCGGCACTGTCGCGAAATCCGACGACGACGCGGAGCAGGACCGACGGTTCGCCGACGCCCGCCTCGACGTTGGCGCGTTTCGCCGCAGGCACCGGGCGGTCGACATACCAGCCCCAGCGCAGATACGGCATGTTGAGCAGCGGCAGGTGAAACTTCCGCCCGATGATCGCGCCGTCGGGATCCCCGTCGAGGCGCAGCGCCAGCACGCCGTCCTTCTCGGCGGTGACGAATTTCGGCGCCTCGCTGCCGCGCGTCGCCACGTACCAGGTCTCCGGCAACCGGGCGGAATCGAATCGCGGGTTCGGCCCGATCACGAGAATCTGCCGGTACGGGTCCACGACCCCGGCTCTTGCGCGCGCCTGCGCCTGCGCTTGCGCCTGGGCGGCCGCGCGCTGCGCTTCCGTCCGGTCCGTTCCGGCGCAGCCGGCAAGCGCGAAGCCAAGGCACAACAGCGCCACGGCGCCGCGCCGCCTTGGGCCGATGCGGCGAGTTAGGGGCTGTGCCATGGCGGCGCTATTGCTTGCGGTTGTTGATCGCCTGCTTGATGTCCTGGGCCCGCAGCCAGCCGGGCGAGTCCTCAGGAAGCAGGTGCTGGGCGCGGGCGACCTGGGCCCGCGCCTCCTTGTCGTCGTGATAGAGATAGGCCTTCTCGGCAAGCGCCAGCGCCGAAAGCCCAAGCTGGCCGGCGCGGCCATAGGCCACGGCGATCTGGCTCCAGGCCGGCGGGAACTGCTTGTCCTTCTGGATCGCGACGGTGAGGTTGGCGAGCGCGGCGTTGTTGAGCGAGGCATCGTTGGTCTCGAGCTGGGTCTGCGCCAGGCTCACCCGCAGCAGCGGATTGTCGGGCAAGAGATTGACCGCGGCCTGATAGGGCGCGATCGCCTCGCGGACGTGCCCGTTCTCGAACAGCATCTGTCCCTTGAGCTCCTCGAAATACGGGTCCTTGGGCCGCTCGGCGATGAGCCCGTCGATGAGCGGCACCGCGTGGCCGAGATCGGGCTTGCGATAATAGGCGATGGCGCGTGCGTAACGCGCGCCGAGGCTGGTGTCGCTTTCGGGATAGCGGCGGAACGTGTCTTCGGCCGGGCGCAGGAACCCCATCAGCTTCGCCTGCATGCGCTCGAACATCTCCTGAAACTCCGGCGGCTCCGGTGTGTCCGAATACTTGGAGTTGGCGGCCTGGTTGCGCACGAATTCGACGCGATCCGGGGTGAGCGGGTGATCGAGCACGAATTGGTCCCGGCGCCCGACGCCGCCGTGCTCGCGCTCCACAAGCAGCTGCAGGAAATCCGCCAAGCCGCGCGCGGACTGGCCGGTGCGGTCGAGGAAGGTGACGGCGGCCTGGTCGGCCGCCGCTTCGTGGGCGCGGCTGTTGGCCAGCAACTGGCGCTGCGCCACCTGCGCGCCGCCCGCCATCACCGCCTGTCCGGCTCCGGGCGATCCGGTCGCCATGGCGCCCGCGCCCAGCACCATGGCAATGATCGATTCGAGCATCGCGTTGCGCCTCTCCTCGTCCATTCGCGCCAGATGGCCGCCGGCGATGTGGCCGGTTTCGTGGGCGATCACCCCGATCACCTCGTTCGCGTTCTGGGCGAGAAGCAGAAGCCCGACGGTCATGAACAGGTTCTGGCCGCCCAGGACGAAGGCGTTCACGTCGGAATCGTTCACAATGCGGATGGTGACCGCCTCGGGGTCGAGGCCCGCGGCGTCGAAGATTGGCGTGGCGTAGGCGCGGATGGTATTTTCGATCTCGGCGTCGCGAGCGATCGCAAGCCCCTGGGCCCGCGCCGGGGCCGGGATCAGCAGCGCCGCCAGAAACGCCGCCGTCATGATGGAAATGAGAAGCTTGCGCACCAAAATCACCGGGAAAGCCGCCCCTTTAACTAGTCATGCGGCGGCGCGGCGTCAATGCGCGCCCGCGAAGGCCGGCGGGCGATGAAGATCGCGCGGCGCGGCCTGGTTCCGCCCTTCATCGTCATGGAAACGCTGGCCGCCGCGAACCGGCGGGCGGCGGCGGGCGGCGACGTATTCCATCTCGAATTGGGCGAGCCCAGCACCTCCGCGCCCGAGCCCGTGATCGAGGAGGCGAAGCGGATTCTCGAATCGGGCCCCTTGGGCTACACCGAATCGACCGGTCTTCCGGCGTTGCGCGCGCGCATTTCGGACTATTACCGGGAAACGGAGGGATTCGACGTTCCGCCCGACCGCATCGTCGTCACCACGGGGTCGTCCGGCGGCTTCGTTCTCGCCTTTCTCGCCGCCTTCGATGTCGGCGACCGCGTGGCGCTCGCCGTGCCCGGCTATCCCGCCTATCGCAATATCCTGACCGCGCTCGGCATCGAGCCGGTGCTGATCGAAACCGGGCCGGAGACGCGCTTCCAGCCCACGCCCACGCTGCTCGAAACCGTGCCGGGCCGGCTCGACGGCTTGATCGTCGCCAGCCCCTCCAATCCCGCCGGCACCGTGCTGGCGAAAGACGAAATGCGGGCGCTCGCCGAATATTGCGCGGCGCGCGGCATCCGCCTGGTTTCCGACGAGATCTATCACGGCATCACCTACGGCACGAAGGCGACGAGCGTTCTCGAAGCGAGCGACGAGGCCGTCGTCATCAACAGCTTCTCGAAATACTTCTCGATGATGGGCTGGCGGCTGGGGTGGATGGTGGTTCCCGACGATATGCTGCGTTCGGTGGACCGGCTTTCCCAGAATCTTTTCATCTCGCCGCCGACGCTTTCCCAGCGCGCCGCGCTCAAGGTTTTCGATTGCCGCGACGAATTGCAGGCAAACGTGCGGCGATTCGGGCAGAACCGCGCGCATCTCCTGAAGCATCTGCCGAGGGCCGGCTTCGACCGGCTCGCCCCCGCCGACGGGGCCTTCTATCTCTATGCCGATGTCCGCCATCTCACCAACGACAGCGAAGACCTTTGCCGTCGCTTGCTTGCCGAAACCGGGGTTGCGATCACGCCGGGCGTCGATTTCGATCCGGCCCGCGGCCATAATTTCGTGCGCTTCTCCTACGCCGGGTCGTCCGCGGACATGATCGAGGCGGCGCGCCGCCTCGAAGCCTGGCGCGCATAAACGTTCCTTATTCGACGAGGCGCTGCCACCAGCCGCGGCGCTTGGGCCGGTCATCCGGCTCTTCCGCGTGCGACTTCCCGTGAGATTCCACCGCAGCGGGAGGGGCGCTCGGCTCATGCGGCCGGTGTTCGCGGTGCTCGTGATGCTCGGGACGCGGCGCCGGTTCGCGGCTTACGAAGTTTTCGGCGCTTGCCGTCGGTTCATGG
>DATDPM010000064.1:0-13982 GCA_035292745.1 Alphaproteobacteria bacterium | reverse complement strand
TGGCCGCGATGACGATCGCCCGCACCTCCTCGCGCGCGCTGCCCAGGTAACGGCGCTCCGCCTCGGCCAGCTCGTTGTTGCCGGTCAAGCGGAACACTTCCTCGATGCTGGCGATCTCGCCTTCGACGCCCACCAGGCTCTCCTCGCTCTGGATGCGGCGGCAGGTCTCCTGCATGGCGCTGATGGCGGCCCTCAGATTGTGATTGGCCCAGATGACGGTCGAGATTCCGACATTGCGCAAGACCTTGGCGGGGGTCTCGTAGAACATGGTCGGCACGATCACGACCGGGCAGCGGGCGTCCCATTCGCGCATGAAGGCGAGGATCTCGTCGGCCGTGGATTTCTTGGAATGGACCAAGATCGCGTCGGCGCCCGCGTCGCGATACGCCTCGGCCCGGCGCAGCGCCTCGTCCAGCCCCCAGCCGCCCACCAGCGCCTCGAGGCGGGCGACGATGCAGAAGTCCTCGTCGCTCTGGCTGTCCTTCCCCGCCTTAATTTTGCCGCAGAATTCGCCGATATCGGCGAGCGGCTGCCCGTCGCCGAGGAACGAGTTGGTCTTGGGAAACAGCTTGTCCTCGATGCACACGCCGGCGACGCCGCGTTGACACAGCTTTTTCACAAGCCGGCGCATGTTGTTGAAATTGCCGTAGCCGGTGTCGCCGTCCACCAACATGGGGATCGTGGTGGCATCCGACATGAACTCCAGCACTTCCATCACCTGCGTCCACGACGCTTCGTTGTTGTCGCGTACGCCCAGCGCGGCGGAGATCGAAAGGCCGGAGGCCCAGATCCCCTTGAATCCCGATTCTTCGACGATCTTCGCGGAGAGCCCGTCGTGAGCCTCCATCAGAAACGACAGTTCGGGCGAATAGAGCAGGCCGCGCAGCAGCGCCGCCTTGGAGCGCGGCTCGAACCGCGCTTCCGCGCCCTCGACAGGCCCGACGACACGCGCCTTCGTCATTGCTGCGATCCCCATTCAAAAAGACGGCGGGTGCGCCCCGACGCACCTTGCCCCAAGGTAATACGGATTAAGCCTCTTGGAAACCGTGGAAACCCGCCCCTTTCCGCCGGTTCCGGCCGGCCCGGCAGCTTAAGGCCTCTTGGCCGCGGCCCTGGTCTCGTCCTTGGCGATGCTCGCCACCTTGTCGTCCAGCGCCTTGATCAGCGCGTCCATGCCCCCGGATTTCAGGATGTCCGAAAAGTCGGATTTCCTGACCGCGAGCTCGCTGATGCTGCCGTTGAGGTACACGTCGACGACCTTCCACGCGCTGCCGGACTCCCGCAGCAGATAGCTGATGGCGACGCGCCCGCCGTCGCTTTGCGTGATCTCGCTTCTCACCACGATCGAGCTGCGCCCTTCGCCGTCGGCGCCGAGGATGTCGAATTTCTCGCCGGTATAGCCGTCGAAGCGCGCGGCGTAGGTGGCCGTGCTCATATTCGAGAAAGCGTCGACATAGCGCTTGCGTTGCTCGTCGGTCGCCTTGGTCCAGTAGACGCCGGCCGCGACTTCCGCCATGAACGGCAGGTTGAAGGTCTCCTGAACCGCCGGCGCCAGCCATTGATAGCGGCCCTCGTAGCCCAGGCTATCGGCCTCCTTCATGACGTTGACCAGGGTGGCATGGAATTGTTGGACGACGTATTCGGCCGCGGTCGGCTGGGGCATCGCGGCCTGGGCGGCAACTTGCTGGGGCGCGCCGGAAAAGGCTATAAGCACGCCGGTCAAGAGCGCGGCGGAAGCGGTTTTCAGGCGATGGAACGCCATTGTCTCTCCTTGGCGGGTGGGAGTTTCCCCCCTTATATCGGGGAAAAGGGGGCGACTTGCAACCGTCGGCCGGCCGCGCGCGCCTGGACCGCTTGACCCGGTTCCGGCGGAAGGGAAAGCGCCCAGTTTCGTGATAAACCTCGCTGCAAACCTGTTCCGGCGGACCCTCGGCCTGTGGGTGGATACCATGCGCCGGGGCGCCCCCTATGTGGTGGCGCTTGCGGTTATCAGCGCCGCCGGCGGCGTCTATTACGCCGCGACCCACATCGCCATGTTCACCGACACCACGGACATGCTGTCGAAGAAGCTGCCCTTCCGGCACCCGTACGACGCGTTCCGGGCGGCCTTTCCGCAACTTTCGGACAACATCGTCATCGTCATCGACGGCGACAACGCCGACGTCGTCGCCCATGCCAGCAGCACGATGGCGTCGCGGTTGCGCGCCCAGCCGGAACTGTTCCCTTACGTGTTCGATCCGGTTGACGATCCGTTCTTCGTCCGCAACGGCCTCCTTTATCTCGGTGTCGAGGAGCTCTCCGATCTCTCGACGCGCATCGCCGCCGCGCAGCCGCTCCTGGGCACGCTCGCCAAAGATCCGAGCCTGCGCGGACTGTTCGAGGTTTTGGGGCTGGCCGCCGGGGAAGTTGCCGACGGCAACGCCGAGCCCTCCACGCTCGAGAAAATTTTCACCAAGGTCGACGAGGCCGTCGCCGCGCGTCTCGAGGGGCGTCCCTATCTGCTGTCCTGGCGCGAGATGATGGCCGGCACGGAAACCGAAGAGGATTTGCGGCACGTCATCGTGGTTCAGCCGAAGCTCGACTACGCGACTCTGCGCCCCGCCCGCGCCGCGATCGACGCCATCCGCAACATCGCCGCGGAAATACCGGCGATGGGCGGCAGCCAGGTCCGCGTGCGCCTGACCGGCTCCGCCGCGCTTCAGGACGAAGAGCTGGAAAGCGTCTCGCAGGGGGCGGGGCTTGCGGGTTTTCTCTCGTTCGCGCTCGTCACCGTGCTCTTGCTCGTGGGCCTGCGCTCTACGCGGCTGATCGTCTCCACCCTCGTCACCCTCGTCATCGGCTTGGCCTGGTCCGCCACCTTTGCCGCGGTCGCCATCGGCCACCTCAACCTCATCTCCGTGACCTTCGCCGTTCTGTTCATCGGCGTGGGCGTGGATTTCGGCATCCAGTTCTGCCTGCGCTACGGCGAAGCGATCGCGCGGGGCGAGGAAACGGCGAGAGCCCTGCGCAACACGGCAATAGGCGTGGGCGGGGCGCTCACGCTCGCGTCGGGCGCCGCCGCCATCGGCTTCTTCGCCTTCGTGCCCACCGACTATGTGGGATTGTCCGAGCTCGGCATGATCGCGGGCTTCAGCATGTTCATCGCCTGGTTCGCGAATCTCACGGTGCTTCCGGCTTTGCTGGCGCTCATGCCGCTGACGCCGTGCCGCGCCGCGGCCCCGGATAAGGCGCTGTCGGCGAACGGCGAGCCGACGCTCGGCTTCGTGCTGCGCCATCCGGTGACCATCACGGTCGGCGCGCTCCTGCTCGGGCTTGCGGCGTCGACGCAGGCGCCGCGCGCCCGGTTCGATTTCAATCCGCTCAATCTGAACGACCCCACCACCGAATCGGTTCGCACCTTCCACGACCTGATTCGCTGGGATCCCAGTTCCGCCTATACCATCTCCATTCTCGCGCCGGACCTCGATGCCGCGCGGGCGCTCGCGGGGCGGCTCGACAAGCTGCCCGAGGTCCAAAGCACGCGCACGCTTGCCGATTTCGTGCCCGACCATCAGGACGAGAAGCTCGCGATCGTCGACGGCATGGCGCTTTTCCTCTTCCCCGTGCTGGAGGCATCCGAGCCGAAGGCGCCGCCCGATCCCGACCAGCGCCTCGATGTCGCCACGGCATTCCGTGCGAAACTCGGCAAGCTCGCCGACAGCCCGCATGCGGGCGAGCTTGGCCCGGCGGCGCGCCGCATTTCCCAAGGTCTCGGGCATCTGGTCGAAAAACAGGGCGCCTCCGGGCTGATCGATCTCGAGAACAGCCTGCTCGCGACGCTGCCGTCCCGCCTCGAGCAGCTTCGCCAATCCCTGCATCCGGAAAAAGTCACGCTCGACGATCTGCCGGCCGATCTGCGCGAGCGCGAAATCGCCGCCGACGGGCGCACGCTCGTCACCGTCGTGCCCAGCGCCGACATGAGCGACAATGCCAATCTGCGGCGCTTCGTCCAAGCCGTCCAGGCGGTGGCGCCCGATGCCACCGACAATCCCGTGGTGATACTGGCGGCGGGAGACGCGGTGGTGCATGCTTTCGAGCAGGCCGGCCTCTATTCCGCGGTCGGCATCGTCATTCTGCTGCTGCTGGTCATGCGCAATGTGGTGGACACCGTGTTCGTATTGACGCCGCTTGCTCTGGCGGCCGTCCTCACCATCGCGTTCACGGTGCTCTTCCACTTGCCGTTCAATTTCGCCAACATCATCGCGCTGCCCCTGCTGCTGTGTCTGGGTGTCGGCTACGGCATCTATCTCGTGCTCCGCCATCGCGCGACGCAGGGCGTCGCCGCGGTGCTCGCCACCAACACGCCGCGCGCGGTGCTGTTCAGCGCGCTCACCACCATGTGCTCCTTCGGCACGCTCGCGATCTCGCACCATCGCGGCACCCAGAGCATGGGCGTTCTATTGTTCGTTTCCCTGTCGCTCGCGCTCGTGTGCACGCTGGTCGTGCTGCCCGCCATGCAGGAGCTCCGCGACCGGCGCGCCGCGCGCCGCGCCAGAAGCCCGTGAGGGCGGTGATCCTGGCGGCGGGCGTGGGGCGGCGCCTGGGTGCCGGTGCGGACCACCCGCCCAAAGCGGCGCTGGAATTCGGCGGCAAAAGCCTCATCGCCCGCCACCTGGAAATACTCCGCCACCTCGGCGTCGAGCAGGTGACGGTCGCCACGGGCTACAAATCCGAACTGCTGGAACGGGAGATCGCGCGCGCGGGCGCGGGGTTTGCCAGTTGCGTGTTGAACCCGGCCTATCGGGACGGTAGCATCGTCAGCCTTTGGGCGGCGCGGCGCGCGCTCGCAAGCGGCGCGGACATCCTTCTGATGGACGCGGACGTTCTTTATGATTATCGGCTCTTGGCACGGCTCGTGGAGTCCCGGCACGTGAATTGTTTCCTCATGGATCGGCAGATCGAGCCGGGCGACGAGCCGGTGAAGCTGTGCGTGCGCGAGGGCCAGCTCGTGGACTTCCACAAGATCGTGCGCAATCCCTGCGACTATTACGGCGAATCGGTGGGCTTCTTCCGCCTCTCGCCGCCGGTTGCAAGCCGGCTCGCCGCGCGGTCCGAATCCTACGTTTCGGGCGGGCGGGGCGGCGAATGGTACGAAGAGGCGCTGCGCGACGTGCTGCTGGAATCCGCGCCCGGCACGTTCGGCTTCGAAGACATCACCGGCCTGCCCTGGATCGAGATCGACTTTCCCGAGGACGTGGCCCGGGCGCGGGACGAGATTCTTCCCCGGCTCGCCGGTGTGCCGCGCGGGGGTGACAAGTGATCCGCGATCGGCTCCGGGTTCTCCACCGATCCCGCCGCGAGACCGGGGCGCGCACCGAATCGAAACCCGGTTCATGACGACTCTGGTAACGGGCGGATCGGGCTTCGTCGGCTCCGCCATCGTCAGAAGGCTCCTCGATGCCGGGCACGAGGTCCGCGCCTTGGTGCGCGAGTCGAGCAGCCTCGCCAATCTCGAAGGCCTGCCGGTCGAGGTCGTCACCGGCGATCTGTTGGACGCGGACTCGCTCGCCCGCGCCGTCAAGGGCTGCACGGCGGTGTTCCACGTCGCCGCCGACTACCGGCTGTGGACTCCGAACCCGGCGGAAATTTATGAGGCGAACGTCACCGGCACCGCCAATGTGATGCACGCGGCGGCCGCGGCCGGCTGCTCGCGCATCGTCTATACCAGCAGCGTCGCCACCCTCGGCACGGTCCCCGGCGGCTCGCCGGCCGACGAGGAAACGCCGGCCTCCATCGCCGACATGATCGGCCACTACAAGCGCTCGAAATTCCTGGCCGAAGCCGAAGTGCGCCGCCTGATCGCGCGCGAGAACATCCCCGCCGTCATCGTCAATCCGTCCGCGCCCGTCGGCCCGCGCGACATCAAGCCGACGCCCACCGGCCGCATGATCGTCGAGGCCGCGGCGGGCCGCATGCCGGCCTATATGGAAACCGGGCTCAACGTCGTCCATGTGGACGACGTGGCCGAAGGGCATCTGCGCGCCTTCGAGCGCGGCCGTGTGGGCGAGCGTTACATTCTCGGCGGCACCAACATGACGCTGCGCGAGATCCTGGGCGAGATCGCGGCGCTCACCGGCCGCGCGGCGCCGCGCATCAAGCTGTCCCACAGGGTGGTCATGCCGATCGCCTTCGTGGCCGAGGCGGTGGCGCGAATCTCGGGCGGCGAGCCGGTCGCGACCGTCGATTCGGTGCGCATGGCGAAAAAGCTCATGTACTTCTCCAGCGACAAGGCGCGGCGCGAATTGGGCTACCAGCCCAAGACGGCGCGGGCGGCGCTGGCCGATGCGGTCGACTGGTTCGAGGCCCGCGGCTATCTGTCGTGACCGGGCCGCGGCGGCGTGCCGTCCATATCCCTTGGCCGCCCGCCCTTTGTCCCCACAATGACTAGGGCCAAGTCTTTGGCATAATTCATGAACCGGCGGCTTTTCTTTCCCGGCCAAACCCGGTTATGGTGTGGGCCGCAGGCCGCTTCCGGCCTGGCCGGGGTGGGGACAAACGGATTGGATGGAGATTTAGGCTTGCGCGTCATTCTTGCCAAACCCAGAGGCTTCTGCGCCGGCGTCGAGCGGGCGATCGAGATCGTCGAGCGGGCGCTCGAGATTTACGGTCCGCCGGTCTATGTGCGCCACGAGATCGTCCACAACAAGCGCGTCGTGGAAGATTTGAAGGCCAAGGGCGCCCGCTTCGTCGAGGAGCTGGATGAAATCCCCGACGGCGCGGTGACTGTATTCAGCGCCCACGGCGTCGCCCAGAAGGTCGAGGACGTGGCGCGGCTGCGCGCGCTTCCCGTGGTGGATGCGACCTGCCCGCTGGTGGCGAAGGTTCACAAGGAAGGCCAGCGCTACGCCGAGCAGGGCTTCGAGGTCGTGCTCATCGGCCACGAAGGCCACCCCGAGGTGGAAGGCACCATGGGCCGCATCCCGGGCAAGGTCTATCTCGTGTCCACGGCGGAAGCCGTCGGCAAGCTCCAGGTCGGCAATCCCGACAAGCTCGCCTATGTCTCGCAGACCACGCTCTCCGTCGACGACACCCGCGAGGTGATCGAGGCGCTGTCCGTGCGCTTCCCCAAGATCGTCGGACCGGACGTGAAGGACATCTGCTACGCGACCCAAAACCGCCAGCGCGCGGTGCGCGAGCTCGCGCCCAAGGTGGATTTGTTCCTGGTCGTGGGCGCGCGCAACTCCTCCAACTCGAATCGCTTGCGCGAGATCGCCGCGGATACCGGGGTCGCCACCTATCTCATCGAGGATGCCAGCCATCTCGACCCGCGCTGGCTCGAAGGCGTGGACGCCGTCGGCATTACCGCCGGGGCCTCGACGCCCGAGGAACTGGTCGTGGAATTGATCGACCGGTTGCGGTCGCACCGCGACATCGAGGTCGAGGTTCTGGACGGCGAGGAAGAAAACGTCCAATTCAAGCTGCCCGAGGAGCTGCGCAACCTACCCGTGGCGCGGATCGCCTAAGGGCGGATTCAAAAACAAGACTGCAAACAGAAAGGGCAGGGCGGCAGTGGCCATACCCCTCATCCAACAGATCAGAGTCGGCGCTTACATTTTGAAGCAGCGCCTTTTGGGCAACGGCAAGTACCCCTTGGTGCTGATGCTCGAGCCGCTGTTCCGCTGCAATCTCGCCTGCGCCGGTTGCGGCAAGATCGATTATCCCGATGACATCCTGAACAAGCGCCTCAGCGTCCGGCAATGTCTGGATGCGGTGGATGAATGCGGCGCGCCCATCGTCTCGATCCCGGGCGGCGAGCCGCTGCTGCACAAGGAGATCGGCGAGATCGTGGCCGGCATCGTCGCGCGCAAGAAGTTCGTCTATCTGTGCACCAACGCGCTGCTGATGGAGAAGAAGCTCGACCTGTTCAAGCCCAGCCCCTATTTCACCTTCTCCGTTCATCTCGACGGCGACCGCGAGCATCACGATATCGCCGTGTGCCAGGACGGCGTGTACGACCGCGCGGTGAAGGCCATCCAGGCCGCGAGCGCGCGCGGCTTCCGGGTCAACATCAACTGCACGCTGTTCGACGGCGCCGAGTCCGCCAACGTCGCCGCGTTCTTCGATTCGGTCATGACGATGGGGGTGGAGAGCATCACCATGTCGCCGGGCTACGCCTACGAGCGCGCGCCCGATCAGGAGCATTTCCTGAACCGGCACAAGACCAAGGAGCTGTTCCGCGGCATCTTCCGGGCCGGCAAGGGCCACAAATGGCGCTTCAGCCATTCGCCGCTCTATCTCGATTTCCTCGCCGGGAACCAGCAGTACCACTGCACGCCCTGGGGCAACCCGACGCGCAACATCTTCGGCTGGCAGCGCCCGTGCTACCTGCTGGGCGAGGGCTTCGTCGGTTCGTTCAAGGAACTGATGGAGGAAACCGACTGGGATCTATACGGCACCGGCAATTACGAGAAGTGCTCGAACTGCATGGCCCATTGCGGCTATGAGGCGACCGCCGTCACCGACACCTTCCGCCGCCCGCTGAATGCGCTCGCCGTCACGCTCAAGGGCGTGAACACCGAAGGGCCGATGGTCGCCGACATCCCGCTTCACAACGCGCGGCCCGCCGAATACGTGTTCGAGCGCCGGGTCCAGGAAGCGGTGGAGCAGATCCACGCCCCCAGGCTATCCGGGAGCGACCAGCAAGGCGCCAAGATCGGCGACGCCGCGTAGGCTCTCGAACGCCGCTTCCGAATCCCGCGCCAGGGCAAAAAGCGCCGGCCAATCCCACGGACGAAGTGCGACCCGCGCGAGAACCGCGAGCGGCCGCGTGCGCCCGTCGGGCCTGACCCCCGCCAACGCCCATTCCGGCACGCTGCGCCAGGCGGGATCGGCGATCGCCCGGACCGCAAGGAACGGAATCCCGGCCTCGCGGGCCACGGCCGCCACCGCGTGGCTCTCCATGTCCACGGCGGCCGCGCCGGTCGATTCGAACAGCGCCCGCTTTTCCTCGGCCCGCAGCACCGGCCGGTCGCGCCCGGCGATGACGCCGGCGACGAAGTGGCATCGCCCCCAGGCCTCGGCCTGAAGCCGCTCCCGCCATTCGTGCGAGCCGTCGAATCGCGTGCCGTTTTCCGCCGCGACCGACCGGGCCAGCACGACCGTCCCGGGCTTGAGCGCGGGGTCGAGCCCGCCGGCGATGCCGAAGCTGACCAGCCCGGCGACGCCGTCTTCGACGAGTTGCCGCGCCCCTTCGCGCGCACGCGCGGCGCTGCCGCCGGAACAAAAGACGATGGGGGCCGCGTCTCCGGTGGTCACGCCCCGCAGGCAGTTCGCCTCGGCATTGAGGCCGGTGACGATGCCGACGGGAAGACGGTTCTCGCTCACATCCCGTACATCGCGCTCGGCGCGTTGCCGCGCGTGAGGTTGCGGTAGCGCGCCAGGGCCCACAGCGGGAAATAGGCGGCGTAGCCGTGGTAGCGCAGATAGAACACGCGCGGGAAGCCGACCGCCGTGAACCACGCCTCATCCCAGCGCGCGCCGCTGCGGGGCGCATCGAGCAAATAGGCGATGCCGCGCGTCACCGCGTCGCTTGTCACCTCGCCCGCCGCCATCAGGCCCAGAATCGCCCAGGCGGTCTGCGACGCGGTGCTGGCCTTGGCTTCGCCGCGCCGCTCTTGCCAATAGGTCGCGCCGTCCTCGCCCCAGCCGCCGTCCGCGCCCTGGCGCGACTTCAGCCAATCGACGGCTTTCCGGATATGCGGGGCCTTCATGTCCTCGCCCGCGGCGTTGAACGCGCACAACACCGACCAAGTGCCGTAAATGTAATTGGTTCCCCAGCGGCCGAACCACGAGCCGTCCGCTTCCTGCTCGCGCCGCAGATACGCGAGGCCGCGCGCCAGCGCCGGATCGTCGCGCTTGAATCCCAGCTGCGCCAGCATGGACACGCAGCGCGCCGATACGTCCGCCGTCGGCGGGTCGAGCAGCGCGCCGTGATCGGCGAACGGGATGTTGTTCAGGTAGTATTGCGTGTTGTCGGCGTCGAACGAGCCCCAGCCGCCGTTCTTGCACTGCATGCCGACGATCCACTCGATGGCGCGCGCCAGCGATTGCCGATAGCGGGGGCCGCTGCTGCGCTCCAGCGCCATCGCCACCACCGCCGTGTCGTCCACGTCGGGGTAGTAGTCGTTCCAGTATTGGAAGGCCCAGCCGCCGGGGCGCAGGCCCGGGCGCGCCCATTCCCAGTCGCCGGCGACGTCGAGGATCTGCCGCTCCACCAGCCACTCCATGGACTTTCGCATGGCGGGGCCGTCGCGCGGCACGCCCGCCTCCATCAGCGCATGCACCGCAAGCCCCGTGTCCCACACCGGCGAGAGGCAGGGCTGGCAGTAGGTCCGGTCTTCGAGCCGCACCATCATTTTTTCGACCGACTGCATCGCCATCTTGAAATCGGCATGGTCGCGGGGATAGCCGAGTTGATCGAACGCCATGACCGCGTTGGCCATGGCCGGGAAGATGCCGCCCAGGCCGTCCTCGCCGTTCAGGCGCAAGGTGACGAAATCGACCGCCTTTCGAATCGCGCGCCGGCGGGAGGCCTGGGGGAAATACGGCTCGGCCCGCCGCAAGATACGGTCGAACGCGAGCAAAAGATCGCCCAGGATTTTCCCCGTGGGATTGACGTTGTAGCGCGTCTCCTGCTCGGGCGGCGTGGCGAACAGCTCGCGGATGTTCACCGCCTTCGGGTTCCGCGCCCGCGGCTTGAGGGCCATCAAAATCAACAGCGGCGCGATCACCGTGCGCGACCAATAGGAAACCTTCGCCAGGTGAAACGGGAACCAGCGCGGCAGCAGCATGATCTCGACCGGCATCGCCGGCACCGCCCGCCACGGCACCTGCCCGAACAGCGCCAGCGCCACGCGGGTAAAGACGTTGGAGCGCGCGGCGCCCCCGCGCGACAGGATCGCGTCGCGGGCGCGCTTCATATGCGAAGCGTTCACATCGTCGCCCGCGATCTTCAGCGCGTAATAGGCTTTGACCGAGGCGGACATGTCGAAATCGCCGCGGTGGAACAGCGGCCAGCCGCCGTGCTCGCCCTGGACGCCGCGGATATAGACCGCGAGCTTCTTTTCCAGCGCCGGGTCGAGCTCGGCCTCGGAGCGCGCCAGGAAATGCCGCAGCAATATGTATTCGGACGGGATGGTGGCGTCGGCTTCCAGCTCGAACACCCAATGCCCGTGTTCCGCCTGGAGCTTTAATAGCTCCGCCTTGGCGTCCTCGATGACGGCATCCAACCGGGCGTCGCCTGGTGTCGGGGCTTCGGGCATTTCGGGCAGCTCAGCGGTCATGGCGGGCATTTGGGACGTGGCGAATCGCGGGGTTACGGGTTGGGGCCAAGGTTGTCAAGGTCGCGTTGCGCGGGCTCGCGCCGCCACGGCCCGGGCCGCGGCGAACCCCGATTGGATCGCGCCTTCGATGGTGGCGGGAAGTCCCGTATCGGTCCAGTCCCCGGCCAGGAACAGGTTTGTGAAATTCGTTCCCGTCTTGGGCCGCAGCTTGAGCGAGGCCGGCGTCTGGGCGAAGGTCGCGCGCTTCTCCTTGATGATGCGGTAAGGCGGAAGGGAATTCCGCGCGTCGGGCGGAAGCCCCAGCGCCCGCACAGCTTCCGGCCAGATCGCGGCCGCGATCTCCTCCGCGTCGCTCTCCGCCAACTCGTTGGCCGCGCTCACCGTCACCGAGGCGACGTCGCCCCGCACGAACATCCACTCCGACGCCCCGCCGATGAGCCCCAGGAGCGGGCTTTCGTCCGGCAGCGGCGGCGGCGCTTGCGGCAGCAGGAAATGCGCGTTGACGATGGCCCGCGCCTCTTGCGGCGCCGTCAGCCCGGGCACGAGCTGGGTTGCCGCCTCCGGCGGCACGGCCAGCACGACGCGGTCCTCTGCGCCGAGCTCGATGCGCTCGTCGCCGAAGCCAAGCGCGCGCACATCTCCATCCCGCGTTTCCAACGCCTTCAGCCGCCGGTTGAACCGCACCGTCGCTCCCAAGGCGCCGAGCCTCTCGATCGCCGGCGTGACGAACGCGGCCGACAATCCTTCGCGCGCGATGCACGGGCGGCTGGCCGCCTCGCCCCGACCGAAGGTCAGTCTCAACACCGGCCACAACAGCCGCGCCGCACCTTCCTCGGGCGCGATGTTGAGGACGGCAATGGCGAGCGGCCGCCAGAACCGCTCATAGGCGGGCGTCCGCGTATCGAAGCATTGGGCGACGGTGGCGCTGTCGGGCGCGGAATAAAGCTTGAGCGCGGCCAGATAATCGCCGGCGCTCGTGCCGGGAACGCGCCGCGCGCTCGAGAATATCCACCACGGGATGCGCCCCGCGTTGGGGCGCACCGTCCAGCGCGCGCCGCTGCGCAGGTCCACGAAGGGAAAGACGGCGCGCGGCGCCACGCGCAGCGAATCCGGCGCGCCGATCTCGGCAAGATAGCTGCGCGCCCCGTCGTTTCCGGACAGGAGCAGGTGGTTGCCGTTGTCGATGGTGCGGCCCAACCCGGTGTCGAACAGCGAGCGGCACCGCCCGCCGCCGTGGTCGGTCGCCTCATGGACCGCGACCCTGCGGCCGAGCCCGGCCAGGCGCACCGCGCAGGCCAGGCCGGCCACGCCCGCACCGATGACATGAACCGTTCCGGGGCGCGCCGCGCCCTCGCCAGTGGTCAGGCTCACAGGATTCCGTGGCGCAGCGCGATCCAGATTTTTTCCGGCTTCGCCACTTCGATCGGCTCGTCCAGGCGATGCCAGCCGCGCTTGAGCAGCTTGTCGAGGATGCGCCGGTAGATCGTCATCATGATGACGGCGGGCCGCAAGGCGCGGCGGTCGCAATCGCGGAGCGCCGCCTTGGCTTCGGCGAATTTGGCGGCGGCGCGCTCGGCCAGTTCCGCGCACACGCCGGGAAGGGCGGGATGATCCAAGACTTCCGCCGGATCGCGCGTGGTTATGCCGTGCTTCTCCAGCAATTCGCGCGCCAGGTAAAGCCGCCCGCGCGCCGCGTCCTCGCGCAAATCCCGCAGAATGTTGGTGAGTTGCAGCGCCTCGCCCAAGGCCAAGGCCAGGTCGCGGGCGCGCGGCGATCCGTCGCCGAAGGCGCGGATGGAAAGCAGTCCCACGGCGCCGGCCACACGCGCGCAATATTGCTGCAACGTGGCGGCAGGCGGTGCGCACATCTCCTCGCGCGCGTCCATCGCCACGCCGTCGATCACCGCCAGGAAATCCCCGCGCTCCAGGCCGAAATCGCGCACCGGCTGCACCAGCGCGCGGCCGGTCAGAGTCTTCGGCCCGCCTTCGAAGACGCGGTTCACTTCGGCGCGCCATTCGTTGAGCCGCTCGATGCGGCGCGGCGCCGGATCGGGTCCGTCGGCGATGTCGTCCACTTCGCGGCAGAAGGCGTAGATCGCATACATCGCCTCGCGCCGGGGCTTGGGCAGAATCCTCATGCCCCAGAAGAACGACGATCCCGCGTTCGCGGTCACCGCCGCCGCGTGGTTCGCTTGCGCTTGGCCGTGCAGGTGGTGCGGCGCCGATTGCTGGCTATCGAGCATGGCGTTCACGGGCGGGCGCAGCGGGTTGCGCCGGCCTTCCCCTCCCCGGTGCAGTGGCGTCAGGCGCGGCCGCGAATCGAAGCGTCCGCCTCGCGCCCCAAGGCTGCCAGGGCGGCGGCGACGATTTGCGGGGCGTTGAGCCCGGCCTGGTCGTATTGGAGTTGCGGCTTGTCGTGGGCCAGGAACCGGTCGGGCAGGGTGAGGGGGCGGATCTTGAGCCCCGTGTCCAGCATACCCTCCAGCGCCAGGAACTGCAGCACATGGGCGGCGAAGCCGCCGACCGCCCCTTCCTCGACGGTGATCAGCACCTCGTGCTCGCGCGCCAGGCGCTTGATGAGATCGGTGTCCAAAGGTTTGGCGAACCGCGCGTCCACCACCGTGGTGGACAGCCCGCGCGCCTGAAGCTCGTCCGCCGCCT
>DATDPM010000063.1:0-22939 GCA_035292745.1 Alphaproteobacteria bacterium | reverse complement strand
GGCGCGCCCATGACGCCTTCGTGCCACAGCGCGAACATGACCAGCGCCATGATCTGGCGGCCCACCAGGAACGACGGGTTGGGGAATTCGCCGAGCAGCGTTTCGACGGCACGATTGTCGAACAGCCCGAGACTGCGGAAGCGCGATCCCGTCAGCACATCGCCCGCCAGCTCGCGGATCACGGCTCCATAAGCGCCATCGAGCGGCACGACAAACGCCTTTTTGCCGCCCATCGGCGGCAGATCGGGAAAGATTTTTGACGCCGCATCGCGCAACAAAACCTTGTTGCGCCCGTGCGACAATCGAGAGCGCAGCGGCAGCTTTGCCGCGAATTCCACCAAGCGATGATCGCAATACGGCACCCGCCCCTCGATGCCGTGGGACATCAGCGTTTTATCCTGCTTGAACAATATGTTGTCCGGAAGCCAAGTCTGGTATTCCAGGGTCCAGATGCGGTCGATGGGCAGATCGTTTTCGAGATTCTCGAATCGCGCTTCCGTGGTGCTCGCGACCGACCACGGGCTTTCAACGGACGCGCGCGCTGCGGGCGAGAGCACGCGCCGCCGCTCGTCTTCCGTGAACAGGCTGACGTAAGCCAGATACCGGGCGGATTCGTGCCGGGCGGCGCGCAGCAGACCGGCCAGCCGCTCCCGCCCTTTCTCGCGCGGCGGCGTCGGGTAGTCGAACAGCCGGTCGAGCAAGGCCACCGGAACGCGGGAGGCGGCGAAAGCGCCGAGGCGGAACAGGGATTCGGGTACCCAAGGCGCCGCGCGCGAGAGCAGATGCAGATGGGGATGGTGGACGTAACCGGCGAAAATCTCGTCCGACCCCTCTCCGGTCAGAATCACTTTGACCGTGCTTCGGGCGCGCTCGGCAAGGAGACTCATGGCCAGCACGATGGGGTCGGGAAACGGCTCGTCGAGATACCAGGCGACCTCGGGCAGGCGGGCCAGATCTTGGGGCGCCAGCGCGAACTCGGTGTGATCCGCGCCGGCGGCCTTGGCAATCGCGCGCGCCTGCGGGCGCTCGTCCTCCACGCCCTCGAAGCCGATGGAATAGGTGCGCACCCGTTCCGACGCGGTTTGCGCCATGAGGCCGACGATGAGCACGGAATCCAGGCCGCCCGAGAGAAAGGCGCCGAAGGGAACGTCGCTGCGCAGGCGCAGGCGCACCGAGTCCTTCAGCAACGCGATCAGCTCGTCGCGCGCCTCGCGCTCGTCCATGCGCTCGCCGCCGCCCGAATCGAAGGACACGTCCCAATAGCGGGTAAAGGAAAGCTCGCCGTCCTTGAACACCGCGTAATGGCCGGGGGGGAATTTCTTGACGCCGGCGATCATGGTGAGCGGCGCCGGCACGTAGCGCAGCGCCAGATAGGCATCGAGCGCGGCCCCATCGATCTCGCGGGAAACGCCTTCCAGCCCGAGAAGCGATTTGACCTCGGAGGCGAAAGCGAGCCCGCCATGCTTCGGCTCCGCGTAATAGAGCGGCTTCACGCCCACCCGGTCGCGGGCGAGCAGAAGCGTGCGTTCGCGGCGGTCCCACAGGGCGAAGGCGAACATGCCGATGGTCTTGCGCAAGAAAGCCGGGCCTTCCAGGGCCAGACCCGCCAGCAGAACCTCGGTGTCGGAAGTGGTGCGGAACGGATAGCCACGGCGCTCGAGATCGGGCCGGAGCTCGCGGTAGTTGTAGATTTCGCCGTTGAAGGTGAGGACGAAGCGCTTATCCGCGCTTTCCATCGGCTGATCGCCGGTCGAAAGGTCGATGATGGCGAGCCGCCTGTGGCCGAGCCAGAGATCGGCCTCCGCGTCCTGCCACATGCCTTCGCCGTCAGGGCCGCGGTGGCGCATGAGGGCGAGCATGCGCGCCAACTGCTCGCGCCCCGCCGCAAGGCCGATCAGCCCGGCTATTCCACACATGGGAATTTAGACGCCATCGCGTGAAAGGGCGCGCCCGCGAAGAACACGATGCGGGTCAGTCGAGCTCCCCGGGCTCGAAGAAGCGGGAACTCGCCATGTAGCGTGCGTTTCCCTTCGCTTTCTCGACGAACAGGAACACGAGCGCGCGGTGCAGCCATTTGTTGAACCGGGCGCTGTGTCCCAGCGTCATGTTGAAGAGGCGCAACGCCACGAGCTTAGCGGGCGACATCAGCACGGCTGCCCTCCTGGAATGCAAGCCAGTAGTCGGAGGCAAAGGCAATGCAATAGCGGTCGTCCATCCAGACCGGGCGCAGAATGCGGCCCTTGGCGAGCCCCGCCAAGACCCGCTCAAGCGCCGGGCTCCCCAGCGCCGCGAGCGCGGAGGGATAAATGAACTGGGTGCCGCGGCTGTTCTTGGCCGGATCGGCGCGGCCATCGGCATCGAGCCCGGCCTCGACCGGCGCCAGCCCTTTGCGGACCAGGGCCTCGATTTCCGCGTCGCCCCGCGCGATGCGCAGCACCCGCGCGAGCGCAGCCAGGCTGATGGTCTGATAGCCGAGGTCGCGGCCGCCGTACTCCGGCAATGTCCCGTCGCCCTGGGCCATGGCCAGCACGTCCTTGCGCCGCGCCCCCGCGGCCGCGGCGTAGTTGGGATTTCCGGTGAGCCGGGCATAGCCGGTCAGCGCCAGCAAGGAGGCCGCCATCTGGTTGCCGACCTCCGGATTGTCGTTGCGGGCAAGCCAGTCCATGGTCGTTTGGGCGCGCCCGAGCTCTTCCGTCCAGGTGGGGGCGCCGCCCAGCAGCGCCACGGACTCGACGAAGGCGGCGGCCGAGAAGGCGGTGGCGCAGAAGCTGCGCTCGTTGGGATAGACCTCGGCCAAAGAGCCGTCGCGATTGCGCTGCCGCAGCCAGAAGCGCCACGCCGCCCGGCTCCATTCCAGTATTCGAGCCTTGCGGAAAAATGGATTCCCCGGCGCCTCGGTGGCGTAGGCGAGAGCGAACAACAGCCCGGCCTCCTGGAAGCGGGCGTTGGCGACGTCGATGATCTTGTAATGCCAATAGTTGCGGTCGCAGCAGCCGTAGGTGACCGAGGCTGCGTCGCGGTCGCTGAGGCCCAAGACCCGTGCCGTGGTGTTGATCGCCGGCCCCAGAAAGCGGGCCGCCGCGGCAGTCATCCCTGGCTTTCGTTGGTGGAGAAGACGAAGACGTTGAGGCCGCCGATCACGGCGTTGCGCAGCATGTTGAAATTGCGAATCCGCGACACCATGCGAAGCAGATAGCCGGGGCGGAGATAGAAGCGGCGGTAAAAGCGCTTCAGCGTCGGGCGCAGGTCTTTTTTATCGACCGCACTATAGAGGTGGTTGAATTCGCCTTCGAGGTGGAGGCGCCGCATCGCCGCGTTCTCGGCACCGTCGCCGATGCTGGCATCCTTGCGCATCACGTCGCGGAACAAGGGTGTGCCGGGATAAGGCGTGCAAATGCCGAAGGTCGCCGTCGTCGGTTTGATCTCGAGGGCGAGATCGATGGTGTCTTCCATCGTATCGTAGGTCTCGCCCGGCATCGCGATCATGAAATGGGCGTGCGTGTCGATGCCGATTTCGTTGCACATGGCGAACGCTTCGCGCGTCTGCTCCAGCGTGATTCCCTTCTTGATGGCATCCAATACTTCCTGGTTGCCGGATTCGGCCCCGAACTTGATGAGGTGGCAGCCCGCCTGCTTCATCAGCACAAGCATCTCGCGGTCCACCGTATCGACGCGTGCGTTGCAGATCCAGGTGAAGCGATAGCCACGCTCGCGAATCCCGTTGCAGATATCGATCACGCGCTGCCGGTCGGCGGTGAAGGTCTCGTCGCGGAAGTAGATCTCCTTCATCCCGTGGCTCAGGTAATAGTCGATGTCCGCCAGCACCTTGTTCGCCGATTGGAACCGCGTGCGCGTGCCGTGGAAGAACGGTGCGGTGCAGTAGTTGCACTTCGCCGGGCATCCGTGCGAGCTCGAAACCGTGATATAGGGGATGTTGCGCACGATCGGGTTGAAGTAGATGACGCCCTTGGGCAGAAACGTCACATCCTGCGCCGGGATCTGATCGAGGTCCTCGATATAGTCGTAGCGCGGATTCTTGATGACCGTTCCGTCCTCGCGCCGCGAGCAGGTGCCGTTCACGGCCCGCGCCTTTTCCATGTCGCCTTCGGCGAGCGCGCGCGCCAAGTCGCGCACCACCCATTCCGGCTCGCGCTGAATGGCGAAGTCGATGCCTTTCTGCAGCGTCGCCTCCGGCTGGAACGTCGGATGCGAGCCGTAAATGGCGGTCATGAGGCCCGGGATTTTCTTCTTGAGCTCGCGCACATAGGCGGTATCGCTGTTCGCCGTCATCACCGAGGTGGACATGACGGCGAGCTCGGCGCCCGCAATACGCCCGGCCACCTCCTCGACGGACAGCTGCTCGGCCTGCGCGTCGACGAAGACGACGTCGTGCCCCTCGTTCTTCAGGATGGTGGCGATGGTGAGCTGCTCGAATGGGGGCACGGTCGCGCCGCCGATGCGCTTGCCCCCGCACCAGCAGCCGTAGATCACGTCGCGGATGATGTTCTTCTTGACGTCGAGGCAGGGCTCCAGAACCGCAATTTTCATGAGTTGGCCCTTATCGCCCGTCGAATTGCCGTGCGCCCCCGGCGCGCCTGTGGCGCGCTCCGAGCGAATTGGAATGATTACTGAAAGCCGCCTTCCGGCGCAAGGACAAGTTGCCGCCGCCGCCCCGGCAATTTTTCACAGAATCTTGCATTAACAATGGCTTATCATGGATTAGGATCGGCGCAGGCACGGTTAAGGTTTTGCTTGTCCGGAACCGTGTTTCCCTCGAATCTCTGACGCCTATGATTACCCCCTCCCTCATCGCCATCCTGCAATGCCCGGACTGCGGCGGCGCCTTGGCGCAGGACAACGTGCGCGAACTCGCATGCCGGGGATGCGCGCGGCGCTATCCCGTCACCGAAAGCGGCATCATGTGCCTGATGCCGAGCCGCCCGCCCGCTTTGCCTGCGGCCTACGACGACCCCGATTACCGTCGCATGAGCGAATTCTTCGACGATTCGGCGTCCTATTTCACCGAAGGGAACCTGGTCTTCAAGCTCATCCACGAATCGGCGCATAAGACGATCGCGGCCTGGCGCGCGGCCAACGGCGGCGACGGCTGGGCCTGCGATATCGGCTGCGGGCAAGGCTATCACTACCGATTCTGGCCGGACCGGCAACGGGTCATCGGCATCGACATCCGCCTCGAAAGCCTGGAGAAGCTCAAGGCGGCCGTTCCCGACGCCATTCTGATCCAGGCCAACTCCTGTGCCTTGCCTCTCAAAACGGGCGCGATTTCCGTGGCCACGTCGATTTACGCCTTCGAGCACATCTATCACCTGCGCGAGGCGACTGCGGAAACCGCGCGGATTCTCGCCCCTACCGGGCGTCTCTATATGGGGCTTCCCGGCGAAGGCGGGCTCGCCTGGACTTTGGGGAGAAAACTCACGTCGGAGCGCACCATGTCGCGGCGCTACAACCTCGACTACCGCAAATACATTGCGCTGGAGCATTGCAACACGGCGGCCGGCGTCGTTGCCGCGTTGGAGGAGCGATTCAAGGTTCTGCGCCGGCGTTTGTTCCCGCTGCCCTTTATTCCCCTGATCGACCTCAATCTCACCCTCGCGCTGGAACTGGAGAAGCGCGCGGAAGCCTAGCGGTCGGGGCGCAGCACCCGAAGCGCCTCGTTCTTCTGGCGGCGCAGTTCCGCGATCTGTTCGGCCAGAATCCCGAAACAGAAGAACGACACCGCCGAGAGAATCAAAAGCAGCGCCGAGGCCTGGATGCCGCCGGTGCGCAAAAGCTGATAGATGCCCATGCCGATGCCGCCGAGGAAGGCGATGAGCGCAAGCGGCAGGAAGAACCGGCGGGGGCTGAACAGGATGACAAGCCGGATCATGATGCGCACGAAGCGCAGGAAATCGTGGACGGGCCGGATATTGCTGGTGCCGAATTCGCGTTTCTGGATGGTATCCACCGGCACGTATTTGACGAAGTGATTGCCCTGCAGCATCGCCATGGTGATGGTGGTGGGATAGCTGTAGCGCGTCGGGAACAAGTGGATGTATTCGAGAAGAAGATCGCGCTTGATGGCGCGAAACCCGCTGGTCAGATCCACCACCTTGGTTCCCGATATCCAGCTCGCCAGATGATTGAGGGCAAAATTGCCGAGATCGCGGAAGCGCGAGGTCTTGGAAAGACTCGTGCGCGCGCCCACGCACATGTCGTAGTCGCCGATGTCGGCCAAAAGCGTGGGGATCGCTTCGGCCGGGTGCTGGCCGTCGGCGTCGAGCATCACGATGACGTCGCCCTTGGCGCGCAGGCAGGCCATCTTCACGCTGGCGCCGTTACCCAAGTTGTACGGATTGCGGATGACCGTGGCGCCGGCCGCTTTCGCACGCTCGGCGGTTGCATCCGATGAGCCGTCATCCACCACCAAAATCTCGAAGCCGGGGCCAACGCGGCGGATGCGCGCCACCACGTCGCCGATCGTCTCCTCCTCGTTGAAGGCGGGAATGACGACCGAAACTTCGACGCCGCCACTCATGCCGTCCGCCCGATCACGAACATGCCCAGCGCGATGAGAGCGATCCCCGCCCAACGGGCAAGCGGGATCGGCTCGTGGAATGCGAGATAGGCCAAAAGCACGACGCCGACATAGACGAAGGCGCTGACCGAGATCGCGATGTTGAGCGGCACCATGGAGAGCGACGCAAACCAGGCGATGGCGGCGGCGAAATAGAGTGCAGCGCCGATCAGAACCGGCGGGCTGGTCAAGGCGGCGCGCAGCGTGTCCAGGGAAAAATTGAACGGCCCCAGCGCCATCGCCCCATGCTTGAAGAAGAAATTGGCAAGCAGGGTGCAGGCGAAGAAGACGGAAAGGAAAATAACGCTCTTAATGGCCATGCACCGCCCCCGCAACGTGTCTGAATGTCATCTTACCGCCTAGCGGCCTCGAGTTCCGGTTCTGCGCGCCGCGCCGGACCCGATTGACCCGCCGTGCAGCCACCGCACCTTATCGGCGCGAAGCCAGATGACGCCCCCTTCGCCCATATCTAGCACTTCGCCCTCGACCTCCACCACGTCCTCTTCACGCAGCGGCCGGCCGAAAACGGCGCCGGCGAAGCCGATGGCGACCGGGCGCGATTCCCCCCAAACGTAGGTGCCGGAGGCATCGAGGAGATAGGTCAAGTAATAAGTGTCGGTCTTGGGATCGGCGGCGAAGTCGGGGAATCCGGGCAAGGGAAAGGCATAATATTTCACGGGCAGATGGTGATTGGTGAGGGCGACCGTTGCCCGCACCCGCTCCCCCTTGTGGAGCGGAAGAGGCCTCCCGTCCTCTCCGGAAACCTTGGGTGGGACGATCTCCGCCAGATCGGGCAGGTTGGCGTCGATCGCAACCGAAGAATCGTAACTCGCGGGCGCGGCCGTGAGCCCGCGCAAAAGATAAGGGCGCCCGAGGGCGAGATGCGCTGCAAAAGCCGCAAGGACGACCGCAGCAATTGCCCCAGATAAATGCCGGGGGGACCGCATCGGCGCGCCGACTCTCGCCGGTGCGAATTCGAGCCGCGGCACAAATACCGTGGCACCCGCGAGAAGAATATGGAGCGCCTGGACGGGAAATGAGAGCCGTGGCTCGCTGAATCCGACAAACATCACCACGGCGAGGTTCCCCAGGATCGCCCCCGTCAGAAAGAGCGTGGCGCGGCCGGGATTGAGTAAAAGACCGATAATGCTTGCACCCAGCAGACACAGCACGGGAAAGACGCGGAGCAGGTATTCCTTGCCCTCCCGCGCCCAATCGGTCGGGCGCGGGCCGGCCTTGTCCCACACGCCCGGCGGCAAAAGCCCATAGAAGGCAAGCGTGCGCCACGGCGTTGCCCTCACCAGCAGCATCGGATTGCCGAGAACGCGGGCGATAGCGGCCTGTGTGGTGGAGACCGCCTTTTCGTCGTCTGATTTCACTGCTTCGGCCGGAGCAAGATCGCGCCTGATGCCGTAGAAGATGCGCGGATCGTTCGAGTACAGAATGTGCGCCGCACCCTGCGTCCCGACCGGCGACAACCGCCCGTCCACCGCATAGTTGCGAACCGTCCAGGGCACGAGCGTCACGACGAACATGGCGCCGGCCAGGGCAAAATGACGCAGGCGCTCGCGCATCGTCACGCCCCGCAGGAAAAACGGCGCGAGCAACAGAAAGCCGACGAAGAAGGCACCCTGGGTCCGCAGGTTGAAGACGAGGCCGGCGGCCAGCGCGAGCCAGACGAGGTTCCGCAAAGAGGCGGCGCGGAAATAGCGGGTGGCGGCGAATACGGCGAGGGACAACGCCGGAACATACCAATTCTCGATCTGCTGCATGTAAGGGGCGTGGCGCAGGACGTCGTCGCCGGCCGCGAGCGCGCCGACCAGCAATACCGCCCATGGGTTCCGGAACATGTTCCAGGCCGAGAGGCACAGCAGCACGACGGTGACGGGCGCAAGCAGGACATTCGCCAGTTGCTGGACGAAAAAGAAATGGCCGAACAGGTAATAAAGGAGCGCCGTTCCGTACTGATAGACCGGCATGTAATAGGAATGGCCGACGGGCATCTGGCCCAAGGCGATCTCATGGGCGATGTGGTCGTAAAAATTGGAATCGCCCCAGCCCGGCACGTCCCAGAAGCGGATGACCGGCTCAAGCGCGGCCAGCATCGCCAGCAAGGCCAGCGTCGCACCGGCGCATCTCAAAAATTCAGGCTCCGACATCCGCCCGCGCCAGTCCGCCACCATCGGATGCACGCGCTGGCGGTAAAGGACGAGCCCGCCCGCGACCGCGAGCCCGGCCAGAACGGTTGCGGCGAGCCCAAGCCCGCGCACGCCGTAATCGGCATAGAGGGCGTAAAGAGCAGGGTTGTTATGAGGCGCGCCGCGCGACAGCACGAACAGCGCGCACAGCCCAAGCGCCAGAACCTCAAGCGCCAACCGCCACAACCGGCCGGTGCGGCTTTCGATCTGCACCGTGAAATGGAAAACCGCCGCCGCCCCGAGGCCGAGCGCGAGGACGACCGCGGCCGCGACCTTGAGCCCGAGCAGCGCATCGGCAGCGCCCCAGAGCAGCGAGGCGAGCGCAAGAACGGCGGCGGCGCCGAGCGCGACGAAAATATGCCTGTTACACGCCGGCAAAGACGATCTTCTCCCAGGCCGCGACCGCCTGCTCGGGGCGATGTCCGGCAAGCTTGGCGCGGGCGGCCTCGCCCAAACGTCGCCGCAAATCGGGGTCGCGCATCAATCGTTCCAGCGCGGCCGCCAGCGCCGCGACGTCATCCGCCTTGGCGACCAGGCCCGTCGCGCCGTCGGTCACGAGATCGCCCGAAACCGCGTCGGTTACGACCGCGGGCAGCCCGCGGCTCATGGCCTCGATCAGCGCATTCGACGTTCCCTCGTAGCGCGACGGCAGCACGAAGATGTCCGCCGCCCGGTACCAGGGAAAGGGATCGGCAACGAACCCCTTCCAATCCACGGCGCTTTCGACCCCGAGCGCCCGGGCCTGTTCCTTCAGCGAGGATTCGAGCGCGCCCGCGCCCAGGACGACGAGCCGCCATTCGGGATTGCCCCGCCGGACGCTGGCGAAGGCCTCGAGCAACACGTCGAACCCCTTTTGGGGATGGAGCCGGCCGACCGCGAGGATCGTGGGTTGCGTTTTCGCGGCGATATCCGTGGAATTGGATTCGCGCACCGGATTCGGCACGAAGGCGAGCTTCTTTCGCGGCACGAAGCGCGCGAGCGCCTCGATCGCCGCCGCGCTGTTCGCGGTGACGACGTCGGCCAGGGGATAGACGAGGCGCCGCAACCGGTTCCAAAGTCCGGGCAACGGCTGGCGGTCGGGATCGTTGCGCTCGCTGATGATGGTGCGCATCCCAAGCCGCAGAGAGGCCAGCGCCAGCAGCACGTTGGTGCTGCCGACGAAACCGACCGCGACCGGCGCGCCGCAATCGCGCAGCGCGCGGCGCAAGGCGCAGAGCCGCGCCAGATTCGCGCGCAAGCCTGCGAATGCGCCCATCGATGGTTCCGCGCCGCCGATCACGATGCGCCTGATCGCGGGATCGAGCGCGAACGCGTCTTGTTCCGGCCCTCGAAGCGTGATCACGGCGATGTTGCGGCCTGCCGCCGCCCAGCGGTTGGCAAGCATCGAGAGCACATATTGCGCGCCGCCGCCGCCTAGTCCTTCGATGACGAGGGCCGCGTCCGCGCGCCGCATGCCCAGAACCTCGTCATAGACTTCCGCGATTCTGCGCGCGTGAGAGCCGATGGAATGGCGCGCCTGCGCGCGCGCCCGTGCCGCGGCGGCGATGCGCCGGCACTTCTCGGAATCGCCGAGCAAGGCGAGCGCGGCCTTCGCCAATTCCTCGGCGTCGTCGGGGCGGACCAGAATCCCGTTGTCGCCGTTCGCGATGATCTCGCGGTGGCCGCCCGAATCGGCGGCGACGACCGGCGTGCCGGCAAGCGCCGCCTCCACCAACACGCGGCCGAAGCCCTCGTTCACCGCAGGGGCAAGCACCAGGTCGCTTGCCGCCAGCACGGTTTCGATGTCGTGGCGGAAATCGAGCCAGCGCAAGTCGCGCCCGAGTCCCAGGGCCTCGGCGCGCTGATGGATCTGCTCCGCCAGATCTTCCCCGTCCCGGCCGAACATGAGGAAGGCGGTTGGGTGCCGCGCTTGCCGCGCGATCTTCGCCGCCGCCTCGACGAACACGAGCGGGCGCTTTTGGTCCTGCAACGTGCCGACGAAGGAAACGATCCCGTAATCCGCGGGCAATCCGGCAACGGCGAGGATCGCGGCGCGCGCGGCCGCCCGGTCGGGCGGGGGCTCCACCGCCTCGAAGGGGTTGGCGATGACCGTGGCCCGCGGCCTGAGGGCCCATGGCAGGGTCGCCGCGTTGTAGTTCGAGATCGCGACGATGCGATGGGCCATGCGCGCGGCCAGCGTGGTGAGCCGCGAGCGAATGAACCGCGTGCGCTGGTGAAGAACGAATTTCCGCCCCAAAAGCCGCGCCGCCAAGGCCCAGGTGACGCTCATGCGCGCATCGTTGGCATGAACCAGCGCGATCCGCTCATGGCGCAAGAAACCCATCAGACGAGGCGTTTCCTCCAGAAGCGCCAAGGCGGCGGCAACGCGGCCCAGGGCCGGATCGTAAAGCGGCAGGTCATGGGCGCGGACGAAGGGAAGCCCGGCCTTTCCCAGCAAATCCTGGAGCGGTCCGTCGCGGTGAAGGAGGACGACGGGCTCGAAGCGGGTGCGGTCCAGGGCGCGGATAAGGAGCACGGCCGAGCGATGGCTGCCGCCGACGCTGTCGCCGACGAAGGGAAAGAGGATTCGCGCCGGGCCCGGTTTCATGCCTTTACGGCGCCCGTTCGCGGCGCAGCGCGTGAAGCGTCTTTTCCGCAAGCGCGCCGACATTGAATTGCCTGGCGATGCGCTCCCGCGCCTTCGCCCCCAGGGCCTTGCGCCCCGCAGGCGGGAGCGCCACCAGCCGCAGCCAGGCATGGGCCATGGCTTGCGGGTCCTTCGGCGGCACGATGATCCCGGCATCGCCGACGATGCGCGCGCAATCGCCCACATCGGTCGCGACGACCGGCACGCCGCAGGCCATCGCCTCGGCCGCCATGTTGGGGAAACCTTCGCCGGTCGAGGAACAGGCGGCGATATCGAAGGCGCTGTAGGCCGCAGGCATGTCGTGGCGTTCTCCGGTAAAGACCGCGGGCACGCCGAGGCTTTTGCCCAGTGCCCGCAGCCGCGCGAGATCGCTTTCTCCCCCGCCGCCCACGCACACGAAGCGAAGGTCGGAGCGGCTCTTGACCGCGAACGCCGCGGCGCGCAGGAAAGTCTCGTGGTCCTTCATCGGGTCGAGGCGCGCGGCAAGGCCGATGACGATCTCGCCGCCGCCGATCCCCCATTCGCCCCTCAACGCCCGCCCCGCCTCCGGCTGCGGCGTGAAATACTCGGTGTCGATGCCGTTCTCGACGACGGCAATCTTCGATTCGGGAAAGCCGCGGCCGACATAGCGCTCGCGGCCCCGGTGCGAATTGATGACGATCAGGTCAGGATACCGCGCAAACTGCCGCTCTACGGCGTACACGAGCCGGGAAAAAAACCCATAAGCCGAATGATCCACATCGGAGGCGCGCACACCCCAGACGATGAACACGCCCCGCAGGAACGGGCGCATGGCGAGCGCCGCCAGATTGGCGGTGGGGAGATAGGAATGGAGCACATCGGGCTTGAGCGCCCGCAACAGCCCGGCGAGGCGCCCGAGAAAGCCGATCACCTCGAACCGCCCGCGCTTATCGAGGGAATGGATGTCGACGCCGGCATGGCGAAGCGGCGCCTCCAAGGCGCCGCCGGAGTGGAAGACGATGACCGTCACCTTCTCCCCGCGCCGCGCCAGCTCGCGGGCGAGCGTCGCAAGCTGCCGCTCCGCGCCGCCCGCCGCCAGCGACGGGATAAGAAAGGCGATCTTCAACGAGGCGATTTGCGCACGAAAACGAATTCGTTGCAGCCGTGGCGCCGCCCGACGTCCCGCTCGCGCAGCAGGGAAAATCCCTTCTCTTCGCAGAAGGTGATAACGTCCGCGGAGGGTGCCGCCTCGAAGGGCCAGCCGCCCAGCCAGTCGCGCATGTCGCGCCACAGCGACATGCCACGGGGAAGCGGCCCTCGCCCGGTGAGCGCGCGGAACAACAACCGGGCGAGAATCAGGTGGGGCGCATGAATGGTGATGACGATGAAGCGCCCAAGCGCGCCGCGGTTATAGAGCCGCTTGACCACGCGCCAATAGCGCGTGATCCAGCCTTGGTCGTTGTAGATGGCGATGAACAGGCGCCCGTTTGCGGCGACCGGGTGCGCCGCGAGATCGAGTGCGCGCCACAACGCGCCGGTATGATGCAGCACGCCCCAGGAATAGACGATGTCATATGGACCGAGCCCACGCAGGAAGGCCTCGTCAAGCGCCGAGCCTTTGGTCACCGACCAAAGAGGATCTCCCGGGAAATAGCGGCGCTTCAGCTCCGCGGTGCAGGCAACGGACTGCGGATCGTCGTCGAAGGAGAGGACGCGCGCGCCCAGTCTGCGCGCGGCCAGCGAGGACAACCCGCTTCCCGAGCCGATGTCGAGGAAGGTCTTTCCCGAGAGATCGCTCTCGCCCAGCATCTCGACGAGGCTCGCTTGCGCCGCACCGATGCGCGTTTCGTCGACCTGGGCCAGAAACCTTGACCAGTTCTCGCCGAAGGGAAAGCGCGTCTTTGATGCGGCGAGCGTATCCGTCATGCCGCGAGCGCCGAATGGGACGCGTAGGCCGGAAGGCTGCGCAGCCACAGCTCCATGTTGACGAAATGCTCGAGCGGTGGAAGATCCCGCCGCTGCCCCGCGCGGAAGCTCTCGACCGCATTGCGCAGCTTGGCGCGATCCGCGAACGCGGCCAGCCGCGAATTGGGCTCCGTCAGCAATTCCAGATAACGCCCCAATGCGGATGGATCGGCCAGCCACTCGTTGAGCGGCACGACCAAACCGACCTTTCTCCGGTAAAGGAGTTCGCGCGGCAAGTAGCGCCCGGCAATGCGTTTCAGCAAGGGCTTGGTCTCGCCGCCCGGCGCGCGGATGCGGTGGGGGATGCGGTTGACGATGCGCGCCAGCGGCAGATGGGTGAAAGGCACGCGGGCCTCGACCGACGCCGCCATCGCCATCTTGTCCTGGCGCAGCAGCAGCGATTCGAGATAGGCGGTCTGATCCACGGCGAACATGCGGTCGCGGAAGTGGCGGAAGCGCGAGGTCGCTTCTTCCCGCGCGCCCGGTTTCGGCACAAGCGCGGGGAAAACCTCGTTCAGCGCCTTGATATCGTGATAGACGGAAGAATATATCGCCGGGTCGCGGCCCGAGTAGCGCTCGATCTCGCGGTAGCGCTGCAGATAGGGCCACAGGAACGGCGGCACGGCCCGCGCCATCCATCCCTTGTTGCGCAGCTGCCGCCACAGCCCGTAGCGTTTATAGCCGCCGAAGAATTCATCCGCGCCCTCCCCGGTCAGCACGACTTTGGAAGTCTTGCGGATGCGATCGCACAGCAGCATCAAGAGAACGCAGCCCGAATGGGCGGTCGGCCCTTCCATATGGGCAATGGCGCGCGGCAACGCCTCGGCGTAATCGCCGGCGCTCATCGCCACTTCGTGATGGTCCACGGCGTAGCGCTCGATCACCATCTGCCGGTACGGCGCCTCGTCATAGGGGTCGGGCGAAAGATTGATGCCGAAGGTGGTGAGGCGCCCTTCCGTTGCGGGCGCGGCCAAGGCCGTGACCAAACTCGAATCGACGCCGCCCGAAAGCTGGACCGTGTAGCCGACATCGCTCTGGAGATGGGCGCGGACCGATGCTTCGATCTCCGCCAAGGCTTCGGCTTCCGCTTCTTGCTCGGTCATGGCGGCTTCGGGTTGCAGGGTCGAGAGGATGTCGCAGAAGCGGCGCTCGCGTGCCGCGCCGCTATCCAACGAAACGGTGACGACGGTTCCGCCCGGAACCTTCTCGATCCCCTTGAGGTTGGACATCCGCCCGGCGGCGAACCGGAAGGTCAATAGCTCGGCCAATGCCGCTTCGTCGGGCTCCGCCTGGGTGAGGCGCGACAGCGGGCGCAGCGTGCTCGCAAACCCCGTCATGGCCCCTTTGCGCAGCATGTAAAGCGGCTTGATGCCGAAGGGGTCGCGCGCGGCGATGGCCTTGCGCTCGCGCCGATCGATGAGGACGAAGGCGTACATGCCTTCGAGCCGCTCCAGCAGACCCTCGCCCCATGCCGCATAGCCGTGGATCAACACCTCGGTGTCGCCGCGGCTCTTGAAGCGCACGCCGTGCTCCGCAAGCTCGTCCCGAAGCGCCTTGTAATTGTAAATCTCGCCATTGAAGACGATGGTGAAGCGCCCCGAGTCGTCGGTCATGGGCTGGTCGGATCTTGCCGCCGGGTCGAGGATGGCAAGGCGGCGGAACACCAAGGCAAAGCCCGGCTCCCCGGTCCTGCCGCCCGAATCGGGGCCGCGGTGATGGAGGTCGCGCTCCATCGCGTCGAGAAGATCGGGCGCGAACTGGCGCCCCGGTTCGATGAGGGCTGCGAACCCGCACATGGCTATACGGCGGCCCGTGCCGGTGCCGCATGGCGGCCGGCGTGCGGGGCGGCCTTGGCGAAGGTCTCGAGCATGCATAGGCGGATCGCCAGCATCCGATAGCGGGCGTCGCGCCGATCACGCCAGATCTCCGCACGGACGTTGCCGGGTATCCCTTCGACCTCGGGCGGCGCGTCCGGCTGCGCCGCGAGGTAGCGCTGCGCCGGAAAGACGAATCCCTGCTTCACATCCTGCAGTACCGATCGCGGTACGTAGCGGTAAAGAATCCGCCGCAACGCCTGTTTTTGACCGAAGGCCATGAACGTCCTTTGGTCGAAATCGGCGATGGTCTCGAACAGCCGGCGCGAGAGGAACGGCGTGCGCACCTCCAGGCTGGCCCGCATGCTGCCCCGGTCGACCGCCGAAATGTAGCTTCCCGGCAAGGTCACGCGCGTGTCGAAATCGCGCGCCAGATAGGCAAGCTCCGCGTCGCCGGAGAAGAGAGTCCGCGCCCAGTTCCGCGCATCGGGGATGCGGTCCAGAAGCGCGCCTAGCCCGTTGTTCTTCAAAGCCAAAAACCGCCACGCGGCGTCGCCCCGGAACAGGGAGCACGCCTTGCGCCACGGCTCGAATCCCCGCAGCAAGGGATCGAGCGGGCGCGCGAGATTCAGCAACGGCGGCAGGAATTGATAGAGGCGCCGATGGCGGTAGAGGAACGCATACTTATTATATCCGTAGAACAATTCGTCGCCGCCGATGCCGCTCAACGCCACCGTCATGCGCGAGCGGGCGAGCGACGACATCTGATGCACGGAAATCGCCGTCAGATTGTCGTTCGGCACCCCGAACAGGCCGGCGAGCCGCAACGGCGCCTGCCGCCAGGTGTCATCCTCGCGGCTGTCGACGATGCGATGTTGAAGCCCCAGGAATGAAGCGATCCGCGCGGCGCCGGCGCTTTCATCGGCGGCATCGGGAAACGAAACCGTGAATGCTTCGAGGCCGAGCTTCAAATCCTTCGCCACCATCGCCGCGACCGTCGCGGAATCGACGCCCGCCGATAAAAACAGACCCAACGGCACGTCGGAGCGCACGCGGCGGCGAAGCGAAACGAGAAGATCTTCATGAATGCGATCCAGCTCCTTTTCGCTCAAGGGGCGCAACGGGCCGCGCTGCGGCTTCGCGCGGGGCGGTTCCCAATAGCGCCGCTCTGAAACGATTTTCCCGGCCTCGATCACCACATGGGTTGCGGGCGGCAGCGTGAAGAGATTCGAAAAACCGGTTCCGGGCGCCGGAACAAAGCCGAGCATCATGACGGCCAGAATTTCGGAACCGCGCGGCGCGAATTCGAGGCCGAGCAATTGGATCAGCGGCTGCGCCTCAGAGGCGAAATAGACCCCCTCCCCGGTCACGGCATAATAAAGCGGCTTCTCGCCGAAGGGGTCGCTCACCAGGTGCAGGCGCGCGCCGTCGTAAAGGGCGAACGCGAACATGCCGTCGAAACGGTCGATTGCACCCTCGCCCCATTCCGCCCAGGCCTTGAGCAGCACTTCCGTGTCGCCCGAGGTGGCAAAATTCCGGCCGTGGGGGGCGAGCTCATCGCGCAACTCCTTGAAATTGTAAATCTCGCCGTTGAAGCTCACGACAAACGGGCCGGACGTCATGGGCTGCGCGTTCGCAGGACTCGTGTCGATGACCGCCAGGCGGCGGTGACCGAGATAAATGCCGCGCGCCGCCTCCGCCCACTCGCCGCTGCCGTCGGGCCCGCGATGCTTAAGCAATTCCGTACCGCACCGCCCGAGCATAAGGTCGGACTCACGAACCGGGCGATTGAGGCTGAAGCCGAAGATGCCGCACATGAGCCGTTACCGGCTGAGCGCGAAGAGCCGGTGCAGGCTCAGCAAGGACATGAGCAGCCCGGCCGCGGCGCTGTCCGCCGCGAACTCGCCCGTCTTTTCCCCGATCTTTCCCCAATCCAGGAAATCGAGCGCGTCGTGCAGCTCTTCCGATTCGATCGCCTCGCGCACCTTGGCGAATAGGGTCGGATGCTCGCGCAGATACAGCGCCCGGTCCGGCCAGGTGCGGTCGGCGAGCGTGGGGGCGCGGAAGGTCTGGATTCCGGTAGCATGGCGCAGCAGCTTGCGCCCGATGAGGAAGGCCGTCTTGTAGGCCGGCGAGGCCCCCGCGGCGATTCCCCAATTGCCGGTCGGAATCCGCGCGAGCTCGGGATTCAAATGCTTGAGGGCGTATCGCAGCACCTGCCCCGAAAGGCGATGCCCGGGCGGAAGCGAACAATAGAAATCGAACAAGTCGTTGTCGAAACTCACCGTGCGCTGCTCGGCGCAGGTCAGCTTGCTGGCGATATTGGGATAAGAATAATGCCGTGCCAGCGCGTGAACGACCAGATACTCCCAGCGATCGTAATCGCTCTGGCAGACGTCTTGCCCGTCGGCCAGCACCGCCTCCGCCGCCCCGTGCAACGAGTCCATCATCGGCCCACGCCGCTCCGCGCGAAGCAGCGAAGCGAGATCGACGTTCTTGAGGCGGAACGGAATGTCGCGCACGAACTTCTCCGCCAAGTCGCCGTCAAGGCGCGTCAAGCGCCGGAAGAACGTCGGACGCCCGAACAGACTGACCCAACGCGCGGGCAGATACATGCCCTGAAACAGGTAATCGAAGCCGTGGCCGTGGAACACCACGTCGGCGTGAGGCCGAACCTCGTCCTCAAGGCCGACAAAAAGCCCGTGGTCGATGGCATACATCCCGCCGCACAGGCGCCCCAGGTCATTCAGATGGCGCAGGAAGTGATCGGCGGGGAGTTTCAGAAAATGATGCCGTGCGTGGGCTGCCTGCGCCGCGCGCCGCGCACAGGCAACCTCGTAATTGTCGGAGAACGAGACGGTAAAGCAGGTGGGCGGCTCGTCGAAAGCGGCAAGCACCGTCCTGCTGTCGTGCCCGCCGCTCAGGAAATGGCCGTAGCGCTTGGCTTGCCGGTCGCTGGTGCGGCGCCTGATGGAAGCCCGCAATAACGCGGTGAATTCGGCGCCCGCTTCGTTTTCCGTGCGGCCCGCCGCCTTGGTGAAATCGGGCCGCCAGTAGCGGGTCTTTTGGGTGGCTTGGCCGCCGACCGCAAGTTGCGTCGCGGGCATCAGAAACTGCGAGAAATTATCGTAGGTCTTGTCGCCCAGCAACTTCTGCAGCCACAGGAACTCGAACAAGGCCTGTTTATTGAGGGAAAATCCGGGCTGCCGGCGCAGCAGCGCGAACAAATCGAAATAGAGCGTCGCGGCGAGGAACCGCCCGCCGAGTTCGGCCCAATAGAGCGGGATCGAGGTGAAGCGGTCGTTCGCCATGGTGAGACGCTGCCGGTCGCGCTCCAACCGCAGCAGCATAAACTGCCCGTCGAGCCCGCGCAGGAAGGCGCTCGTGTCACCTGCGCGCAGCCACGCATCGGCGACCGCTTCCGCATCCACGCGGTCATTGCGGACGGGCGCGCCGATTACGGCGACGCAAACCCGGCCATCATCTTTGACGACCGGCGCGGGGCGAAAGCCCTCGCAGCCGATGACGACACCTTCTCCTCCGGGGAATACGCCATCGGTAACGCGGATGCCGGCCGCATCGCCCTTGTGCCAGGAAATCGTCAGATGCGGCAGGTGGACGCTTCGGTCCGACAATGAAACGAGAGGGTCGATGCTCATCGAGCGGCCATCGAATCAGGCTCCGGCGAAATGAGGGCCAGGAACCGGTCGATGAAACGCAGTTGAGCCGCAGCACCGCCCAGGTGCTGCAGATACGCCGCTTGCCCCGCCTCGGCGACGGCGCGGAAACGGGGGTAGTCGCCGAGCGCTTCGTCGATCTTCGCTTCGAGATCGGTGAGATCCCATCGGTGGGTGAGCATGGTTTCCCCCGCGCGGAACAAATCGGGCCAGGTTTCGAGATGCCCCATGTCGGGCGTGATCAAGATGCCGCCCGTGAGGAACACCTCGAAATCCTTGAGCGTGATTTCCCCGTAGCCGAAGGGCGAAACCACGAGCTTGCTGGAGGCGAGCTCGCGGAAATAAGCCGCGCGCGAAACCTTGGCCGTGGGAAACCGGTGGCCGAGGAGGATGCGGGTGCGCCGGCGCTGCCAGGCGACGCTTTGCCTCGGGTAATTCGCTCCGAACCGGCAGGAAACGGGATTGGCCCGTGGCCGCGAAGGGGAAGCGATGGCCGCCGGAAAGCGAAGCAGCGGCGCCAGCGGCACACGCCGATAGAGCGCCATGCGCGCCGGCCCGAACAGCGAGTGATCGGCAAGACCAGAATTCCAGGAAAGCGTCAGCTTGCCGAGGAGCGCCGCATCGGGAACCGGCATCGAATATTCCGGATCGCTATCGGCGACCCCGAAGTTGCGGTGGTAGTAATCGGCATAGATCCGCGCCCCGTACATCGGCTGAAGGTAAAGCTTCCGGTCGCGCAGAAGCTGGCTTTTGCAGTAGCGGTCGACGAGGGGGAGGATTTCAACCTGGATGCCGCCCGTGCTGTCGGTGGTGTCGAAATAGAGCAGGCGGGAACAGCGGCGCTTCAGCTCGGCGAACTCCGCGACCACCGCCTCCGATTCGCGCTCCCAGCGCAACCGGTGGAACTTGCTGTCGACGATGAGAACGTCGCAATCGCCCAGCGCACCGGTGACCGTGCGGAAAGTGCGGAGCGTGACGCCGCGCTCGGCCAATGCCTTGCGGTGGAATTCGAGGGGAAACAGAAAGGCGCAGCCGTTCGGCGTTGTGAATCCCGGCGTGAGCACATGGACAAGCAACGGTCTCACTCACCTCGAAAGCAAGACCGTGCGCAGCCCGCCGACGCGGCAGATGAGCTCGATCGCGTCATTGGCCGCGATATCATCGAAGATGACCCGCGTCTCGTCGTCGGTTTCGATTGGCGCCGAGCCCTTATAGCCGCGGGCGGCGACGACCCCGGTTCCCCGCTGCGACGACGAAGCGGCGAGCCGAACCCGGTAGCCGAGACCGAAGAGCCGCCGCAAGGGCCGTTCCATGTCGTGGTCGCGGCCGTAGCGGCTGAGGTGGGTCTCGAACAGGATCATCGGCGCCATTTCGTTGCGCTCGACCGCGGGGATGAGCCCGGAGATGATCTCCACCTCGTGGCCCTCCACATCCATGCGGATGAGGTCCGGCGGACGGCCCGCCATGAGCGCCGGCACCGTCACCGTCTCGACCTCGATGGTCTCGCCCGAGAGATGGGCCAGCCCGGTGCCTTCGGCATGGAAGGTGTTGAGGTTGGACATGTGCGAGAGAAAGAAGCGCCGCTTGCCGGGCACATCGGAAACCGCCGCCTGGCGGACTTCGACATTGTCATAGCCGTTGAGCGCCAGATTGCGCCGCAGCAGCGCCACGTTCGCCGGCGAGGGCTCGACCGCGACGAGCCGCCCGCCCGCGCCGATCAGGCGAAGCTCCATCAGCGCGTAGTATCCGATGTTGGCGCCGATATCGAGCACGGTCATGCCGGGCTTCAACACGCGCTCCAGCATCACCTTGTGCTCCATCTCGCGGGAGCCGAACAGAAGTAGCGTGCGCGAGATGCCGCGGTCGTCCAGATCCAGCATCATCCGGTAATTGTGGACCGGACGCTCGAAGAAGCGCTGGCGCAGCACGCGGCGGCGGAACGTGGCAATGGCGAGGTTCAATCCGGCGCGAACGGTTACGGCTGGGCCTCGCGTTTTCATCGCCTGAAGGGCGCTTGTGAGTAACGGCATCAGTGGATTCCCCGCGGAGTCAGGACATATTCGCGAAGCGCGAAGCCGGACACCGGCTGCCCTTGCGCATCGCGGCAGTCATAGCCGAGATCGGCGATGAGGGATGAAAGCGTCTCGACATTCTCGCCCAAGAGCGCGATCTCGCGCGGATGGACGCTCAGAAAAATCGTCGGGCGGTGAGTCATGAGAATCTGCCGCGACCCGCGCAGCACCCCAATCTCCGCCCCTTCGACGTCGATCTTGATGACCTCGGGCGCCAGCCTTCGCGCCGCGCAGAACTGATCGAGCGTGATCTGCGAACGGCGGGTCTCGTGGAAAGCTTCGGGATTCTTGGCGATCCTGAGCGCGTTCATGCCGGTCGGCTCCGCCATTTCGAAGAAGGGGACCGAGTCGCGCGGCTCGGCTCCCACCAGGCTGGGGATCACTTCGATATTCGAAAACTCGTTGAGCTCGGTATGTTCGCGCAGCAGCCGCCCGTTGGCCTCGGCCGGCTCGAACGCATAGACGCGCCCGCCCGGCGCCGCGACGGAGGCCATGGGCAGCGCCACGAGCCCGACATGGGCGCCGATGTCGAACACGCAGCGCTTGCCGCGGCACGCCTCGATGCAGGCAGCGAAGGCATCGTTGTGGCCGCCGCCCCAGTTCTCGAAATCGCTGAAGGCGAAAATCCCATTTAAGCGAAACGGGCCATACCGCCCGATCCGGGTGGAGACCGAAAACCGCAGGCCGAGCGCGCGGAACATGAAACGGTAAAACCGGCCGAGGCCGATCCAAAGGGGCCCCAGGTTCTTCAGCGCGCCGTGGCGCAGGCGGCGCAATGCCGCGATAGCCGTGGCCATCGGTCAGATATCGACCATGCCGCCCGGACCGCGAACGAATATCCGGCCGCGCGCCGCGACGAGGTAAAATGTTCCCAAAAAACACAGGATCGTCATCGAATAATCTGCAACGAATCCGGCCGCCATGATCGCCGCGTTCGACGCATCATTTCCCGCCTCCGAGGCGATGACCGCCGGCGTCAGGCCGTCCAATTGGCCGAGTGCCATCACGCGCTTCAGGCCCTCGCGAAAAAGCCCGCGGCTGCGGAAATCGGGATGGACGCGGCAGTCCCAGATGTAAACGGTTCCCGGCGCGATCCGGCAGGAGAGGCCGAGCTCGAAGAGCGCCGCCGGTGTCGCATACCGGGGCGAGCTCAGCCAAAGATAGGAAGCCGCCTCGCCCTGCGCCGTCACGAAGCCATAACAGCGGTGGCCTGCGTTCAACATGCGCTCGAACTGCGGCGCGCGGTCCTTTTCCTTGAAGATTGCGCCGCGCCGGAAATCTTCCGCGGCCAAGGCGCGAAACTCCAAACCCTGGGGCGCGTTGGCCGGAGGCTTCATTCCGGGCAAGGCGGCGCGATAAAAAACCATCCGTTCGGCCCGAATGAGACGCGCCCACGGGTGTCGGGCCGCCGGGCCTTCGCTCATAGCAAGCGCTCGAGCCGCCGGTTCGCGTGAAGGAACGGGCGGCGCCAGCGCGCGGGAAGCAACGGCACGATCCTGTTGCCGAGCCGATATCCGAGCGGCAGGGCCGCGCCCGGTGCTGCCGGTTCGCCGGCGCGCCGCATGGCGTCGTAATAGAAGACGTCGCGGGGTTTGCCGCCGATCTGGATCGTTTTGAATTCATGCACGCCGCCGCCCGGCCGGGACTCGCCAAGATCGAGATGGGTAATGCCGCGGCGGATGAAGTCCCGGATGGCCTCCCACATGAGGAGATGATTCACGCCGAGCGATAAGGCGTCGGAAAACGTGGCATTGAACTGGTAGGCCGCGACGTCGGCGCCCAGAAGAAAGATCATGCCGCCTAAAATCTTCTTTCCCTGCGCCGCCACAAACAGGACCGCGCGATTTCCCAGAACGGCCGCCATCCGCTCGAAGAATGGGAACCCGTGAAACGGCAGACACTTTTCCGACATCCGCGCTTCATAGGCGGCGTAGAAACCGGGCAAGTGTTCGAATCCTTGCCGCACACCGATGCCGAACCGCGCGGCACGCCGGATTGTATAGCGGGTTTTCTTGCGCAAGCCTTCCAATGCAGCGGTCTCGTCGCTCGGAA
>DATDPM010000062.1:0-10545 GCA_035292745.1 Alphaproteobacteria bacterium | reverse complement strand
CGCGATTGCAATGGGGCTTAAGGGGAATTAGGGTGCCGCGGCCCAAGCGGGGCGGAGTTCCGGGAAAAAAAATCGATGCTGAGGCGGCTTTACGACTGGACCATGCGCTTGGCCGCGCACCGCCACGCGACCGCGGCGCTCTTCACGGTTTCGTTCATCGAGAGCTCGGTGTTCCCGATCCCGCCGGACGTGCTGCTGGTGCCCATGGTGATCGCACGGCGCGACCGGGCCTTATGGTTCGCCGCGATCTGCACCGTGGGCTCGGTGCTGGGCGGGTTGCTCGGCTACGCCATCGGCCATTTCCTGTTCGAGGCGGTCGGCCGCCATATCATCGCCTTCTACGGGGCGGAATCTTCGTTCGAGAGCTTCCGCGCGCTTTACGCCGAATGGGGATGGTGGATCGTCGCCATGGCCGGGTTCACGCCCTTCCCCTACAAGGTCATCACCATCGCCAGCGGCGTGTTCGGCCTCGACCTCACGACCTTCATGCTGGCGTCCGCCGTGTCGCGAGGCGCGCGGTTTTTCCTGGAAGCGGCGCTGCTATGGTGGGTGGGGCCGCCCATTCAGCGCTTCGTCGAGCGCAACCTGGGGCTCGCCGCGACGGTGTTCTTCGTCCTGCTGTTCGGCGGATTCCTGGTTGCCCGCGCCTTGGTCGGCGGCTAAGTGAAAGGCGAAATTCAGGACGCAGACATGACCATCCGATCCGCCGCTTCCGACCCGAGATTCGCGCCCGGCTTCGTGCTGCTCTCCAGCATCGCGGCGCTGGGCTCCGCCTTCGCCTTCCAATACCTGGGCGGACTTGCCCCGTGCGTGCTGTGCATCTATCAGCGCTACCCCTACGGCGTGACCATCGCGCTGTCGCTCACCGCATTGGCTTTGGCGCGGCGGCCCGAGGGCGCCGGCATGGCGCGCGTTGTTATTTATCTGTGTGCGGCGGTTTTCGCCGTGGGCGCCGCGATCGCCGTATTCCATGTCGGCGTCGAGCAGCATTGGTGGCAGGGCACGCCGGAATGCGGCGCGACCGGCGGCGGCACGCTGGAGCAATTGGAAGAATCGCTCAGGCACGGGCCGGTGGTGCGCTGCGACCGGCCGGCATGGTCGCTCGCCGGCATCTCCATGGCGGGATATAATGCGATGCTGTCGCTCTTGCTTGCCGTGTTCTGCATTTTCGCGCCGAGACTGAGGCAACAATGACCCGTTCACCGCAACCCGCGCACCCGACGACCACCGGCGAGGCCCGCCTGCCCGGCGATCTCGAGCCGCGCGATCTGATCGCGCGCATGATCCGGGTCGATCACGCGGGCGAGTTCGGGGCGGTGCGCATCTACGAAGGGCAGCTTGCCGTGCTCGGCCGGCACCCGGAAGCCGAAACCATTCGCCGCATGGCCGCGGCCGAGACCGAGCATCTCGCCACCTTCGCGCGATTGATGCGCGAGCGCGGCGTGCGGCCGACCGCGCTTTCCCCGCTTTGGCATGTCGCCGGCTACGCGCTGGGGATGGCGACCGCTTTGCTCGGCCCCAAGGCGGCGATGGCGGCGACCGAGGCGGTGGAAGAGGTGATCGACGAGCACTATGCCGGACAGGCGGCGCTGCTCGGCGACGACGAGAAGGATTTGCGCGAGACGATCGAGAAGTACCGTCTGGAAGAGATCGCGCACCGCGACACGGCCATTTTGCACGGCGCGCGGGAAGCGCCCGCGCATGGGTTGCTCGTAGCCGCCATCAAGGCGGGCTCGAAACTGGCGATCTGGCTGTCGGAACGCATGTGACGCGGGAAGCGCCGGAGGCCGCCCGAAGCCTTACGGCTCCAGCTCGGTATCCCAATACAAGAAGTCGCGCCAGGATTCGTGCAAAAAATTGGGCGGGTAAGCCCGCCCTGAATCCTGGAGCTGGAAGGTGGTGGGTCGCCGCGGCGGGTTCATCGGAAACATGCCCGATTCCTGCGGCAGCTTGCTGCCCTTCAACAGATTGCAGGATTCGCAGGCGGTGACCACGTTTTCCCAGGTGGCCCGGCCGCCGCGCGAGCGCGGGACGATGTGATCGAACGTCAGATTCTGGCTGGCGAAGTTCTCGCCGCAATACTGGCAGGTGAAACGGTCGCGCAGGAAGACGTTGAACCGGGTGAACGGAACCTTGCGCGCCGCCGGCACGTATTCCTTGAGCGAGATGACCGAGGGCAGCTTGAACTCGATCGAGGGCGAGCGCACCGCGCGATCGTAATGGGCGACGATGTTGACGCGGCCCATGAACGCAGCCTTGACCGTGTCCTGCCATGACCACAGGGACAGCGGGAAATAGCTGAGCGGCCGGAAATCGGCATTCAGCACCAGGGCCGGGCAGGCTTTGGGCGACAGCGACAAGGCTCTCTCCCGTCTCCTCTTTTCTCGTTTCCGTTGTTCAGGTCTTCTGGGTCTTGCTCACGCCGCCCTGGCCCCGGAACGGGCTTCGATTGCCGGTGAGGCTACACGGAAATCTTGACGGTTTGAAGGCGAAAGAGGGCTTAAGCCCATGATTTCCGGGGCTTGACAGAATAGCTCAGGGCTCTTGCACCCCGAAGGCGCGGATCAGGAACCGGGCCCCGAGCGCCAGGCCCGGCCCGTCGATGCCGTGGCCGAGGCCGGGGCGCGCATGGTGCTCGACCGGAACCCCGTTGGCGGCGAGGGCGGCCGCGGCATGGGCGAGCGCCGCGAACGGCACGACCGGGTCCTGATCGCCGTGAATCAGCAGAACCGGCGGGCGCGATTTGATCTCCGAGGCCAAGTTCTCGACGCCCAAGAGCGCGCCGGAATAACCCACCACCGCGGCGCACGGCTTAGGGCGGCGCAACGCCGTGTAGAGCGCGGTCATGGTCCCCTGGGAGAAGGCGACCAGGGCGAGCGCGCCGTCGTCGAGCTGGAATTTTTCCAACTCGGCATCGAGGAAGGCGTCGAGCACGGGTGCGGCCTTGCGCACGCCCTGGTCAAGCGCCTCGGGCCTGCGGTCCATGAGCGTGAACCACTGGTAGCCGAACGGCGCCATGTCGTAACGCTCGGGCGCGTTGGGCGAGATGAAGGCGGCGTGCGGCAGGACCTCGGCCAGATGGGGGGCGAGGCCGATCAGGTCGTTGCCGTCGGCGCCGACGCCGTGCAGAAGGACCACGAGCTGGCGCGCCGGCCCCTTGGAGACGGGGCCGAACGCCGGGCCGGAAAGCATGGGTTCCGCCGCCGTCATCGCTTCTCCGCCGCGATCGGGTCTTCTGCCGGGGGTTGCGCCGTGCCAGATTCACCTGACAAATTCGGCGGCGCATGATGGCGTCCCCGCGCGCACGGCACAAGGCCGCGAAAACCGGCATTCCGCAACCTGCAACTTCGCGAGAGCGATTTGAGCCAGCCGTCCGACACCACGAGATTCGCGCCGAGCCCGACCGGGTTCCTCCACCTCGGCCATGCCGCGGCGGCGCTGTTCGCGTGGCGCGCGGCGCGCGACTCGGGCGGGCGGTTCTTGCTGCGCATCGAGGACATCGACGCCGCCCGTTGCCGTCCCGAGTTCGAATCGGCGATCTACGAGGATCTCGCCTGGCTCGGCGGCGGCCTGCCGGGCTGGGGATGGGAGAAGCCGGTGCGGCGCCAATCCGAGCACATGGAGGAATACCGCGCGGCGCTGGGCGAGTTGGAGCGGCTGAACCTGGTTTATCCCTGCTTCTGCACGCGGGCGCAGATATTGGCGGAAGTGGCGAAGGCGGGCGCCGCGCCCCACGGCAGCGAAGGCCCGCGTTATACCGGCACCTGCCGCGCGCTTTCGCCCGAAGCCCGCGCGGCGAAGACGGCGCGCGGCCTGCCCTTCGCGCTGCGGCTCAATCTTTCCCGCGCGACGGCGCGGGCCGGAAGGCTCACCTGGCGCGACCGCGGCCATGGCGAGATCGCGGCCAAGCCCGAGCTGTTCGGCGACGTGGTTCTGGCCAGAAAGGAAATCCCCACCAGCTATCACCTGGCGGCGACGCTGGACGATCATCTTCAGGGCGTGACGCTGGTGACGCGCGGCGAGGATCTGTTCGCGGCGACGCACATTCAAAGATTGTTGCAGGCGGTGTTGGGGTTCGACGCGCCGGAATACCGGCACCATGCGCTGGTGCTGGACGAATCGGGAAAGCGACTCGCCAAGCGCAATCAGGCGGCGACGTTGCGGGCGCTTCGCTTCTCCGGGCGCTCGCCTGCGGACGTGCGGCGCATGGCCGAGGCCGGATTGGCGACAGCCGAAGCGTGAGCGCGGCGCGGGCGCCGCGTTACTGGCGCAGGCCCGAGGCCAGCGCCTGATATTCCGGGTGATCCCTGCCGATCACCCCGTGGCGCAGACAGAAATCCAGGATCACCAGATTGCTGTTGGGCTTGAATTCGCGGTCCTCTTCGACCAGACGCAAGACCTCGGCCATCGACAGCAATTCGAATCCGGCCAGCTCGCCGTCGGCATTCACGGGCGTGAAATCGCGCGGCAGATCCAGATCGAACACGAACATGGTGGCGGGGCCCAAGCCCTCCGGCGTCTCGACGCAATAGGAGATGTAGCCGGCCTCGATCGCGGTCTTGGAAAGCGCGGGGGCGATGCTGGCCTCCTCCTCCGCCTCCTTCATCATGTTGGCGACGAACGAAAGCGACGCCGGCTGGCCGCCCGCCACCATGTTGTCGAGCTTGCCGGGATGAATGCGGGCGGTATCGCTGCGCCGCGCGATCCACAAGCGAAAAGATTTCCCGTCGCGCACGAAGCCGTTGACGTGGATGCCGAAGGCGCGGATGCCGAAGAACGGCACGGCCGCGCGGTCGATCTCGAACAGCGGCGGGGTCGAGAGGGTGCGGTCCGCGAGCGGCACCACCGCGTACAGCTCGTCGCGCCAGTTGCGGAACGCGCCCGCCTGGTAAAGCGCGCGGACGGCGCGCGCCATGGCTTCGGTTCGCGCGGCGGCCGTCGCGAGCGCTGGCGCCAGCGAGACCTGCGATTCGGCTACGGCGAAGACGCCGGGGAATTCCCGCAACGCCGCAATGCGGTCGCGGCGCACCGAGCCGACGCGCGCGCCGGAAACCAGGAACGGGAGGTATCGTGAATCGTCGTGCCGGTTGAGCTCGGCGATGCGGGCGGCGAACGTCAAACCGGCGCGGGGCGCGGCGTCACGCCGCTTCCTTGTGCGCGCGCTCCACGATCTCGACGATGTCCCGCATGATGGCGGAGATGTCGTAGTCCTTGGGCGTGTAGACCGCGGCGACGCCGGCCTTCTTCAAGGCTTCGGCGTCCTTGGGGGGGATGATGCCGCCCGCGACCACGGGGATATGGGAGAGCCCGGACTTGCGCAGGCGCTCGATCACTTCGGTGACCAGCGGCAGATGCGAGCCGGAGAGCACGGAGAGCCCCACCACATGCACGCCTTCTTCCAGCGCGGCGTTGGCGATCTGGGCGGGCGTCAGGCGGATGCCCTCATAGACCACTTCCATGCCGGCGTCGCGCGCGCGCACCGCGATCTGCTCGGCGCCGTTGGAGTGGCCGTCGAGGCCGGGCTTTCCCACCAGCATCTTGATGCGGCGGCCGAGGCGCTTCGAGACTTCCTCGACGCGGCGGCGGACTTCGTTCATCGCCTCCAGTTCGCGCGCCGAAACGCGGCCGCCGCCCTTGCCGGCAACGCCGGTGGGCGCGCGGTATTCGCCGAACACGCGGCGCATCAGCCCCGCCCATTCGCCGGTGGTGACGCCGGCATGGGCGCAGGCGATGGAGGGCTCCATGACGTTGCGCCCTTCCGTGACCGCGCGCTCGAGCGCCTCGAGCGCCGCCTTCGCCTTGCGCGGGTCGCGCCGGCTGCGCCATTTCTCCAGGCTTTCGAGCTGGCGCGCCTCGGCGTTCTCGTCGGGGACCAGGAACCCGCCGTCGCCGGAGCCCAAGAGGGGCGACGGCAGGCCTTCGGTGAAGCAGTTGACGCCCACCACCTTGAGCGCGCCGGATTCGATATCGGCGATGCGCTTGGTGTTGGATTCGACCAGGCGCTGCTTCATGTAGCCGGATTCGACGGCGGCGATCACCCCGCCCATCCCGGCGATGCGCGCGAGCTCGGCCCGGACTTCTTCCTTGAGCGCGTCCACCTTGCCGCGGATCACGGCCGAGCCTTCGAAGATGTCGTCGAATTCCAGCACATCCGTTTCCATCGCCATGATCTGCTGCAGGCGCAGCGACCATTGCTGATCCCACGGGCGCGGCAGGCCCAGCGCCTCGTTCCAGGCGGGAAGCTGGATGGCCCGCGCCCGGACGTTCTTGCTCAGCACCACCGAGAGCATCTCGATGAGAATCCGGTAGACGTTGTTTTCCGGCTGCTGCTCGGTCAGGCCCAGCGAGTTCACCTGCATGCCGTAGCGGAAGCGGCGCGATTTTTCGTCCGCGATCTTGAATTGGTCGCGGCAGATCTCGTCCCACAGTTCGGCGAAGGCGTGGACCTTGCACAGCTCGGTGATGAAGCGCATGCCGGCATTCAGGAAGAAGCTGATGCGCCCGACCACATGGGGAAATTCCTTGGCCGGAACCTGGCCGGATTTGCGCAACTGCTCCAGCACGCCGATGGCCGTCGCCAGGGCGTAGGCCAATTCCTGCACCGGCGTCGCGCCCGCCTCCTGCAAATGATAGGAGCAGACGTTGATGGGATTCCATTTCGGGATTTCGCGCGCGGTGAAGGCGATGATGTCGGTGGTGAGCCGCAGGCTCGGGGCCGGGGGGAAGATGTAGGTGCCGCGCGAGAGATACTCCTTGATGATGTCGTTCTGGGTGGTGCCGGAAAGCTCGGAGCGCTTCGCGCCCTGGTTCTCGGCCGCGGCGATGTAAAGCGAGAGCAGCCAGGCGGCGGTCGCGTTGATGGTCATGGAGGTGTTCATGCGGGCGAGCGGGATGCCTTCGAACAATTTTTCCATGTCGCCGAGATGGCCGATGGGCACGCCCACCTTGCCCACTTCGCCTTTGGCCAAGGCATGATCGGCGTCGTAGCCGGTCTGGGTCGGCAGATCGAAGGCGACCGAAAGCCCCGTCTGCCCGCGGGCGAGATTGGCGCGGTAAAGCGCGTTCGAGGCGGTGGCCGAGGAATGGCCGGAATAGGTGCGCATCAGCCAGGGCGCGTCGCGCGTGCCCTGCGGCTTGGCGCCAGCGGCGGGTTTCGCCGGCTGGGCGGGACCGCGGCCGCGCTTGGTCACCATGCGGACCTTCAAATTGCCGGCACGAACGCGGCCCCAGGCCACGCGCCCGGCGCCTTTTTGCGACTTTCCCGTGGTCTTCCGTCTCATCCGCCCGGCTCCGGCTTCGATCCGCCCGGTTAACACATTAAGAGGAAGGTAACATAGCAAGGCGCAGGCTGGTCTTGCGAGATTGTGCGTTGCAAAAACAGCCCGGGCGCATTAAAAACTTTAGCCCTTTCCGGGGGGCCGGGGGAGGCTCGCGGGCGGCAAATATAGAGAAATCTGCGCCAGCCGTCCGGGTTTCGGCCAGTCTCCCACCAAGCCCCGCCGGGGCGGCATATTGCGGGCGCGAGGGTTCGCGCCGTCGAATGAATCGGGTCGGATTGCGAGGAAGTCAGGATGGCTACCGAAGCGGTGAAACTGAAAACCGGCGCCCCCGTCAAAGACCTTTACGAGGTCGGCGAGATTCCGCCGCTCGGCCATGTGCCGAAGATGATGCATGCCTGGGCGATCCGCCGCGAGCGGCATGGCGAGCCCGAAAAGGCCATGCTGGAGGAGGTCGTCCCGACGCCCGTGATCGATTCCCACGACGTTCTGGTGCTGGTGATGGCGGCGGGCGTCAACTACAACGGCGTCTGGGCCGCGCTCGGCAAGCCGATCTCGCCGTTCGACACCCATAAGGCCGAGTATCACGTCGCAGGCTCCGATGCCGCCGGGGTGGTGTGGGCCGTGGGCTCCAAGGTGAAGCGCTGGAAGGTCGGCGACGAGGTGGTGATCCACTGCAACCAGACCGACGGCGACGACGAGGAATGCAACGGCGGCGATCCGATGTTCTCGCCCAGCCAGCGCATCTGGGGCTACGAGACGCCCGACGGTTCCTTCGCCCAGTTCGCGCGCGTGCAGGCGCAGCAGCTGATGGAGCGCCCGCGCCATCTCACCTGGGAAGAGAGCGGCTGTTACGTGCTGACGCTCGCCACCGCCTATCGCATGCTGTTCGGCCATCGCCCGCATGTCCTTCGCCCGGGCCATAATGTCCTCGTCTGGGGGGCCTCGGGCGGGCTGGGTTCGATGGCGACCCAGTTGATCGCGGCCGCCGGCGCCAATGCGATCGCAGTCATTTCGGACGATGCGAAGCGCGATTTCGTCATGCAGCTGGGCGCCAAGGGCGTCGTCAACCGCACCAAATTCGATTGCTGGGGCCGGCTTCCCGAAGTGGACGACGCCGAGGCCTACGGCGCCTATATGAAGAAATGCCGCGAGTTCGGCCGCGCCATCTGGGAGACCACCGGCAAGGGCAACGACGTGGATTTCGTCTTCGAGCATCCCGGCGAGCAGACCTTCCCGGTTTCGTGCTTCGTGGTGAAGCGCGGCGGCATGGTGGTGTTCTGCGCCGGCACCACCGGCTATAACATCACCTTCGACGCGCGCTTCGTGTGGATGCGCCAGAAGCGTATCCAGGGCAGCCATTTCGCCAATCTGATGCAGGCGAGCCAGGCCAACCGTCTGGTGATCGAGCGCCGCGTGGACCCGTGCATGTCGGAGGTGTTCGCCTGGGGCGACATCCCGCGCGCCCATACCAAGATGTGGAAGAACCAGCACAAGCCGGGCAACATGGCGGTGCTGGTCCAGGCGCGGCGCCCGGGGCTTCGCACCATCGACGACGCGATCGAGGCCTGGAACGAATAGGCGCCCCGGGCCGCAAGGCCCGGACCGGGTATAACAAGGGGCCGGCACGAACCGGCCCCTTCGTTTAGGGGCTTGGCGCGAGGCCCCGGCACAGGGAAAGTATGCGGATGACCAAGGCGGCGGCTTCCCGTTCCACCTCCGGCAAAGGCCTCGTGATCGAAGGCCTGATCGAGACCTGCGACGCGGCGCTGGAAAGCGCGCGCGCTCTCGCCAAGACGGCGCGCGGCGCGGTGGCGGCGCGGGTCACCCGGGGCGGCAAGATCGACGCCGATCTGCTGGAAGCCGAGCAGTTCGCGGCCCACGGGATCGCCTGGCTGCAAACCTATGTCGCGGCGCTTGCCGAATTCTTGAATTGGGCCAAGAGGCTCGATGGCGCCGGCAAGTTCGGCGAGCTGGAGCAGCTCATGCTCCAGGCCGGCTACGGCGAATATCTGGCGCAGATCGAGGGCGGCATCGCCATGAGCCAGGTCGAGATCGTGCGGCCCTACGACCTGGGCTTCAGCGCGCGCGATCTTCACGGCTTCCGCAGCACATCCATCGAGACCTTGATCGCCGGCGGCAATACCGCGCAGGTCCGCGCCCGCATCGCGCAATTCGTGGCGCAGGGCCATTTCGGCGCAGGCGGCCTCGAGGACGAGACCCTCGAATTGATGCGCGACCACATCCACCGCTTCGTCGAGGACCAGGTGATCCCCTATGCCCATGAGTGGCACCTGAAGGACCGGCTGATCCCCATCGAAATCATCCGGCAGATGGCGGAGCTGGGCGTGTTCGGTCTGGCCGTGCCGGAGGAGTTCGGCGGGCTCGGCATGGGCAAGATCGCCATGTGCGTTGTGACCGAAGAATTGAGCCGCGGATTTTTGGGCGTCGGCTCGCTCGGCACGCGCGCCGAGATCGCCGCGGAACTGATCCGGCTGGGCGGCACCGAACGGCAGAAGCAAACCTGGTTGCCCAGGATCGCCTCGGGCGAAATTCTCACCGCCGCCGTGTTCACCGAGCCCAACACCGGCTCCGATCTGGGCAGCCTCACCACCCGCGCGGTGCGCGAGGGCGACGTCTATAAGGTGACCGGCGCCAAGACCTGGATCACCAATGGCGCGCGCTCCGACCTCATGACTCTTCTGGCGCGCACCAACCCGAAGGAGCCCGGCTACAAGGGGCTTTCCATGTTCCTGGCCGAGAAGCCGCGCGGCACGGACGAGAGCCCGTTCCCGGCCAAGGGCATGTCGGGCGGCGAGATCCAAGTGCTCGGCTATCGCGGCATGAAGGAATACGAGATCGCCTTCGACGGCTTCGAAATCCCGGCGGCGAATTTGCTGGGCGGCGTGGAGGGCCAGGGCTTCAAACAGCTGATGGCGACCTTCGAATCGGCGCGCATCCAGACCGCCGCGCGCGCCGTGGGCGTGGCGCAATCGGCGCTCGAAATCGGCCTGCGCTATTCGCAAGAACGCAACCAGTTCGGCAAGCCGATCTTCGCCTTCCCGCGCATCTTCGGGAAAATCGCCTGGATGGCGGTGGAAACCATGATCGCGCGCCAGCTCAGCTATTTCGCCGCGCGCGAGAAGGACCAGGACCGGCGCTGCGACATCGAGGCGGGGATGGCGAAGCTGCTGGCGGCGCGCGTCGCCTGGGCCAGCGCCGACAACGCGCTGCAGATCCACGGCGGCAACGGCTACGCGCTGGAATA
>DATDPM010000061.1:0-13915 GCA_035292745.1 Alphaproteobacteria bacterium | reverse complement strand
CGGCGTCGATCCGCCGCTTCGTGGCCGCGCGCCTGTCATTGGTGCGATAGACGGCCCTGGCCAGCGCGATGAACCGCGGGCCGAAATCCCCGGCCCGTTCGCAGTCGCGAATCGCATCCTCGATTTCCCAAAGTTCCTCGTTGATGCTCTTGAGCTCGGCGGCGAGCGCCCGCATTTCGGCCGTGGCGGGAATCTCCCGGTCGCGCACCGCGGCCAGCAGCGCGAGTTCGGCGCGCACGTTGGCGAGCTTGGCCGCATCGGCGATGCGCGCCGCTTTGATCTCGAGGATCGCGATCTTGTCGGTGAGCTCGCCGGCGGCGACGGGAATGCGAATGTCCATCGCGCCTAAGCCTTCGCCGTGCGTTGCGACAGCGCGGCGGCAATGCGCGCAAACACGCCGTTCCAATCCCCCGGCGCGCTTTGGCGGAACAGCCGCAGGGTGGGATACCAGGGCGTGGTTTCTCCCCGGCGCCCCCAGCGCCAATCGGGCGCATGGCCGAGCGCAACCCAGGCTTCGACGCCGAGCGCGCCGGCAAGATGTGCCGCGGCCGTGTCGGAGGAAATCACCAGGTCGAGATTGGCCATCGCCGCGGCGGTATCGACGAAGGCGCCGGTGTCTTCGTCGAGATCCGGGCCCAATTCTTCGATCTGCCATTCGCCGGAGAGCGCCGCGATCTGCTCCGCGCCGAAGCCTTTCTGAAGGCTGATGAGCCGCACGCCGGGAATGCCGGCAAGCGCCCGAAATTGCCCAAGCGGGATCGAGCGCCGGGCATCGGCGCGGTAGGCCGGATTGCCCTGCCAGCAGATGCCGATCTTGAAACCGGGCTGGGCGTCGAGCCGGGCGCGCCACCGCGCCGCCAGTTCCGGCTCGGCCGAAAGATAGGGCACGAGCGCGCCGCAATCGCGAAGCTCGGGATCGAGCAAATGCGGTCCGCTCATCAGCGGCGCCTCGACGTCGAATTCGATCCGATGGCCGCGCGCGACCACCGCGTCGCAAAGATCGCCGTGCGAGAATAGCCGCACCAGGCCGGGCGGACATTCCAGGATGACCGTTGCGCCGGAACGCCGGGCCAGACGCGCATAGCGCGCGAACTGGATGGCGTCGCCCATGCCCTGCTCGGCGCGCAGGAGAAGCCTGCGCCCGGCCAGCGCCGCGCCGTCCCACGCGGGGCCCATGGGTTCGGGCATGGCGAAACCGGGGATGCGGCGGCGCCATTCGTATTCGGCCCAGCCTGCGGCGAAGTTTCCCTCCATCAACAGGGCAAGGCCCAGGTTCCAATGGGCGTCGGCCCAGCCGGGCGCGAGCGCCAGCGCGCCGCGCAAGCTCTCGGCGGCTTCCCGGCCCTGCCCCTGTTCGCGCCGGGCGATGCCGCGGTTGCACCAGGCGCGGATATGGCGCGGATTTTTTTCCAGCGCGCGGGCGAACGCCGCTTCCGCCTCTTCGACGGCGCCGGCTGCCAGCAAGACGTTGCCGAGATTGAACTGGATTTCGGCATGATCGGGGGCGAGACGCGCGGATTCGCGCGCGCGCGCCGCTGCCTCGTCGATTCGTCCCGCGTCCTTGAGCGCGACCGCGAGATTCGATGTGACTTCGGCCGATTCGGGCGCCAGTTCGGCGGCCCGTTCATGGCAGGCGATCGCTTCGTCCAGCTTTCCCTGCGCCTTGAGCGCGTTGCCGAGCGATGCGAGGGCCGGCAAAAACGTCGCGTCAACGGCCAGCGCCGCGCGATAGGCGGCGATGGCTTCGTCGAGGTTTCCGGCGGCCCGGCGGCATTCGCCGAGATGGAGGCGGTAGACGGCGTTGCCGGGGGCGAGCGCCGCCGCTTTGGCGATGAGTTGCGCCGCGCGCTCGGGCCGGCCGAGCTCGAAGGTGGCAAGGCCGAACAGATGCAGCGCCTCGGCGTGGCGCGGCGTGCGCTTCAGGATTTTCCGGTAGGCGTCGCAGGCCTGCTTCAGCTTTCCGGCGCGGTGCCATTCGAGCGCCGCGTCGAGCCTTGCGTCCGGTTGGGGCTCGCGCGGGTCCGCCCGAGGGCCTTCGCGTGAGTTTCGCCCAGCTTCGAGGGGGAGCATTGCACCGGACCGGAAAACGGGCTTACAAACCTGGGGCGCGACGCGGGAGTCGGGCTCCGGCGGTACCTTTTCAGGACATGGTTTCGATTTGTTTAATGGCGCGGCCGGCCCGCTTCGCGCGGTTCGCGGGCCCAAAGAACAATAATTCTAAGATCAACCGGAACATGCTAATAAATAAACGTTTTTTGCTCCAACTTCCCTTGACAGCGGGGGTTGCCGCCGCCACCATTCATGCAGCGATCATGTGGCCCCGCTATGGTGCGCGGAGCGGCGACGCGGCGCCAAAGCGGCGGCCGTTGGGAGGTAGGGAAGGTTGAGCGAAACGGAGCCATCCGGACACGCGTCGCGTCGGCGCGCGCTGATCGTCGGCGCGGCGGTTGCGCTCGCCGCCGTCATCGGCTTTGCCGTGTTGTTCGGGCGCAACGGCGTCGCGCCCAAGCTCGGTTCCGAATTGCCGACGGTCAAGGTCGGCGTTCTCCAATACGGCACCGTCAGCTGGGAACTCGACGTCATCAAGAAACACCATCTCGACGAACAGAACGGCTTCAAGATCGAGGCGGTGCCGCTGGCCAGCAAGAATGCGACCGCGGTCGCGCTTCAGGGCGGCGCGGTGGATGTGATCGTGACCGACTGGATTTGGGTTTCGCGGCAGCGCGCGAGCGGCCTCGACTATACCTTCTATCCCCATTCCGTGGTGGCGGGCGGCGTGCTGGTGCGGCCCGATTCCGGCATCGCCGCGCTGTCCGATCTGCGCGGCAAGAAAATCGGGATCGCCGGCGGCCCGGTGGACAAGAGCTGGCTTTTGCTGCGCGCATATTCGCGCAAGATGCTGGGCGTCGATCTGGCCGAGGTTGTCCAACCCGTCTACGGCGCGCCGCCGTTGTTGACCGAATTGATGCTCAAGGGCGAGATTCCGGCGGTGCTGACGTTTTGGAACTTCGAGGCCCGGCTCAAGGCCAAAGGCATGCGTCAACTGTTCGCCATTCCCGACATCCTGCGCTCGCTCGGCGCCACGCATGAGGTGCCGGTGGTGGGCTGGGTGTTCAGCGAGGCCTGGGCTGATCGGCACGCGGAGGCGCTGCGCGGATTCTTGCGCGCCTCGCAAGCGGCCAAGGAGATCCTGGCCACGTCCGACGAGGAATGGGTGCGCCTGAGGCCGCTGTTGGAGGCGGACGACGACGCGGCCTTCACCGCGCTCCGCGATTATTATCGCGCCGGGATTCCCAAAGCCTCGCCCGCACAGGAAGCGGAATCGGCGCGCGCCATTTACGCGACCTTGGCCGAGCTGGGCGGCGTTGACCTCGTCGGCGACAGCCCGGAACTCCAGCCGGGCACGTTCTGGACCGGCCCGCTCGATTGATGCTTGCCCCTGCCCGTACCGATCGCCAGGGTTTTACCCCTCTCAAAAACGCGTCGGACCTGACGCTCCGCCTCATCTCGCTCGGCTTCTTCCTGCTGGTGTGGACGGTGGCCGCGCTGATCGCGCAAAGCTCGATGCTGCCCGGCCCGTGGGCGGTCGCGAAAAGCATGGTCGAACATACCGTGGCCGGGGATCTCCCCTATCACGTCGGCATCACGCTGGCGCGCGTCGCCGCCGCGTTCGTCATCGCCATGGCGATCGGAACGGCGGCCGGGCTCGCGATGGGCCGCAGCCGCCGCGCCGACCTGCTGTTCGACGGCTGGCTGGTTCTCGGCCTCAACGTGCCGGCGCTGGTCGTCATCATCCTTTGCTACATCTGGCTGGGATTGACCGACGTGGCGGCCGTGATCGCGGTCGCCCTCAACAAGATTCCGCTGGTGGTGGTGACGGTGCGCGAAGGCGCCCGCACGCTCGACCGCGAGCTTTCGCAGGTGGCGCAGATCTACCGCTTCTCGCCGCGAAAGACCCTGACCAAAGTCACCTTGCCGCAGCTTTATCCCTACATCATGGCCGCGGCGCGCAACGGCCTCGCGCTGATCTGGAAGATCGTGCTGGTCGTGGAGCTGTTGGGACGCAGCGACGGCGTCGGCTTCCAGCTTTCCATCTATTTCCAGTATTTCGACATCAGCTCGATCCTCGCCTACACGCTGGGCTTCATCGCGGTCGTGCTGCTGATCGAGCTCGCGGTGCTGCGGCCGCTGGAATTGCGCCTCACGCGGTGGCGGCTATGACGGCGCTTTCGGTCGAGATCAAATCGAAGACCTACGCCGCGCGCACGCCGGGCGCCAATCACACGGCGCTGAAGGACTTGTCGTTCACCGTTCCCGAAGGGGAGTTCGCCTGCATCGTCGGCCCGTCCGGCAGCGGCAAGACGACGCTGCTCAATATCGTCGGCGGCCTCGATCGCGAGATGGAAGGCGTGGTTCGCATCGGCGACGGCGGCGGAACGGCGCCCTCCGACCTGCCGATCGGCTACATGTTCCAGACGCCGCGGCTTTTTCCGTGGCTGTCGGTCTTGGACAACGTGCGCGTCGTCATGGACGGCAAATCGATCGAAGCCGGCGAGGCCGAAAACCTGCTGAAAGAGATGCATCTCGGCGACGTGATGCAGGCTTTTCCCAACCGGCTCTCGGGCGGCATGCAGCGCCGCGTCGCGCTCGCGCGCGCGTTCGCGGTGAAGCCGCAACTCCTGCTCATGGACGAGCCGTTCGTTTCGCTCGACGCCCCGGTGGCCAACAAGCTCCGTAGGCTCTTGCTCGACACCTGGAAGGCGCGCCGCACCACGGTCCTGTTCGTGACCCACGACCTGGGCGAGGCGCTTTCGCTCGCCGACCGCATCCTGTTCCTGTCGCCCAGCCCCGGCCGTATCGTCCTCGACCTGCCGGTGAATCTGCCCAGGCCCCGCAATCTGCAAGACCCGGCGATCGATGCGCTGCGGCGCGACCTGCTCGCCCGCTACCCGCAACTGCTGGCGGGGCTCGTCAATGTCGCCCACGAGCGCGCCTGAATCGGGAATTTTTCCCGGGTTTTTCAGGAAAACGGCTTACCGCCGCCGGGTGGTAGATTTCGCCTCAGTGCCCAAGGCAGGCCCAGGCCAGAATGCACGACGAACTCGACATCGTTGAAACGCGGTCTTTTGAGACCGGAAACGGACCGGAGCCGCATCCTGCCATGCCGGCCACGGTGGCGGCCGTCTTGAACCGGCGCGACGGGGCCGTTGGCCGGCCCGCTCCTGCGGCCGCGCCTGAAGCCGCGCCGGCCGATCCGCCCGCAGATCCGGTCCCGCCGGGCCCGCAGCTTGCGGTGCACCGCCGCTCGCCGCGGTCGCTCGTGGCCTTGGGCTTCTCCGCCGCGGTCCATCTCCTGTTCCTGGCCCTGCTCATTCTTGCCCGGCAGACGCCGCCGCCCCCCGTGGAGAAGCCGGCGGAGGTGATCGTCGTCGAGCTCGCGGCCCTGGGCACGCCCGAGGCGCCCGAGGAGGCGCCGCCGCCGCCGCCTGCGCCGGAAGAGAAGGCGCCGCCGCCGCCGGTGGCCGAAGCAGCGCCGCCGCCGCCCGCGCCGATGCCCGAAATCGAGACCCCGAAGCTGCCGGAGACGCCGCCCGCCAAGGAACCCGAGCCTGTCGTGCCGCCTCAGGTCAAGGCCGTGCCCCGGCCCTTGCGCAAGCCCGAGCCGGAGCCCCCGGTGGCCGAAACCCCGCCCCCGGCGGAGCCGCCCCTGCCGGAGCCGCAGCCGGCGCCCCTGCCCACCGCGGCGCAGCCAGCCCCGGAACAGGCCCCGGCTACGGAAACGCCGCGCAAGGGCATCGAGACCGGCGTCGCCGGCGCCACCTCGCAGGCGGAGATGAACCGCTATGTCACCACGCTGTTCACGATGATCGACGCCAAGAAAGTTTATCCGCCGCAGTCGCTGCAGCGGCGCGAGCAGGGAACCGTGGTGGTGCGGCTCAAGATCGCCGCCGACGGCAAGCTCATCGACGTCGCCTCGCCGACCGAAGACCCGCGCCGGCTGGTGGACGCTTCGCTCGAGGCGGTGCGCCGCGCCGCCCCCTTCCCGCCGCTCCCCGTCTCGCTCAAGCAGGACGCGGCGGCGTTCGAGGTTCCGGTCGTCTACAAGGTTCAGTGAGAGCGGTTCGGCGGCCGCGCCGTCCTCAGATCGTCACGCGAATTCCGGCCCAGGCGCCCAGCGGCGCGCCCGGCGACAGGAATACCGGATTGGAAAATCCGGGAAACACCTCGCTCGGGTCGCCCAGCGTGCCGAAGGTTTCGTAATTGGTGTCGAACAGATTGTCGACCTTGACGAAGGCCTCGAGATAATCGGCGATCTTGTACGAGCTGCGCAGATTGAACACCGCGTAGCTGGAAACGGGCTTGAGCAGATTCGCCTCGTCGCCGCGCAGGAAAACGTTCGAATTGAACATCGACTCGAGCGAGACGTTCCACTTGTCCGTGATGTTGTAGCCGCCCCCCGCCTTGACCGAATGGAGCGGGATGCCGGGGATGCGGTCGCCCGGCGTCACCTGGATGTTGCCGTTGGCGTCGGCCATCGGGTTGAAGGGGCTGGCCACCGTCAGGTTCGATTGGAAGGTCGCCTGGATATAAGAGTAATTGAGATACCAGTCGAAATCGCCGAGCGTGCCGTTGAGCCCCAGCTCGGCGCCCAGGCGCTGGGTGATCCCCGCATTCTGGAAGAAGCCGCCGCCCGCGCCCGCGCCGCTGCTGACGAAGATGATGTCGTCGTAGTTGCGGCTGCCGAACAGGGCCGCCGACCAGTTGATCGGGGCCTTGCCGTCGAGCGCCTTGAGATGCCCGCGCGCGCCGACCTCGACCGAGCGGTTGACGACCTGCCCCAGCGCGGGATCGGCGAGGAACGCGTTGGGCACGCGGCACGGCTGGGTGGGATCGGCGCAGGAAAGCTCGACCGCGGTGGGCGCGCGGTTGGCCTCGCTGTAATTGACGTAGCTGGTGACGTTGTCGGCGAGCTTGTAGGTGAGGCCGGCCGCCGGATTGAAGCGGATGAATTCGTGATCGCCGTTAAGCGCCGTGCCCTGCTTGTCGATGAGCTTGAGCGTGGCGATGTTGTAGCGCCCCGAAACCGTCGCCGCCAACGCATCGGTGAGCGACAGCGTGTCGGAGAAATAGGCGCCGAAGTACATGTTCTCGGTGTCCAACCCGGTGTTGAATTCGTTGCCGGCGATGTAGATGCCGCTGGGGACGACGAAACGCTGCGAGTCGAGCGCGCCGATGTTGCCCTCGTTGTGATAGGCGACGGTGGCGAAATCGAGGCTGGTGCCGACGATGAACTGATTGGTCTGGCCGAACAGGTCGTCCGACAACGTGCTTTGCAGCGATCCGCCCACGGCCGAGGTGTCGGTCGTGCTGGTCACGTTCACGGCGCTGCCGCCGACGCTGGTCGGGATCGGATTGCCGGCGGTATCCAGAATCTGGGTTTCGTCCGGGGTGCCGGCGTTCGCGCACAAGGTTCCGGGCGCGCCGCCGATGCCGGTGCAATCCGCGAACTCCGCGGTGTTGCTGTTGAGGCCGTGGCTGATGAGGCGGCGGTAATGGAGGTTGCCCTGCACCGACACGGTGTCGGTCGCGAACCAGTTTCCGTCGCCGGTGATGCCGATCAGCTGGTTATTGGTGACGTCGGGGCTGGTGAAGGCGGCGGCGCGGTCCTGATCCAGAAGCTCGACCGGCGCGGGCTGAACCCCGCTGATCTTGCTCCAGGCGTAACCGAAACTGATTCCCGCCTCGCCGTCGTCGCCGCGCCAGCGCGCGTCGCTGTAAAGCTGGCCGACTTTCGACGGCGAGAAATCGCGCCAGCCGTCTTCGTCGAAGCCGGTGCCGCCGATGTAGAAGCCGAGGTCGTTCTCCTGCGCGCCGAATTCGACCGTGCCCTGCTTGCGGTTCCACGAGCCGCCGTAGACTTCGGCCGACGTGCCTTTGAAGTTGAATCCGTTCTTCATCTGCAGGGCGATCGCCCCGCCCAGCGCGTTCAATCCGAACACCGGGTTGGCGCCGGGAATGACCTGCACCGAGTCGATGGCGAATTCGGGCACCACGTCCCATTGCAGGGTGTCGCCGAACGGCTCGTTGACGCGCACGCCGTTCTGGTAGATGGCGATGCCTTGCGGCACGCCCAGAAGCGGCGAGGCGGTGAAGCCGCGGAAGCTGACGTCGGGCTGGAACGGGTTGACCGTCACCTCGTTGACGGTGACGCTGCCCACGCCGGAATTGAGGATGTCGGAAAGTGTCGCCGCGGCCGGCTTTTCCAACTGCTTCTTGGGAACGGTCTGGACGTTGGCCGGAACCTTGTCCTTGTCGATGCCGATGCCCTGGACCGGCGTGGTGCCGATGATCTCGACGGTGGGCAGCGCGAACACCGGCGGCGGCGCGCTTTCCCCGGCGCCTCCGCCTGCGTCCTGGCTGGGCGCGGCCTCCGGCGCCGCATCCTCGGCCAGCGCGGGCGCGGCGGCGGCCCAGGCGACGAGCGCCCCGGCGGCAATAAGAGTCGATGACTTGATCACGGGGCTCCCTGCTATTTTTTATCGTTTTTTCAAGTGCTTATGTCACACTTACCGGTGCGGGCCGCGGCCCTCCCGTCGCGCGCGGCCGAACCCGCGGACCGACGATGACTCGGCGTCACTAACCCGCGCAACCTGAACCGGCAATTAATCCTCCGCTTCGCATGCCGCGCCGAGTTACGCCTTGCAACGCCGAGGCGCGACGCGACCGGACACGCGGACCTTGACCGCGATACCGTCCCGCGCCACGGTCACGCCCGGCCCCGAAGACAGAGGCATCGCCCGTGAATCCCAAAGAACGTCGCGAATGGCAGGACCATGACGGGGCTCCCAACGGCTGTTTCGCCCAGGCGCGAAACGCCCATTAAAGTCCGGACCGGGCCGCGGCGCCATTCCGCGACTTCCCGATATCGCCGGGAATTTTTCCCAATCTTCGCGGGACGGCGGCGACGGCACCCGGGGATTTGGTATGATGCGGCCGCCGCCGCGTCCGGCGCCTTGATCCGGCGCGCGACGCCGGCCGCTTCGAGGACATTGCCGTGACGCAACAGCCGAACACCATGTCGCTGCGACTCTTCTTGATCGTCATGATCGCGATCATTCTTGCCGCGAGTCTCGCCGTGGGCGGCGTGATCGCGTGTTTCAACGCGTCGCGGTCCGTTCAAACCGAAATGCGCTCGGCTCTCGCCGTTGCGCAGCAGGTGATCGAAACGAGCATCGCGCAACTCGGCGGATCGGATGACCCGCGGCGGGATATCGAACGTCTGGTCGCGTCGTTCAAGGGCAACCGTCATCTGCGCGTCGTGGTCTCCGGCGACGAAGACGCGGTTGCCGCGCCGACCGTGGAACTGCCGCCGGTCGGCGAGGTGCCGGACTGGTTCGTCCGTCTCGTCGGCGTGCCGGCCACCGCGGTTCGGATACCGGTCTCGATCGGCGGCCGGAACCACGGCACGGTCCTGATCGAAACCGATCCGCACAACGAAATTCTCGAAATCTGGGAGGAGTTCGGCGACAGCCTCTTCATCCTCGTTCTGTTCTCCGTCCCGACGGTCTTGTTGGTCTATTTCTTCATCGGCCGGGCGCTCCGGCCGCTCGACCGCCTGGCCGCCGCGCTCAGCCGGATCGGGCAGGGCGACTACGGCATCCGGTTCAGCGGCCGGTTGCCGCGCGAGCTCTCCCGGCTGCGCGACAGCTTCAACCTGATGGCCGGGCAGCTCGCCGAGATGAATTCGGAAAACCGGCGGCTGAACGAGCAGTTGCTGACGCTGCAGGAGGAAGAGCGGAGCGACATCGCCCGCGACCTGCACGACGAGATCGGCCCGTTCCTGTTCGCCATCAACGTCGATGCGGCCAATATTTCGCGCCATGTCGACGCCGGGCGCACGGGACAGATTCGAAGTTACGTGCAATCCATCGTCGAGGCCGTCAGCCACATGCAGAAGCAGGTGCGGAGCATGTTGGGCCAGCTGCGGCCCATCGGGCTGGCCGAATTCGGGCTGGCCGAGGCCATCGACAACCTGATCGAATTCTGGCGGCGGCGCTATCCCAACATCGTCTATCGACTTGAGTTCGCGCCGCAGACGGAGAGCTTCGGCGAGCTGATCGACCCGACGATCTATCGCGTGGTGCAGGAATCCTTGAGCAACGCGGTGCGGCACACGCGGCCGACCATCATTTCCGTTTCCGTGCTGCTCGAACAGGAGGACCGGAACGGCCAGGAAACCGTGAAGGTCATGGTCGCCGACGACGGCCACGGAATGGCGGAAACCTCGGCTGTCGGCTACGGGCTGTTGGGCATGAGCGAGCGCGTCAAGGCGATGGGCGGGCGGCTGACGATTTCCAGCAAGCCCGGCGAAGGGTTCACGGTGACGGCGACGATTCCCTATCCGCCGGGCGCGCGGCCGCCCGCGCTTGCGGCCATCGCCTCATGAAGATCCTGATCGTCGACGATCATCCGATCGTCCGCGCCGGGTTGAAGCGGATGCTCGCCGATCGCCCGGACATCGAATTTCGCGAAACCGACGCCGGAAAGGAGGCGCTGGGCATTTTCCGGGAATTCCGTCCCGATCTCGTGATCCTGGATCTCAATCTGCCGGACATGGGCGGGCTGGAACTGATACGCCGGCTCACCCTGGAAGAAACCAAGGCGCGCATCCTCGTGTTCAGCATGCACGACGACGCCATCTACGCGATGCGCGCGCTGCAGGCCGGCGCCGCCGGCTATGTCAGCAAGAACGAGCCGCCCGCGCAGATTCTCGAAGCCATCGCCCGCGTCGCCGACGGCCACACCTATGTCGGCCACGAGCTTGCCCAGGAACTGGCGCTCTTCAACGTCCGCGCCGACGCGCACCCGCTGGAGGATTTGTCGCGCCGGGATCTGGAGATCCTGCGTCTCTTGGGCGAAGGGCGGAGTTTGCAGCAGATCGCCGACACGTTAGGCGTCAGCTATAAGACCGTCGCCAACAACTGCACGCAAATCAGAACGAAGCTGGGCGCGAAACGCACGGCGGATTTGATCCGCATCGCCATCCAGAATCGCATCGTCGCCGACAGCTAGGGCGCTATCGAAATTTCGCGGGTCACCCCCACCCAACCCTCCCCCATCGAGAGGGGGAGGGTGAACTTGCCGGGGCAAAAATATTTCCCCTCCCCCCATGCGGGGGAGGGAGTTTGCAAAAAAAACGCGCCCGAATGCACGTTTTTTCAAACTCGGGTGGGGGGTGTCCGCCGATTCTGAATTCCATTACCCGGTAACACAGCGCCCAAGAACAGGCTTGCGGCCCCGGCCGATGTTCTTGACCCCGGGGCCGCCGATGTTCACTTTCGCACGGCAACCGCATGACGAAGGAAATTCGGGTGGCTTCCAAGGAAAAACGCGAGGCGCGCAGCAGCGATCCCGCCGCCCTTTTCGCCCAGGCCCTAAGCGCCCATCAGGCCGGCCGCTTGGACGAGGCGGAGGCGCTGTACCGCCGCACGTTGCGCCTCGATCCCGGGCACGCCGAGGCGCACAATTGGCTCGGCGTCGCGCGCCAGCAGCAGGGCGACGGCGGCGCGGCGCTGGAATACCTGAGAAAGGCCGTGGCGCTGGCGCCGGGCTCCGCCGACTTCGCCAACAACCTCGGCATCACCGAGCTCAAGCTGGGCGAGCTGGAGGCCGCGGCGCGTTCCTTCGAAAAGGCGATCGCCCTCAACCCGCGGCTGGCCCAGGCCCATTACAACCTCGGCCTGGTCTGTCAGAAACGGCGCCAGCGGGCGCGCGCCATCGCCTGTTTCCGCCAGGCCATCGCGCTCGTGCCCAACTACGCCAACGCTTACTTGAGCCTGGGCAATGCCCTGAGCGACGCCGGCCTGCACGACGACGCGGTCGCGGTGTTGCGCCGGCTCGCGGCGATGGCGCCCAATGTGCCGGCGGTTCTTTTCAATCTGGCGACGGCGCTCAAGGCGGCGCGCAAGTTCGACGAGGCCGCGGACGTGGCGCGGCAAATCCTGGCCAAAGATCCGAATTCCAGCTTCGGCCACAACATCATGGCCCTGTTCCTGTGGACCATCCGCCAGCACGAGGCGGCGGAGGCGTCGGCGCGCCGCGCCGTGGCCATCGCCCCGAACGACGCCGATGCCCATTGCACGCTGGGCAAGGTTTTGACCACCCTCGGGCGTTTCGACGACGCCGTCGCCAGTTTCGAGGCGGCGCTTGCGGCGCAGCCCGATTTCCCGGCGGCGATCTACCAGTTGGTCTTGGCGACGAAAACCCATTCGACGCCCGAATTCGCCGCGCGAATCGAATCGGCGCTCAAGGCCGATTGGCCGCCCGACGAGAAAATCATGCTCCATTTCGCGCTGGGAAAGATTTCCGACGACCTCGGCAATTACGCGCGCGCGTTCGAGAATTACCGGGCCGGGAACGAGCTTGCCGGCGCGAAAGCGCCCTTCGATGCCGGCGCGTGGATGGCAAATGTCGATCGCGCAATTTCCGCTTTATCCGCCGATTTCTTTGCCAGCCGGAAATCCTTCGGCAACGAGTCCCGCCGGCCGGTTTTCATCGTCGGGATGCCGCGCTCCGGCACGACTCTGGTCGAGCAGATCATCGCCTCTCACCCCGACGCCGCCGCCGGCGACGAGCTGGAGGCCATGCCCGATATCGCCACCAATCTGCCGCGGCGCCTCAAATCCAAAATGCCGTATCCCGCCTGCATCGCCGAGATCGACGCGGCCACGGCGCGCGAACTCGCGGCGGAATATCTCGCGGCGCTCGACCGGGTGGACAAGCATGCGGCTCGCGTCACCGACAAGCTGCCGTTGAATTTCTTGAATCTGGGGTTGATCGCGCTGCTCTTTCCGCACGCCACCGTTATCCATTGCCGGCGCGATCCGATGGATACCTGCCTGTCCTGTTATTTCGCCAGATTCGAGCACCAACTTAACTTCAGCTTCGGCCTGGAAAGCCTTGGCGCTTACTACCGCGGCTATCGCCGGCTGATGGGTTTCTGGCGAAAAGTCCTGCCGGTCAGGATGCTCGACGTGGATTACGAGGATCTGATCGCCGATCAGGAAGGAACGAGCCGCCGCATCATCGCGCATTGCGGCCTCGAATGGGACGACCGGTGCCTCGCCTTCCACAAGACCGAGCGCCCGGTCATGACCGCGAGCGCCTGGCAGGTGCGCCAGCCGCTTTATAAGACGGCGGTCGAACGCTGGCGGAATTACGAATCATTTCTCGCCCCCTTGCGCGCGGCCCTCGAAGGGATGGAAGGAGACGGATCGTGAACCGCAAGGAGCGCCGGCAATCGCGCGCCCAAGGGCGCCGAGCGGCCGGCGCGGCTCAGCCGCGCGGTGGCGCGCCGGGATCCGGCGAAGTGGCCGCGCTGTTCGCCCAGGCGGGCGCCGCACTTCAGGCCGGCCGATTGCAGCAAGCGGAAACGCTATTCCGGCGGGTTCTGCAACTCGATCCCAACCACGCCGATGCCCACAACTGGCTGGGCGTCGTATGCCAGCAAATGGGAGGGCACAGCAAGGCGGTCGAGCACTTGCGAATGGCCGTGGCGCTTCGTCCCGGCTCGGCCGATTTCGCCAACAATCTCGGGATCGCCGAGCTTGCGCTCGGCGATCTCGATGCCGCGCGGCACTCGCTCGAAAAGGCGCTGAAGCTAAATCCCAAGCTGGCCCAAGCCCATCACAATCTCGGCCTCGCGTTCCAGAAGCGGCGCGAGTTCGAGCCGGCGATCGCCTGCTTCCGTCAGGCGATCGCCCTCGTCCCCGGTTATATGAATGCGCGGCTCAACCTCGGAAATGTCCTGAGCGACAGCGGAAAATATGACGAGGCGATCGCCCAATTTCGCAAACTGGTGGAGATCGCGCCTCAATCGCGTGAAGGGCATTTCAACTTGGCGCGCGCGCTCAAG
>DATDPM010000060.1:0-8146 GCA_035292745.1 Alphaproteobacteria bacterium | reverse complement strand
CCGCCTCGATTTTCGAGCCGCCCGGCTCCGCCGCGGCGGTTTTCTTAGGCGATGTCAACAAATGTCAACAGGCGCCCCCGCCCGCCGGCGATGCGCGGCGGCTGCTCCGCGCGTTCCGCTTTCACGATGCCAAAGACCGCGCTAGGACTATAAACCTAACCTAGCGGTCTGTCAAGCGGGGCCTGGGGCAGGCGGTGGGCGCGGGAACGGCGCCGACCCGGGCCCCTAAAACTTCTTTAGGCTATGGGTAGAGTCCGTCGCCACAGGGGGAGACGGACGATGAAGGGAGGCGGGCACGGTTCCGGGCTGTTAGCGGCGGACCGGTCCGCGCCGGTTCGATTCAGACCGTGGCCGTGTGGGTGGGGATCGAAGCGATCTGCTTCTTGAGGCGCCGCTCCGCATGCCAAAGATCGTAATTCGCCTGCATCAGCAGCCACAGGCCGGGCCCGTTGCCGCAGAACTTGCCCAACCGCACCGCCATATCGGGGCTTACCGCCATCTCGCCGGCCATGATCCGGTGCAGGGTCTGCCGGCTCACGCCAAGCTGCTTCGCCGCCGTGCTGACCGATAACTTGAGCGCCGGCAGCACGTCCTCGCGCAGCAGCGCGCCCGGATGCGTCGGCGGCATCGCCGGCTTGCCCTTCACGAGATATTCCCGGCGCTTCTTCTTTTTCCCAGCCATGTCCCGCTCCTCGTAATCGCTCCTAGTGATACTGTTCCAGATCGACCGCCCAGGCGTCGCCGTCCCGCCACTCGAAGGTGATCCGCCAGGGGCCGTTGACCTTGACGGCGTACCGTTTGGGCTTGCCGCGCAGCGCGTGAAACCCGCTCCCGGGCACGTTCATGTCCTCCGGCCGGGCCGCAGCCTGCAGCGCGGAAAGCCGCGCCCGGCATCGTTCCGCCAAGTCCGGTCTCACCCCGCTTGCGTCGTCCCGCATGAGGACATCCCGCAGCCCCTTGTGGCGGAAGCTTTTGATCACGCCGAAGCCTGTCGCGTATGACGCGACATATGTAACGCATGAGGCGACAGTCTGCAAGCCCCGAAATGCCCGGACAGGGCGAAGATAGGTGCCAGTTCCCGTCGCGTCAGCGCGGGGTTCGGGCCTCTGTTCAATCAGGCGGCGGTGACGTGAACGCCTTGTTTCATCCGGGCGGCGGGCGGCCGTGCCTCAGCCGCGCCAAAAGGCGGGAACGAACAGCACCAGGACGGTATAGAGGTCGAGCCGTCCCACCAGCATCCCGAAGCTCAGCAGCCATTTGGCGCCGTCGGGCAGGGCGGCGTAGTTGCCCTCGGGCCCGATCACCGGCCCCAGGCCCGGTCCGACGTTGGCGATCGCAGACGCCGCCCCCGAAAGGCAGGTCAGCGTATCCAGCCCCATCGCGCCCAGCCCCAGCGCCAGGATCGCGTAGGAGGCGGCGAACAGGAAGAAAAATCCCATGACGGCGTTCGCGACCGTATCCGGGATCGGCCGCTCGTTGAATTCGGGGACGAACAATCCGCTCGGCTGGATCAGGCGTTTGATCTGAACGTCCGCCGCCTCGTAGATCACCTGAAAGCGGAAGATCTTGATGCCGCTCGAAGTGGAGCCGGCGCAACCCCCCACCACCATCAGGAACAGGAACGCCGCGATGGCGACGCCGCCCCAGGTGTCGTAGCTCGCGGTGGTGAAACCGGTCCCGGTGACGACGGAAACGATGTTGAAGGCGGCCATGCGCAGCGCCTGCGGCAGCGGCTCGCCGTCGTGATGCCACCGCCAATAGGTCATGAGCACGACGGCGGCGGCGGCCATTCCCAAGAACCAGAAAACCTGGCCGTCGCGCAACAACCGGCGCGGCGAGCCGCGCAGCGCCTGTAGATACAGAAGGAAGGGCAGGCTGCCCAATATCATGAACAGGATGACGATGGCCTCGACGGCGCCGCTGCGGAAATGCGCGATGGACTGGTCCGAGGTCGAGAACCCGCCGGTGGAAATCGTCGTCATGGCGTGAACCACCGCCTCGAAGCCGGTCATGCCGGTCGCCCAAAGCGCGGTGGCGCATGCGGCGGTGAGGCCGACGTAAATGAGGCCCACGCCGGTCAGGATTTGCGCGGCGCGGGGCAAAACGCGCTGCGCGCCGCCCGCGGATTCGAGGCGGAAGATCTGCATGCCGCCGACCTGCAGCACCGGCAGAACGGTGATCGCGATCGCGATCATCCCGAATCCGCCGAACCATTGCAGCAGCGCGCGCCACAGCAAAATGCCGGGCGGGGCGCCGTCCAGGCCGGTGATCGCGGTGGCGGCGGTCGAGGTCACGCCCGCCATCGCCTCGAAGAAGGCGCTGGTTGGATCGAGGCCGAGGTCGGAAAAGCCCAGCGGAAGCGCGGCGAAGGCGGCGGCCACCGCCCATCCCAGCGCCGCCAGAACGAAAGACTGGCGCACGTCGATTTCAGGTTCGTCGGCGCGGGCGGCCAGCACCGCACTTACGCCGATGAACAGCGTGAATCCGGCCGAGACCGCAAAGACCGAGGCGTCGCGCGAATATCCGGTCAGCACGTCCACAAGCGCCGGGATCAGCATGACGACGGCCAGCGCCGAAAGCAGAATGCCGATGAGGAAGACGATGGGGCGGAACTTGATCATCGAGCCTCCGCGCCGCCGCCGGCTTTCTTGCCGTTCCCGCGCTCAGCCACGCCAGAACTCCGGCCACAAGAGGACGAGAACGGTATAAAGCTCCAACCGGCCGAGCAGCATGCCGAGGCTCAACAGCCATTTCGCGGAATCCGGCAGACTCGCGAAATTTCCCGCCGGGCCGATGATGGCTCCAAGTCCGGGCCCCGTGTTCGCCATCGCCGTGGCGACACCCGAAATGCTGGTGAGGAAATCGAGGCCCGCCGCGCCGAGCCCCAGCGACAACGCGGCGAAGGTCAGCGCGAACAGGAAGAAGAATCCCATGACCGAGCTCGCCACCGCTTCGGGGATCGGCCTGCCGGCGTAATGGGGCTCGAACAATCCATGCGGCTGGATGATGCGGCGGAATTGCGCCTTCGCCGTCGCATACAGCACTTCGAGGCGGTAGATCTTGATGCCGCCGCCGGTCGAGCCGGTGCATCCCCCGACGACGGTGATATAGAGAACGACCACCGCAGCGAAGCCGCCCCAGGTCTGATAGTCGGCCGTCGCGAAGCCCGTGGTCGTCATGATCGAGGCGACGCCGAACGAAACCTCGCGCAGCGCCTGCGGCAAGGATTCGCCGCCGCCCAGCCACTGCCACAGCACGAGCGCGAGAACCGCCGCCGCATAGAGGCCGAGGAAGCCGCGCACTTGGCTGTCCCGGAACAGCCGGCCGGGCTTGCCCCGCATCAGCTCGAGAAAAAGCACGAAAGGCATGGCACCCAGCAACATGAACACGGTGGTGATCATCTCGATGGGCAGGCTATGAAAGTGGCCGATCGACGCATCCGAGGTGGAAAAGCCGCCGGTCGCAAGCGTCGCCATGGCGTGGCACACGGCCTCGAAGCCGGTCATGCCCGCGGCCCACAGGGCGGTCGCGTCCAGCGCGATCAGCACCAGATAGATGACGCCGATGGCCGCCGCGATCTGCGCCACGCGCGGCAGCACCTTCTCCGACTTGTCGGAGAACTCCATGCGGAACAGCTGCATCCCGCCCACCTTCAGGAACGGCAGCACGGCCACGGCCATGACGATGAAGCCGATGCCGCCCAGCATCTGCAGCAGCGCGCGCCACAGCAGGATTCCCGGCGGCGCCGAATCGAGCCCGACGATCACGGTCGAGCCCGTGGTGGTGATCCCCGACATCGCCTCGAAATAGGCGTCCGTGAAGCTCAGGTTCAGGCCGGAGAAGGCCATGGGCAACGCGCCCGCCGCGGCCGCCACCAGCCAGGCAAGAGCGGTGAGCAGGAAGGCCTCGCGCACCTCGATGTCGAAGCGGGGCGCCCAGTTGCCGATGATGAGCGAAACGCCGACGAACAGCGTCAGCCCCGCCGAGGTGGCGAACACGACCCAGTCGCGGTTGCCCACGGCCGCATCGGCAATGGCGGGCAGAACCATCACCACGGCGAGCGTGGTGAGCAGTATGCCGATGACGAAGAATACGGGGCGGAAATGAATCACTGTCGCGCCGCCTGTCCCCTCAAACGCGGTGGCGCGCAATCATTGGCCATTGCGTCGCGCCTGTCCATAGGACAACGCGGCGCGTTGGGACGCAGCCCGAGGCGGCGGGTCAGACGTTATGGAGATGGTTGGATGGCGTTGCGATCATCGCCAGGAACTCGCGCCGGGTGGAGGGATTGGTGCGGAACAGGCCGAGCATGCGGCTGGTCACCATGGTGACGCCCGGCTTGTGCACGCCGCGCGTGGTCATGCACTGATGCGCCGCATCGACCACCACCGCCACGCCCTTGGGGTCCAAGACGTCCTGAAGCGTGTTGGCGATCTGCGCCGTCAGCTTTTCCTGGATCTGAAGGCGGCGGGCATAGATCTCGACGATTCGCGCCAGCTTGCTGATGCCGACCACGCGGCACTTCGGAAGGTAGCCGACATGCGCCTTGCCGATGATGGGGGCGATGTGGTGCTCGCAGTGGGATTCGAAGCGGATGTCCTTGAGCACCACCATCTCGTCGTAGCCCTCGACCTCCTTGAAGGTGCGCTTCAGGATTTCGACCGGGTCCTCGGTGTAGCCGGAGAAGAATTCCTCGTAGGAGCGCACGACCCGCGACGGCGTGTCGACAAGTCCCTCGCGCGCCGGGTCGTCGCCGGCCCAGCGCAGCAAGGTGCGCACCGCGTCCTCGGCCTCGGCGCGGCTGGGCCGCCCGCCGGATGTCGTTTCGCTCGCCGTGGTTTCGGCACTGGTCAGGGCTCTACGAGGCGCGCGCAACGGACCACTCCTTTCGTCATCGTCTTTCATGGTCTCAAGTTTCATGGTCTCAAGATTCGGCGCATCCGCTCTGGCCGAGAAGTCCCCCGGGGCCAGCCCCCTGATCTAGCGCAAAGCCCGCCCGAATCAAGGAGGGCGGGCCGGGGGCGGAACGCCAAGTTAACAGCTTACAACGGCTGCGGCGCCGGTGCCAGTTGCGCCCGAAGGCCCCGGAACGCCCGGCCGCGCTAGTTGATGGTTCGTTCCTGGTGCGGGCTGTCCAGCGAGAAGGGCGGTATGGCGACGTCGAATCCTTCGCCGTCGCTGGTCACCATGCGATAGGTCCCCACCATGATTCCCGACGGCGTTGCAAGCGGCGTGCCGCTCGTATACTCGAAGCTGTCGCCGGGATGCAACACCGGCTGCTCGCCCACCACGCCGGCGCCGCGAACCTCTTGGGTGCGGCCCATCGAATCGGTGATGCGCCAATGCCGGGAGCGCAGCTGAACGGTCTTCGGGCCCTTGTTTTCGATGCAGACGTGATAGGCCCAGACGTAGTGGCTTTCCTCGGGCGTGGACTGGTCCTCCAAATAAATCGGCTCAACCGTCACCCAGATCTCCCGGGTGTTCTGGCTGTACATGGGAACGCCTCCTCGCGGTGCGCTACGCCTGCGCATGGCGTCTTTGCCTCCCCCCAAGTGGCAGTCGCGGCCGAGAACCCATGAGACGATCATCTCTCCGCCGCCCGTCCATGGCAATCCCCCAGCGCCGCGCCGCCGGAAACGCGGTCAGGCCGCGGTCAAGGCCCGGGCCAGATCCTCCTTCAGATCCTCGGCGTCTTCGAGGCCGACCGACAGGCGCACCAGCCCTTCGCCGATGCCCATCCGGGCGCGCTCGTCGGGCGGAATGCGCTGGTGTGTGGTGGTGGCCGGATGGCATATCAGGCTCTTGGCATCGCCCAGGTTGTTGGAGATGTCGACGAGCTTCAGCGCATCGAGCACGCGGAACGCCGCCTGCTTGCCGCCCGAAACCTCGAACGAAACCATCGAGCCGCCGGCTTTCATCTGCCGCATCGCCAGCTCGTGCTGCGGATGGCTCGCGAGGCCGGGGTAGAGCACGCGGGTGACGTTGGCCTGCGTCGAAAGGAATTCGGCGATGTCGCGGGCAATCTCGCAATGACGCGAAATGCGCAGCTCCAGCGTCTCGAGTCCTTTCAACAGCACCCAGGCGTTGAACGGACTCAGCGAAGGCCCGGTGTTGCGGAAAAACGGCGTCAGCTCGTCGTTGCAATAGGCGGCCGGGCCGAGGATCGCGCCGCCCAGACAGCGTCCCTGTCCGTCGATATGCTTGGTCGCGGAATAGACGACGATGTCGCAACCGAGCTCGATCGGTTTCTGCAGCACCGGCGAGGCGAAGACATTGTCCACCACGACGCGCGCCCCCGCCTCATGGGCCAGATTCGAGACCGCGCGAAGGTCGATGATCTCGAGCGCGGGGTTCGACGGCGTCTCGACGAAAACGACGCGCGTCTTTTTGGCGAGCGCCTGTTTCCATTGGCCGAGGTCGGCGCCGTCCACGATCGTGGTGGCGATGCCGTAACGCGGCAAAAGTTCCGTCACGATGTACTGGCACGAGCCGAACAGCGCGCGCGAAGCCACCACATGGTCGCCGGCCTTGAGCTGGCACATCAGGGCGGCGAATACCGCGGCCATTCCCGTCGCCGTGGCGCGGCAGGCTTCGGCGCCCTCGATGAGGCGCAGGCGCTCCTCGAACATGGCGACCGTGGGGTTGCCGAAGCGCGAATACATGTAGCGCTTGAGGTCGCCCTTGAACGCGGCCTCGGCTTCTTCGGCGGAGGCGTAAACGTAACCCGAGGTGAGATACAGCGCCTCGCTGGTCTCGCCGAATTCGCTGCGGTGCAATCCGCCGCGCACCGCCAGCGTCTGCGGCCGCCACGCCGTGCCTTGCCCTGATCCGCCTTGCCCCATGTGCCTCTCCTTTGCCGCCCTTTGCTGGCGCAAACCGGGCGCCCAGGCAACAAAAAACCCCGGCCGGACGGGTCGGGGCTCTTACGGGCTCCGACCTTTTAGCGTTTTGTTTAACGTGGCCGCAAGCCGGTCGGCTCAAATCACCACGAGGCCACCTGATTACGAGCTTGGGATTTTCCTGTCAAGCCGCTTGGCGGGCATCCGTGTCACGCGCGGCTGCAGGCGCCCCCGCCCAGCACGCAGAACGTGGCGCAATGCGGGTGGTTGAGGGCGACCGGCCGGGATGCCTCCGCCAGCGTCGCCCCCATCTCGAACCGCGGGTCGTAGGCGATGAGCGTGCAGGCCAGCACCACGGGATGCTCCGCGCCCTTTCGCTTCACCACCATGCGCGAGGATGCGCACATCATGTCCTGCGGCGACACGCCCAAGATGCTCCAGCAGCGTTCGGTGATCTCCGGCACGTCCGCCGTCTCGTTCATTTCCGGGAATAGGACGAGCGCGACCGGATCGAAGGCGTCCACCGCGATCCCGTTCTCGGCGAACAGGCGCGCGTAGCCTTGGCGAAGCTCCTGTTCCGGCTCGTTCCAGCAGGTGCGCCCGGCAACGCAGACCGAAAACCCGTTGTGCGAAAGGAAACGCAATCCGTCGAGCGTCGGCTCGAATGTCCGCTTGCCCCGCTCCAGCTCGTGCCGCGCCGCGCCGTAGTGATCGAGCGAAACGCGAATGATCAGCTTCTCGCCGTGACGCACGCGCAAATCCATCAATGCCGCCTCGTGCCGCATCATCGGCTTCATGGCGTTGGTCAGCACCAGCGCCCGGAATCCGCGCACGAGCGCGTCGCCGATCATTTCAATGATATCCGGATTCATGAACGGCTCGCCGCCGGTGAACCCGATCTCCCGCGTGGGAAGTTTCTCGCGCGCGATCTCGTCGAGGAAGCTCCGCGCCTCCGCCGCCGAAAGATACGCCAGCCGGTCGTTGGTGGGGGTCGATTCGATGTAGCAGCCGCGGCAGGCGAGGTTGCACAGCGTGCCGGTATTGAACCACAGCGTGCGCAACTCGCCGGGCGCCACCTGGGCGCGCTTCTCGCCGCCCGCGGTCAGCCCGGGATCGCGGAACTTGCGCGGATCGAGCGGGCGGGGCGTCTCCTGCTGCTGCGGCCCTATGGCGGCGTCGCTCATGAAATCTCTTTAACTTGCGCTCCCGCTTTCGCCAAATCACATTCCGGTGCGGCGGTACCGGCGGCATTTCCATGGGAATCGCGGCCCGGCGCCTGCCTTGCCCGGCCTTGGGCGGTTGGGTAT
>DATDPM010000059.1:0-13533 GCA_035292745.1 Alphaproteobacteria bacterium | reverse complement strand
GCCTCGGGCTTTGCCGGCTCGGCGGCGGGCGGCGGCTCGGCGGGCGGCTCGATCTTCGGCACCTCCGCCACCGCTTCGGGCGGCGCCGTTTCAGGCAGCGGCGCTTCCGCCGCGGGCGGGGCCGGTTCCGGCGGCGATGTTTCGGCCGTCCCGCCGGGCGCCGGCGGTAACGGCACGACGACGCGCGGAATGCCCGCGGTCACGCCCGTCCCCGGCTCTCCGCCGTAGAAGTAAAGCCAGACGACGGTGCCGGAAACGGCGGCGAACAGGATCAGCCACGCGATGGCAAGCGGGCCTGCGCCGCTTCGTCCTTCGCCGTCGTCTTTGTCAACCGTCCTCACGCCGTCGCCCGTCGAAACCCTGCCGGCCGGCCGGCCGCACGATTAGTTTGCCGCCTTTTGCTTCATCAGCGCCAATCCCCGCAGCAGATCGATCGCCCTGGAGAGCTGGTAGTCGTCGGGTCCGCCCATCTCGATCTGTTCGCCTGCCGGGTTTGCGGGCGCGGGCGCGGGCTGGGCGCCGGGGGCCGTCCCGCCGGCCGGTGTCCCGGCCGGCTGGTTGCCGGTTTGCGGCGCGCCCGGCGCGGGCGCTTTGCTTTCGGGCTGTTTCTCGGGCTGCTTTCCGCCTTCGGGAGCGCCCTTGTCCTGCGGGCCCTTATCCTGCGGTGTCTTGTTGTCCTCGGGATTGGAAAGCGCGCCCTTGAGGTCGGCCTCGCGGCGCCGCTGCGGCGTCTCGAGGGGCTGGATCTTCGCCTGCGGCACCTCGATATCGGGCTCGATGCCCTTGCCCTGGATCGAGTGCCCCGACGGCGTGTAGTAGCGCGCCGTCGTCAGGCGCATCGCGCCGTGGTTGCTGAGCGGAATGATGGTCTGCACCGATCCTTTTCCGAACGACGGGGTGCCGACCACGATCGCGCGGTGATGGTCCTGCAGCGCGCCGGCGACGATCTCGGAGGCGGAAGCCGAGCCGCCGTTGATCAGGACGACGACCGGCATGTTGTCGGTCAGGTCGCCGGCCTTGGCATTGAACCGTTGCGCCATCTCCGGCTTGCGTCCGCGCGTCGAGACGATCTCGCCCTTGTCGAGCAAGGAGTCGGAAACCGCCACCGCCTGGTCGAGAAGACCGCCGGGGTTGTTGCGCAAATCGAGGACATAGCCCTTCAACTTGTCGCCTTCCTTCGACTTGATTTCGGCGACCGCGGTCTCGAGGCCGCTCTCCGTCTGCTCGTTGAAGCTGGTAATGCGGATGTAGCCGACGTCGTCCACGACCTTCGAGCGCACCGACTGGATCTTGATGACGGCGCGGGTGAGCGAGACATCGAAGGGCTCCTGCCCCTGGCGCCCGATGGTGAGCTTGATCTGCGTATCGACCGGCCCGCGCATCTTGTCCACCGCCTCCTGCAGCGTCATGCCGAGGACCGATTCGCCGTCGAGATGGGTGATGACGTCGCCCGGCCGGATTCCGGCCTTCGCCGCGGGCGTGTCGTCGATGGGCGACACCACCTTGACGAAGCCGTTTTCCAGCGTGACCTCGATGCCGAGGCCGCCGAACTCGCCCTTGGTCTGGACCTGCATGTCGCGGAAGCTGTCGGGGTTGAGGTAGCTCGAATGGGGATCGAGCGAGGTCAGCATGCCGTTGATGGCAGTCTCGATCAGCTTGCCGTCCGTGACCTCCTCGACGTAGTCGGCGCGCACGCGCTCGAAAACTTCCCCAAACAGATTGAGTTGCCGGTACGTGTCGGAAGCTCCCTCCTCGCCGAACAGGGCGTAGGGCGTGAGCAGCACGACGCCCGCAACGAGCGCCACCAGTCCAAACTTGCGAGTCATCCGTTCACCTTTTCATTGTGTGCCGCCATCCACGGCAGCGGATTGATCGGTTCGCCGTCGTGGCGCAGCTCGAGATAGAGTTGCGAATCGCCGTTTTCCGCGGGTCCCATGACACCCACTGGCTCCCCGGCCAGGAGCCACTGTCCGACCACACAGTCGATACGGGATAATCCTGCTAGAAGAATATGATAGCCTTCGCCTTGTGCAATGATCAAGAGTTGCCCGTAGCCCCGGAACGGCCCCGCGAACACCACCCGGCCGTCATAGGGCGCAACCACCCGCGCGTCGGGCCGCGTCGCCAGGGTCAGCCCCTTGCTGGAAAGCCCGGCCGAGGTCGCCTGGCCGAAGCTTTTCACCAGGCGGCCCCGCGCCGGAAGGGTCAGGCTGCCGCGCGCCGCCGAGAACTGGCGCGCGCCCGGCTTGGGCGGAGGCTCCAGGGCGGCCAGCTCGGGCGCCTTCTTCTTGGCCGTGGCCTTGCTTTCCTTGGGCCGCTGCGCCTCGATCCGCGCCAGCAGATCCTTGAGATCGTGCGCGTCCGCCGACAGCTTGGCGACGCGTTGCGCGGTTTCGGCGCTTTCGCTTTGGGCGCGCTTCTCGGCCTCGACCATGCGGTTGAGCAGGTTGTCGAGATGCGCGCTCTCCTGTTTCAGGCTGGTCGTGGCGGCGAGCTTCTCGTTCTGCTCGCGCGCGATCTTCGCCTTGAGGTCCGTCAGGGCCGCGAGCTGGTCCGAGAGCGACTTGATTCCCGACTCGAGCGGCGAAAGCGTCGCGCGGAGCACCATGGCGCCGCGCACGGCGTCGATCGGCGGCGCGGGAAGCAGCAGCGCCGCCTCCGGCGGGTTGCGGGCGAAACGGGCGAGAGCCGACAGCATCGCCCCATATTCGCCGCGTCGCTTGCCGAGCGATTCCTTGATCGCATCGGCTTCGGTGTTGAGCTCGAAAAGCTGCATGTCGATTGCGGAAAGTCCTTCTTCGTAATCCTGCACGGCTTTGGCGGTCGCGATCATCTGGTCGCGCAACGCGGCGATCTCGCGCGCCATCGCCTCCACCTCGCGGTCGGCCTCGGCCTGGTGCCGCGAGTTTTCCGCGATCGCGCTTTCAACTTGGTGAAGACGGGTCGCCGCCGCGTCGCTCCCGGCCGGCGGTTCCGCCGCGGCGGGTCCGGCGGCCGCGAATCCTGCGATCAGCAGAAGCCGCGCCGCCGCCAGATCAAGCCGAGGCACGCCGCTCCGCCTGGGCATTGGCGGCCGCCGCCTCGACGAGCAGGGAATGTCCGGTCATCTCCACCGGCTTGGTCAGACCCATGAGCGTAACCAGCGTGGGCGCGATATCGGCGAGCCGGCCGTTCTTGAGTGCGGACACGGTCGCGGGGCCGTTCACCAGGATCGCCGGCACCAGGCTGTGGGTGTGCGAGGTGTGCGGCTGGCCGGTCTTGGGGTCGCGCATGATCTCGCAGTTGCCGTGATCGGCGGTGACGAACAGGATGCCGTTGACCTTCCTGACCGCGGCTTCGAGCCGCCCCAGGCATTGGTCCGTCGTCTCGATCGCCTTGATCGCGGCATTCATATCGCCGGTGTGCCCCACCATGTCGGGATTGGCGTAGTTGACGACGACGAAGCCGAACTTGTTGCTGTCCACCGCCGCCACCAGCTTGTCGGTCAGCTCGGCCGCCGACATCTCCGGCTTCTGGTCGTAGGTCGCGACCTTGGGCGAGGGGATGAGGATGCGCTCCTCGCCGGGGAATTTCTGTTCCTCGCCGCCGCTGAAAAAGAAAGTGACGTGCGCGTATTTCTCGGTTTCGGCGATGCGCAGCTGCGCGATTCCCGCCTCGGCCACCACCTCGCCCAGCGTGTGGGCAAGGTTGATCGAAGAGAACAGCGCCCCCATGAACTGGTTGAGGCGGCGCGAATATTCCGCGACGCCGACGGCGGCGGCGAATTCGACGGTTTGGCCGCGGTCGAATCCGTCGAACTCGGGATCGACGAGGGCGGAGACGATCTGGCGGATGCGGTCGGCGCGGTAGTTGGTGAACAACACGCCGTCGCCGTCCTTCATCCCCTCGTATTCGCCGATTACCGTCGGCTTCACGAATTCGTCCGAGATGCCGAGGTTGTGGTTTTCGAGGATCGCGGCGATCGGGTCCTCGGCCGATTGGCCCCAGCCCTTGACCACCGCGTCATAGACCAGCTTGGTGCGTTCCCAGCGCCGGTCGCGGTCCATGCCGAAATAGCGTCCGCTGATGGTGGCGATGCGCAACCGCGGCAGCCCTTTGACGCGCCGCAGGAACCGCACGAAATGGTATTCCGCGCTCTCGGGCGGCGTGTCGCGTCCGTCCAGGAATCCGTGCACCCGAACCGGGATGTTTTCGCGCGTCAAAATGCGCGCCAGCGCCACCATGTGGTTCTGGTGCGCGTGCACGCCGGCGGGCGAGATCAGGCCGATCAGGTGGCACACGCCCTTGATGTCGCGCAGTTTCTCGATGAACTCGAGCAGCGGCGGGAGCGAGGCGATCTTGCCTTCTTCGATGGCCCGGTCCACCCGCGGCAGCGTCTGGTAGACGATGCGCCCGGCGCCGATGTTCATGTGGCCGACCTCGGAATTGCCGAACTGGCCGCCGGGCAGGCCGACGTCGGCGGAAGAGGCTTCGAGCAGGCCGTGGGGGCAGGTGGAGATCAGGCGGTCCCAGTTGGGCTTCTTGGCCTGGGCGATCGCATTGTAATCCGCCTCGACGCGGTGACCCCAGCCGTCGAGGATGCACAAAACCAAAGGCCGTCGTGGACGTATGTCGCTCATCGCACCGGGTCCCGCGCAATATATAGGGCAAATCCGCGTTTAGATAAGGTAAAAACCGAAAATTCCCGGGTACGCGGCGCTCTCAGCCGCGGTGGTAGGGATGGCCGGCCAGGATCGTCTGGGCCCGGTAGAGCTGCTCGGCCAGCATGGCCCGGGCCAGCAGGTGAGGCCAGGTCATGGGCCCCATCGAAAGGGTCAGCGCGGCCTTGTGCCGCACCTTCGCCGCCAGCCCGTCCGCGCCGCCGATGAGGAACGCCAGGTCCTTCACCCCGTCGTCCCGCCATGCGCCCATGCGGCCGGCAAAGGCTTGGCTGGAAAGAGCCTTTCCTTTCTCGTCGAGGGCGACGATCACGGCGCCGCCGGGGACCGCCGCCAGCAACAGCCGCCCTTCCTCCTCGGCAAGGCGCTCCGGGGCCACGTTCTTGCGCGGCACCACTTCCCGCAGGGTGAGGGGCGGCGACAGCCGTCCCGAGTAATGATCGAAAAGCGCGCGGGCGGGGTCCGAACCGGCGCGCCCGACCGCGGCAAGCCAAAGCCGCATCCCGCGTCCTCGCCCCAAACCGGCCGGCCCTAAAGGGCGAGCCGCTCTTCGCTGTCCTCGATCTCGGGGAAGGGGCCTCCCCACATCTTTTCGAGGTTGTAAAAGCGCCGCACCTCGGGCCGGAATAGGTGAGCCACCACGTCGCCGGCATCCACCAGGACCCAGTCGCTCTGGGCCAGGCCTTCGATCGGCGGGGAGGCGAATTTCTCCGCCTTGATCCGTTCCCGCAGATGCTGGGCCATGGCGGCGACGTGGCGGGTCGAGGTGCCCGTCGCGATCACCATGTAGTCGGTCAGCGTGGATTTTCCGATGAGGTCGATGACGACCACGTCCTGCGCCTTGTCGTCGTCGAGGGATTTTTGAACGATCCCGAGAAGCCGGCTCTTTTTCGGCTTCGGCCGCGTGCGCGCGCGCGGCTTGGTTGCCTTCTTTTTTGCGGTTATGGCGTTGCCCTCTTATTCATGTTGCCTCTATTGCGGTTGCCTTTCGTCCTGCGTTCCTTGTCTTCCGGCCGCTTGGCGGCTCTGCGGTCTTGCTGCGCCCGGATCGAGGTGGCCGAGGCCGGGTGGGTCCGCCCGTCGAGAAAGACCCAGGCCGGCGGGCGCCTGCGGACCAGGCCCTTCGCCCGCCAGGCCGGCAGGCGGGAGCGCCGGAAGCGGTGCGCCGCCTTGCTGCACCGCGCCCTCAAAGAATAGGTAGGGCGGCTGAAAACCGCAATGGGGACGGCCTCGAAAATCGCCGGCCACTCCTCCCAGTGCGGTATTTCGATCAGATTGTCGGCCCCCATCAGCCACACGAATTGCACGCGGGGAAAGCGCCGTTTCAGGGCCTGCAGGCTGTGCGCGGTGTAGCGGGTGCCGAGCCTCCGCTCGATGTCGGTAACCTTGATGCGGGGATGGCTCGCTCTCTCGCGGGCCGATTCGATCCGCGCGGAATAGGGCGCCATGCCGCGCGACGGCTTCAACGGATTCTGGGGCGAAACCATCCACCAGATCTCGTCGAGCCCGAGGCGCTTCAACGCCTGCAGCGAAATGTAACGGTGTCCCTCATGTGCGGGATTGAACGAGCCGCCGAGCACGCCCACCGCGCGCAAGCGGCGGCGCGGCTGCGGCGGCCGCGGCTTGATCCGTCCCCTCAGGGCCGGACCTGTCCGGACCCGCGCACCACGTACTTATAACTTGTGAGCTGCTCGGCGCCGACGGGCCCGCGGGCGTGCAGCTTGCCGGTGGAAATGCCGATCTCCGCCCCCATGCCGAATTCGCCGCCGTCGGCGAATTGCGTCGAGGCATTGTGCAGCACGATGCCGCTGTCCACTTGCGCAAGGAATTTCTCCGCCTCTTGCGCGTCGGCGGTCACGATCGAATCGGTGTGGTGCGAGCCGTGACGGTTGATGTGCGCGATCGCCTCGTCCACGTCCTTCACCACCCTGACGGCGATGATGGCGTCCAGATATTCGGTGTCCCAATCGGCGTCGGTCGCGGGCACCACGCGCTTGTCCGACTTCTGCGTCGCCGCGTCGCCGCGAATTTCGCATCCCGCCTTCGCCAGGTCCTCGATGATGGCGGGAAGGATCGTCTTGGCCGCTCCCTCGGCGATGAGCAGCGTCTCCGCCGCGCCGCACACGCCGGTGCGCCGCATCTTGGAATTGAACACGACGCGGCGCGCCATCTCGGGGTCGGCCTTGCCGCTGACGAACACATGGCAGTTGCCGTCCAGGTGCTTGATGACGGGAATGCGGCTTTCCGCCACCACGCGCTCGATCAGCGACCGCCCGCCGCGCGGGATGATCACGTCGATGAAATCCGACATCGACAGCATGATGCCCACCGCCTCGCGCGCGCGGGTGGGCACCAGCTGCACGGAAGTCTCCGGCAGGCCGGCCGCGCGCAGGCCGTCATGCATCGCGTCCAGGATCGCGGCCGAGGAATGGAAGGATTCGGAGCCGCCCCGCAGGATCGCCGCGTTCCCGGATTTGAGGCACAGCGCGGATGCGTCCGCCGTCACATTGGGCCTGCTTTCGTAAATGATGCCGATGACGCCGAGCGGCACGCGCACGCGCGCGATCCTAAGGCCGTTGGGCCGCTCCCATTCCGCCATCACCGCGCCGATGGGATCGGGCAAATCCGCCACCGCCTCGAGTGCCGCCGCCATCCCCTCGACGCGCTGGTCGTTCAGCATCAGCCGGTCGCGCATGGCGGCCGACAGATCCTTCGCCTCTTCCATGTCCTTGGCGTTGGCGGAAAGGATCTGCTGCTTTCGCGCGCGAATGGCGGAAGCCGCTGCGCGCAGCGCCTTGTTCTTGGCGTCGGTCGCGGCCAGCGCCAGCGTGGCCGCCGCCTTGCGCGCGGCCTCGCCCAGCTCGCGCATCTGCAGCGGCAAGTCCTGGCCTTCGTTCCGCCGCTTCAACACGGCCATGGTCTGCGCCTTTCGTGCGTCACGTCTTGCGTCACTCGTTTTGGTCCTGCAGCGCCGCGCCCTCGGACGCCAGCGCTCCGCTCAAGACCAGATCGTCGCGGTGGATCAATTCCTCGCGGCCACGGTATCCCAACAGCTCTTCGATTTCACCGCTTTTGTGGCCCATGATTCGCTTGGCGTCGCCGCTGGAATAAGCGGAAAGTCCGCGTCCCAGCTCGCGTCCTTCGGCGCTTTTCACGATCACCGCGTCGCCGCGTTCGAACTTGCCCTCGACATCGGTGACGCCCGCGGGCAGCAGGCTGTTTCCCTTCGACAGCGCGTTCGCGGCGCCCTTGTCCACCGTCATCGACCCCTGCGGATTGAGCGTGCCGGCGATCCAGCGCTTGTGGGCCGAGCGCGGCGTGGCCGCGGGCAGGAACCAGGTTCCGCCGCCCTGGCGCTCGGCGGCGGCCAGGGCATGCAGCCCGGTCCCCAGCGCGATCACCATGCGGCAGCCGGCGTTCATGGCGATGCGCGCCGCCATCAGCTTCGTCACCATGCCGCCCGATCCGTAGCCGGGCGCCGCTTTTCCCGCCGCCTGCTCGATCGCCGGCGTGATCTCGCGCACCTCCGGTATCAGCGCCGCCTTCGCATCGCGCCGGGGGTCCGCGGTGTAGAGCCCGTCGATGTCGGAGAGCAGCACGAGCGTGTCGGCGCCGGCCATCTGCGCCACGCGCGCGGCCAGCCGGTCGTTGTCGCCGAATCGAATTTCTTCGGTCGCCACCGTGTCGTTCTCGTTGATGACGGGAACCGCCTTGAGGCGCAGCAGCGTCTCCAGCGTTCCGCGCGCGTTCAGGTGGCGGCGGCGCTCCTCGGTGTCGGAGATCGTGAGCAGGACCTGCGCCGTCTTGATGCCGTGGCGCTCGAGCGCCGCCTGCCAGGCCTGCATCAGACGCGTCTGCCCGGCCGCGGCGGCGGCCTGTTTCTCTTCGAGCCGCAAGGTCTTGGCCGGCAGCGCCAGATCGTTGCGTCCCAGCGCGACCGCGCCCGACGAAACGATGAGTATCTCGCGCCCGCGCGATTGCATATCCGCGATGTCGTCGGCCAGCGATTCGATCCACTCGCGGCGCAGCTTGCCGCTGGCCTGATCGACCAGCAGCGTGGAGCCGACCTTCACCACCATGCGGCGGCAGGATTCCCAGCGCGCCTGCGCCGTGTTCTCCGACAGTTCTTTTTTCGCGCTCATGCCGCGTCGCCCGCCGCGGCTTTCGCTTGGTCGCCGCCGCGCTGCTCCCGCACCAGCCGCCAGACCTCGCGCAAGGCCTCCCGCACCCCCAGACCCGAATGGGCGGAGAGCGCGAACACGTCCTTGCCTGCGGCGCGTTTCAGCTCCTGGCACTTCTCCGCGATGTCCTGCTCGCGCAGCGCGTCGCATTTGGAAAGCGCCACCACCTCGGGCTTTTCGTCCAATCCGTGACCGTAGGCCGCAAGCTCCACTCTTATGGCTCTATACGCCGCTGCGACATCTTCCTGGGTTCCATCCACGAGATGCAGGATCGCGCCGCAGCGCTCGACATGGCGGAGGAACCGGTCGCCCAGCCCGGTTCCCTCATGCGCGCCTTCGATGAGCCCCGGCAGATCCGCCAGCACGAATTCCTCCTCGTCCGCGGCAACCACGCCAAGCTGCGGCACAAGCGTCGTGAACGGATAATCCGCGATCTTGGGCTTGGCGCGGCTGGTTGCGGCCAGGAACGTGGACTTGCCCGCATTGGGCAGGCCGACCAGCCCCGCATCCGCGATCAATTTCAGGCGCAGCCAAAACCAGCGCTCCTCGCCCGGATATCCGGGGTCGGCGCGCCGGGGCGCGCGGTTGGTGGACGACTTATAATGAGTGTTGCCGAATCCGCCGTCGCCGCCATGCGCCAGCACGACGCGCTGGCCCGGCTTCACCATGTCGGCCACCAGCTCGTCGGTCTCCGCGTCGGTGATCTGGGTTCCGACCGGCACGCGGATCACCAGATGCTCGCCCTTGGCGCCGCTGCGGTCGCCGCCTTGGCCGTGGCCGCCGCGCTGCGCCTTGAAGTGCTGCTGGTAGCGGAAATCGATCAGCGTGTTGAGAGCGGCGACCACCTCGGCGATCACGTCGCCGCCGCGCCCGCCGTCGCCGCCGTCGGGTCCGCCGAACTCGATGAACTTCTCCCGCCGGAAGCCGACGCAACCCGGTCCGCCGTCGCCGCTTTTGACGAAGATCTTGGCCTGATCGAGGAATTTCATGGCCGCAACTTTACATGAAAAGGGCCGGGCCCGAGAAAGCCCAATGGGTGGCGTCGGCCCGCCTTGCGGCGCGGCCCATGGTCCCGCGCCCGCCAGTACCGCGGTTCGGGCCGAAAATTGTCACAGGGGAGTAATCAAATATTAATTCCGCGGATCAAATATTGGTCCTGCAGATGCGAAGTATACATTTTTATGAATATTGAAATGAACAAGCATAAAATGCCGGATGAATGTAGGATGACTTCCACGCGCCGCCGGTGGCGTGCCGCCGCCCTCCTGTCGGCGGCGCTGGCGCTTCCCGGCTGTGCGGCCGTCGCCTTGTCCGCCGTCGGCCCGGCCGCGGAATTCGGCCTCGACCAGGCGACCTCGGGCATCACGGCCAAGACCTATACCGCGCCCGCGGCCAATCTGCGCCTCGCCACCCTGAAGTCGCTGAGCCGCATGGACATGGACGTGGTCAAGGACACCGGCGCCGACAAGGAGTGGACGATCGAAGCCAAGGCGGGCGACCGCAGCATCGAAATCGAACTCAAGACGCTGACCGCGATGACGACCCGCATCCGGGTCGTCGCCGACAACGGCAACTGGTTCTTTCATGACGAGGCGACGGCCGAGGAAGTCGTCGCCCAGATCACCGAGGCGCTGGAGCGGGACAAGCCCCATGCCTCCCAGGCGGCGATGAACGACACGGGGGACATGCGATGATGATGACAATGAACCAACATGGAATGGGCCTTCTGCTGGCGATGATGATCGCCCACGGCGCGGCCGGCGAGGCGCCGGCCGAATCGGGGGCCGAAACCGTCGCGCCGCCCATGATGATTGCGGCCGCGGCGCGGCCCGTCTTGATTGCGGCAGGGGAAGAAGACACGTTCGGCGCGCCAGCCAAGGGCGGCGCGCCGAATAAGGGAGCCGAGGCGGCGGACGGCACCTTCCGGCGCCTCCCGGCCGAAGACCGACGGATCGCGCGCGCGCTGCTCGAGGCCGAACAAGTCGGCGCGAGCTCGGACGCCGCCGCCGCCTGGTCCCTGGATAAGATCGCGTCGGAGCGCGCCTCGGGCAAGGACTGGGAAACCATCGTGACCGAAATGCAGACGCGCAGTCTGGTCGCGGCCGGCGAGCTCGCGGACGTGTTGAGCCCGCGCGCCTTCGCCTCGCGTCTCAAGGATTCCGAGCAGCTTTCCGCCGGCCTTGCGGTCGCCAACGGCCCGCCGGCGGAAACGGCGCGTATGAAAACGAAGCCTTCTCAAATCGCGGCGGGAAAACCGGGCTCGAAGTCCCGCCCCAAGTCGACCGAGGTCGCGGCGAATCCCGGCGCCAAGGCCGCGTCGGGCTGCGACGCCACCGGCGCCGAAGCGGAGGCGGAGCTTGGGGCCGCCGCCTTGGCCAAGGCGAAATGAACCAAATCCCCCCTGGGATAAATGCTCCTCGCTAGAAGGGCGGAATCAAAAAGGGGAATGGCACGCCATTCCCCTCATCTAAGCCCCGGCCCCGCCCGGGGCTTTTTCTTGCGGTCTAGGCCGGTTGTTCGATCGACACGTAGGTGCGCCCCTGCGCCTTGGCCTGGAACACGACGCGCCCCGGTATCAGGGCGAACAGCGTGTGGTCGCGGCCCATGCCGACATTGGTGCCGGGGTGGAACTTGGTGCCGCGCTGGCGCACGATGATGTTCCCGGGCACCACGTTCTCGCCGCCGAATCGCTTGACGCCCAACCGGCGCCCTTCGGAATCGCGGCCGTTGCGCGAGGAGCCGCCTGCTTTCTTATGCGCCATTACTTCTTCTCCTTGGACTTGCCGCCCGTCTTGCCTTTGCCGGCGCTCTTTTTCGCCGCGGGCTTGGCCTTCTTGGATACCTTCTTGGCGGGCTTGGCTTTCTTCTTGGCCGCCGGCTTGGCCTTGGCGGCCGGGGCTTGCGCCTTCGCCGCCGGCTTGGGCGCGGGCCGTGCCGCCTTGGGCTTGCGCGTTGCGCCGGCCGGCACGATGTCCGTGATCTGAAGCACGGTCAGGTTCTGCCGGTGGCCGCGCCGTCTGCGGTAGTTCTGGCGGCGCTTCTTCTTGAAGATGATGATCTTGTCGCCCTTGGTCTGCTCCATGACATGGGCGGCGACGCAGGCCCCGGCGACCAGCGGCGTCCCCACCGTCATGGTGGCGCCGTCGCCGATCATGAGCACCTGGTCGAGGTCGATGTCGCTGCCCGCCTCATGGGGGAGCTTCTCCACGGCGATGATGTCGCCCGCGGTCACTTTATATTGTTTTCCGCCGGTCTTAATGACTGCGAACATCGCTGGCCGCCTGAGTTATCCGCGTGAGATTGGGGTTTTTCGCAAGGCCCGGGCGTTGGCCCCGGCGCGAGAGGCCGCACTATAATGGCAGGCCCGCCCCTGTCAACGGATTTCCCAAGGTTTCCTAGGGAAACGGGCGGTTTCGGGCGGCTCCTAAGCCCCTGGCCCGGCTGGGCCTTGCCCGGCTTGCCCGTCACTTCCCCCATAAGCTAGGGTCCGCCGCGGAGGGGTGCCAGAGTGGTCGATCGGGGCGGTCTCGAAAACCGTTGTGCCCTTTGCGGGGCACCGTGGGTTCGAATCCCACCCCCTCCGCCACCCTTCGCCCTTGCGGGCTACGGGTGGCTTGCCACCCGAAGGCCGTTAGGGCGAAGGAGTGTCCCCCGGAGCTTTAGCGAAGGGGGACTGCCGCAACCATGCGGTACGTCTATTTTCTCCAGTTGGACAATGGCAATATCTACGTCGGGTCAACGAACGGCCTTCGACGTCGAGTCGGGTCGCATCGACGGGGTCATGTGCGCTCGACCAAGGCCTGCTTACCGATGGCCTTGAAATCCTAGGTTGCCGTCTTGACCGAAACAAATGCGCGGGCACTCGAACGATAGTTCAATTCCGGCTCCGGCCACGGCTTCGCCCACAAGCGTCTCTGGTAAATATGCGGCGGCCCGCCTTATGATAACGCCGCGCGGCAAGCGTCGAATCGATGGCGCGGGCGCAACGGATTTTAATCGTTCAACCTCGATGGAGGAGATCGTGGCGAAAGGACAGAAGAAATCGGGCAGGGAAGCCAAGAAGCCGAAGAAGTCGGCCTTGGAGAAGGCGAAACCAGGCGCAGCGCCGACCTTCGGCCAGTCTGCAAAGACCGCGCCCTACACCTATGAGAAGAAGAAGTAACGACGGGGGTCGTTTTCCCGCGGCGCGCCATTCGACCTGATTGCGGGCGATACGACGCCGAGTGGTGACGCGCCGATGCAGCAATCCTTCTCCAGGATGAAGCTCGAAGTCTTGGCGATCTGTGCCGGCGCGCCGAAGCGTCCGGGCGGTTCCGGCATCCGCGCGCGGGCTTCGCGTTACATGGCAATTCTCATCGCCGGCACGTTTCTCGTCGCGGCGTGCCAGATCGCGGCACTCGCCTGGGCGAGCGAATCGCACCGGATCGTCCAAAAGGATCGGTCGTTTCAGGTCCAGGATGTCGAGATCAAGGAAGTCGACATCGCCGCCGGCGATACGCTCGAGTTCCTCAACAACGACATTTTCCTTCACCAGATCTATGTCGCCTCGGGCGGCCTCAAATTCGATTCGGCCGAGCAACCGCCCGGCGAGATCATCGCCATCAAATTCCCGAGTCCCGGAACTTATGAGATCCGCTGCCACATCCACCCCAAGATGTCGCTGACCGTTACGGCTCGATGACGGTTCGGTGACG
>DATDPM010000058.1:0-8875 GCA_035292745.1 Alphaproteobacteria bacterium | reverse complement strand
GTCCAATCGGCGCCGCCGGCCGAACCCGAAAAGCCGGGCCCGCCCCGGACGCAGGCGCGCGAGCCGGGCGAATCGGACATGCTTGCCGCCCGTCACCACCGTCCCGACGAGCTCGTCGGCCTTAACCCCGCGCAAGTGACGGAGCTTCTGGGAAATCCCGGTCTCGTCCGGCGCGATGCGCCCGCCCAGATCTGGCAGTACCGCGGACCGGACTGCGTGCTCGATCTCTATCTCTATCCGCCGGCCGCGGCCGGGAAGGCGCATGACGTGAAGCACACGGTTTCCGACTCGCGGCGCACGGTGGTTTATTACGAGTTGCGCGGAAAGAATGCGAAGCGGGTCAACGACGACCGCTGCTTCATCTCGATCATCGCCGCGCGCGCCGCGCACTCGGGTTAGCCATTTTCTTCTTCGCCGGGCCCGGCGCTTCCTCCACCGTCTTGCCCTTGAACTCGCACAGATCGCGAATGATGCAGCGCGGGCAGTCGGGCTTGCGCGCCTTGCACACATAGCGCCCATGGAGGATCAGCCAATGATGGGCGTGGCGCTTGTATCTCGCCGGCACCGCCGCCTCGAGCCTGTCCTCGACGATGCGCACCGTCTTGCCGGGTGCGAGCCCGGTGCGGTTGGCGAGGCGGAACACATGGGTGTCCACCGCGATCGTCGGCTCGCCGAAAGCGACGTTGAGGACGATGTTGGCGGTCTTGCGCCCGACCCCGGGCAGCGCCTCCAGCTCCTCGCGGGTCCCGGGGACTCGGCCGTGGTGGCGCGCGATCAGGATGCGCGACAGGGCGATGATGTTCTTGGCCTTGGAGTTGAACAGGCCGATGGTCTTGATGAACTTCTTGAGCCCCGCCTCGCCCAGCGCCGCCATTTGCTCGGGCGTATGGGCGGCGGCAAACAGCGCGGGGGTCGCCTTGTTGACGCCGGCGTCCGTCGCCTGGGCCGAAAGCACCACGGCGACCAGCAACGTGAAGGGGTTGTTGTAGCGAAGCTCGCCCCGGGGCTCCGGGTTCGCGGCGCGGAACCGCCGGAATATTTCCTGGACCTTCTCGGGCTTCATCCCCGTGACTGTAGCCGCGCCGGGCCTTGCGGCAAAGCCCGGGGCTTGGCGAACCGGCGCCCGAGCGACCATATTGGCGGGGACGGGCGACGGAAACTGACCGGGGCCGGCCATGACCGAGCGACACCGCAAACCGGGCGGGGATGAAGGCGGGCCTTGCGGCCCGGCAGCCCCGTGCGCGCCCCGGCTGTGGTTCGACGCCGTTCTGCATCCCCACCGCAGTCTCAGCCCGTTCGGCTTCTTGATTTTGATGCTGGCTTTGAGCGCGGTCAGCTTCGCCACGGGCATCGCCTTTCTGGTGGCGGGCGCCTGGCCGGTGTTCGGCTTCTTCGGCCTCGACGTGCTCCTGGTCTATCTCGCCTTCCGCGCCAATTATAAAAGCGGCCTCGTCTATGAAACGCTGCGCCTCACCGGCGACGAGTTGTCGGTGCGCCGCGTCTTGCCGTCGGGAGATGCCAAGACCTGGCGCTTCCAGCCCTATTGGCTGCGCGTGGAGATGGACGATCCGCCGCGCTGCGATTCCAAGCTCAAACTTTCATCCCACGGCCACTCGCTCGTGATCGGCGCGTTCCTGACGCCGGATGAAAAGCTCGAGGTCGCCCGGGCGCTCGGCTCCGCCTTGACCCGAAGCCGGCGTTCCGAGCCCGCCTGAAAGAGTTTTCGAAGAACGCGCGTTATTCGCGCCGCAATCCCAATACGTCGCGCATGGAATAGAGACCGGGCGGCTTGCCGCGCGCCCAAAGCGCGGCCCTGACCGCGCCTTTCGCGAAAATCTGACGCGAGGTGGCGCGATGCGTCAGCTCAAGACGTTCGCCGGCACCTGCAAAGATCACCGTGTGGTCGCCCACCACGTCGCCGCCGCGGAGCGCCGCGAAGCCGATCGCGCCCGTCTCGCGCGCGCCGGTCAGCCCGTCGCGCCCGCGCACCGCGACCCGCTCCAGTTTCACGCCGCGCCCTTCGGCCGCGGCCTGGCCCAGGGCCAGCGCCGTGCCGGACGGCGCATCCGCTTTGGCGCCGTGGTGCAACTCCACGATCTCGATGTCGAACTCGTCGCCCAGCGCGTGCGCCACTTCCTCGGTCAGCGCGAACAGCAAATTTACGCCCAGGCTCATATTGGGCGCCCAGACGATGGCGGTGTGGCGCGCCGCCACGTGAAGCTCGTCTTCCTGCTCGGAGCTGAGGCCCGTGGTGCCGACCACGTGCACGGCGCGCGCCTGGGCGGCGAAGCCGGCGTTGATGGAACTGACCGCGGGCGTGGTGAAATCGATCACGGCGTCGCAGGCGGCAAAGAGGGTGACGGGGTCGTCGCCGACGGTCACGCCGAGCGCGCCCAATCCCATCATCTCGCCCGCGTCGCGGCCGACCCATTCATGGCCGCCGCGCTCGTTCGCGGCCGAAAGCTTGCAGCCCGGCGTGGCCAGCACCTCGCGCACCAGCATCTGGCCCATGCGCCCGGCGCAGCCGGTTATACCGATTCGATAGTCCGCCATTCCGGCCTCCCGCGAAGGCGCGATTTAACCACAGCGGAACGGGGAGTGCGAGGCGGGGATGCGGAAAGGGGCGGGGCAACAGGGCGCGGGCGTGGTGCGTTGCGGGACTACTCTTTGAGGTCCTCCCACAGCTCGCGGACCTTCTTGAGGAATCCTTCCGACTGCGGGTTGGTTTCTTCGGCCTTTCCCGTCTTCTCGAATTCGCGCAGCAGCTCTTTCTGGCGGGCGGTGAGGTTGACGGGGGTCTCGACCACCGCTTCGACGAGCATGTCGCCCTTGGCCGCGCTTTGCAGCACCGGCATGCCCTTGCCCTTGAGGCGGAACTGATGGCCCGACTGGGTTCCCGGCGGCACGGTGACCTTGGCCCGCGCGCCCGCCACCGTGGGCACGTCGATCGAGCCGCCCATGGCCGCCGAGACCATGGTGATGGGAACGCGGCAGTGGATGTTCGCGCCCTGGCGGCGGAACAGGCGGTGCGGCTTGACGGTGAGGAAGATGTAAAGATCGCCCGGCGGCGCGCCGCGCAATCCGGCCTCGCCCTCGCCCGCCAGCCGGATCCGGGTTCCGTCCTCGACCCCGGGCGGGATCGCGACCGAGAGCGTGCGTTCCTTGTGGATGCGCCCCGAGCCGCGGCAGGTGCGGCAGGGTTTTTCGATGACGCGCCCCGCGCCGTGGCAGCTCTGGCAGGTGCGCTCGATGGTGAAGAAGCCCTGCTGGGCGCGGGTCTTGCCGTGGCCCTGGCAATACGGGCAGGTGACCGCGCCGGCGCCCTTTTCGCCGCCGGTTCCCTTGCAGTCGTCGCAAACGACCGAGGCGGGCACGCGAATGCGCGCCTGCTTGCCGTTATAGGCCTCTTCGAGCGTGACTTCTAAATTGTAGCGGAGATCGCCGCCGCGCATGCCGCCGGTGGCGGTGCGCCGCCGCCCGCCCATGAATTCGCCGAACATCTCGTCGAAAACGTCGGCGAAGCCGGTGGTGAAGTCGAAGCCGCCGGGGTGCATCTGCGCCGCCCCGTCCACGCCGGCGTGGCCGAAGCGGTCGTAGGCCGCGCGCTTCTCGTTGTCCTTGAGGATGTCGTAGGCTTCGTTGATCTCGCGGAACTTGTGCTCGGCCTTCTTGTCCCCGGAATTGCGGTCGGGGTGATGGTCCATGGCCAGCTTGCGGTAGGCCTTCTTGATCTCCTCCGCGCTGGCGTTCCGCGAAATCTTGAGGGTCTCGTAATAATCCTGTTTAGCCATCTCTTCCCGACTGCGGGCGGCCTATTTCCCGGCCGCTTGGCGCCTGGCACGCGGCACGGTGCCGGTGCGAGGCTGATGCCGCATGTCCCCCCGAATTTTTACGCTTAGGCCGACTTCTTCTTGTCGTCCGGATCGACTTCCTCGAAATCGGCATCCACCACCTTGCTCTCGTCGGCCCCGGATTCGCCGCTGCCGGCGCCCGGCTCGGCGCCGCCGGCCGCTTCCGGGCCGGCCGCTTCCTGCTGGGCCGCCTTGTACATGGCTTCGCCCAGTTTCATCGCGGCTTGGCTCAGCGCCTGTAATTTGTCCTGGATGGCCTTGGCGTCCTCGCCGTCCTTGGCGGTGCGAAGCTCGGCGATTTTGGCTTCGATCTCGCCGCGCTCGTCGGCCGAAACCTTCTCGCCGAACTCCTTCAAGTTCTTCTCGGTCGCGTGGATCATGCCGTCGGCGTGGTTGCGCGCCTCCACCAGCTCGCGGCGCTTCTTGTCGTCGGCGGCATGGGCTTCCGCCTCCTTGACCATGCGGTCGATATCGGCGTCGTTCAGCCCGCCGGAGGCCTGGATGCGGATCTGCTGCTCCTTGTTCGTCGCCTTGTCCTTGGCCGAGACGTTGACGATGCCGTTGGCGTCGATGTCGAAGGTGACTTCGATCTGCGGCACGCCGCGCGGGGCGGGGGGAATGCCGACCAGATCGAACTGGCCGAGGATCTTGTTGTCGGCCGCCATCTCGCGCTCGCCCTGGAACACGCGGATCGTGACCGCCGTCTGATTGTCGTCGGCGGTGGAGAACACCTGGCTCTTGCGGGTCGGGATCGTCGTGTTGCGCTCGATGAGACGCGTGAACACGCCGCCCAGCGTCTCGATGCCGAGCGAAAGCGGAGTCACGTCCAGCAACAGCACGTCCTTGACTTCGCCCTTCAAGACGCCCGCCTGGATCGCGGCGCCGCAAGCCACCACTTCGTCGGGGTTGACGCCGCGATGCGGTTCGCGCCCGAAGAAAGTCTTCACCGTCTCGATGATCTTCGGCATGCGGGTCATGCCGCCGACCAGGATCACCTCGTCGATGTCGCCGGCGGAAAGCCCGGCGTCTTTCAGCGCCTTCTTGCACGGGCCGATGGTGCGCTCGATCAAATCCTCGACCAGCGCCTCCAATTTGGCGCGCGTGAGCTTGATGGCGAGATGCTTGGGGCCCGCCTTGTCGGCGGTGATGAAGGGAAGGTTCACTTCGGTTTGCGTCGCGGTGGAGAGCTCGATCTTGGCCTTTTCGGCGGATTCCTTGAGGCGTTGCAGCGCCAGGCGATCCCCGCGCAGATCGATGCCGTTCTCCTTTTTGAACTCGTCGGCCAGATAATCGATGATGCGCTTGTCGAAGTCCTCGCCGCCGAGGAAGGTGTCGCCGTTGGTGGACTTCACCTCGAACACGCCGTCGCCGATCTCCAGCACGGAAATATCGAAGGTGCCGCCGCCCAGGTCATAAACCGCGATCGTGCCGGCCTTCTTCTTGTCCAGCCCGTAGGCGAGAGCGGCCGCGGTCGGCTCGTTGATGATGCGCAGCACCTCGAGGCCGGCGATCTTGCCGGCGTCCTTGGTGGCCTGGCGCTGGGAATCGTCGAAATAGGCGGGAACGGTGATCACCGCCTGGGAAATCTTTTCGCCGAGATAGCTCTCGGCCGTCTCCTTCATCTTCTGCAGGATGAAGGCGGAAATCTGGCTCGGGCTGTATTTCGTGCCTTCGATCTCGACCCAGGCGTCGCCGTTGTCGCCGTTGACGATCTTGTAGGGGACGAGGCCCTTGTCCTTTTCCACCATCGGGTCGTCGTAGCGCCGTCCGATCAGGCGCTTGATGGCGAACAGGGTATTTTCGGGGTTGGTGACGGCTTGGCGTTTGGCCGACTGGCCGACGAGGCGCTCGCCGCTGGTGGCGAAGGCGATCATGGAGGGCGTGGTGCGGGAGCCTTCGGAGTTTTCGATGACTTTGGGTTGCGAGCCCTCCATCACCGCGACGCAGGAATTGGTGGTCCCCAGATCGATTCCAATGACTTTAGCCATCGATACCTCGCAAATGTTGCAGCATGGCCCGGGGCCCTCGTTCAGGCACCGCCGGGCGGCCCACGTGATCGATTTCAGGTCAACCCTACAGGTCGCACGGTTATATAAGGGCGGTCGTCAGGCCCTGCAAGGATCGGCCGCGCCAACTGGGTCATTCGGATGCGCCGATGCGCGGCCCGGCCCCGGGGCCTTTCCGGCCGGGGGCGCTCAGGCCTTGGGCCGGCGCGCCCGGCCCAGGGCCGCGGCGATGAGTGGGGCCAGGAATACGGCGTTGGTCGGATGAGTCAGGCTGTCGCTGCTGCGCAGTCTTTTGATCCCGGCCGCCTCGAAGGCGCCCGTCTCGCCCGGCCCGAAGAGGGCATGGACCGCCAGGGCCTCGACCGAGGCGGCGCCCGCCTGAAGGGCCAGAACCGCGCATTGGCACAGGGTGGCCCCGGTCGAGACCATGTCGTCGAACAGGACCACCGGCCGGCCCTTGAGCGAAGGGGTCCGGGGGAGCCGGATCGAAACCTCGCGGTCGCCGCGCCGCCGCTTTTCCGCGGTCATGAAGGAAAGCCCCAAAGGCTCGGCCAGACGCCGGACCTGGCTTTCCGATTCGGCGTCGGGGCCGACGATCACCGTCTCGGGCGGCGCCTTCTCTTTGCGTAACAGCTCGACGAAGGCGGGAGCGGCGGAGATCGCCGTGCCGTGTTTCACCGCCGTGGACAGTTTGCGGATGCGGTGAAGATGGGGATCGACCGCGATCACCGCGTCGAAGGATTGGCCCAGCAACCGCCCGACCAGCATCTGGCTCACCGCCTCGCCGGGGTGGAAGGCGATGTCCTGGCGCATATAGGGGAGATAGGGCGCCACCAGCGTGACCCGCCGCGCGCCGTTCGCGCGCAGCGCCGAGGCCGCCAGCAGAACCTCCATCAGCTTGTCGTCGGGGTCGCGCGCACGCGCGTCGTTGAGCGAGCGGTAGAGGATCGCCTGGGCGCCGGTCGCCGCGACCTTCACCCGGCGCTCGCCGTCGGGAAAGACATGAACCTCGATCCGCTGGCACGACGCCCCCATGATCCCGGCCAGCCGCCGTGCCGCGGCCTCGCTTTCGGCGAAGCAATGAACGCCGGCCTTTGCCGCCGGCTCGTTCCTGCCGCGCGCCGCCATCGGTTACGAGGAAGGGGCCAGCGCGTAGCCGTCGTCTTCGGCCACGAGCTCGGTTGCGAATTTGAAGTCGGTGGGAAAACAGGCGTGGATGCGATAGATCGGCTCGCCCTTGCCGACGCGGTCGCCGATCTTCTTCAACAACTCGATCCCGGCGCCCTTGTCCATGGGCGCCCCGGCGAGCCGCGCGATGCGGGCCAGGCGGAAACAATGGATGGCGGCGACGACGCCGTTCGCCTTCGCCGGAATTTCCGCGATCAACGTCCCCAATGCGTGAGTCGTCGCGGCCGGGCCCTGCGCCGCGACGATCCGCTCCATGGCCGCCATGGCGCGGCCCGAATCGAGAATCTCGCGGGCCAGCGCCTCGCCTTTGCCGCCGCGCACCGCGGGGTCGAATTCGAGAATCCGGGCTGCGAGAAGCAGCGATTTTTCGCGCAGATCCTTGGGCGCGTTTTGGTCGCGCTTCAGCACCTTCATCACGTCGCGCGCCTCCAGCACCGGGCCGATGCCGGTCCCGATCGGCTGCGCGCCGTCGGTGAAGACCACGTCGAGATGAAGTCCCACCTCGTCGCCGATGAATTCGAACAGCTTGCGCAAGCGTACCGCATCGCGGCGGCTGCGCACCTTGGCCGAGGGGCCGATGGGGATATCCACCACCAGATGGCTGGAGCCGGCCGCCAGCTTCTTGGAAAGGATCGAGGCGACGAGCTGCTCGTGGGTGTCGATGGCGAGCGGCCGCTCGACGGAAATCAGAATATCGTCCGCGGGCGAAAGCTCCACATGGCCGCCCCACACCAGGCAGCCGTTCTCGCGCTCGACCACCGCCTGCATCTCTTCGATGGAAAGATCGACGCGGGCCAGAACTTCCATGGTGTCCGCGGTGCCGGCGGGTGAGGTAATGGCCCGCGACGAGGTCTTGGGGATGAGAAGCCCGTGGGCGGCGACGATCGGCACCACGATCATCGAGGTGCGGTTGCCCGGGATGCCGCCGATCGAATGCTTGTCCACCACCGGCTCCCGTTTCCAGGAAAGCCGGTTCCCGACCTTGGCCATCGCCCGTGTCAGGCTCAGCACCTCGTCCGTGGTGAGGAAGCTGGCGCACGAAATGAGAAATGCCGCGATCTCCATGCGCGAATAGCGGTTGGCGGCGATGTCCTGGATGATCTGATCGAACTCGTGGGGGGCGAGCTCGCGCCCCCAAACCTTGGCGCGGATCGAATCGAGGCTTGCCGGCGGGCGGGCGGGCGCGACCTGGACCATGACGCCCTCGGGCAGCCCGAGAACCTTGAAGGCCTGCTCCGACAGCCCGATCTCGCCGGGGGTCAGGATCCGCTCGTCGTCGACGATGTTGAGGGTGGCGAGAATCCGCCGCCCGTCCCTGCCGATCTCGATCTTGTTGAGGGCCTGGAACTCTTCCGGCCGGTAGACGGAGCAACAGCGCCGCAGAAACGCGACGTTCTCGCGGTAGGTGTCGATCGCGATCTTGCGCAGCTTCAGCATGGGCGGGGCATCGGCATGGGCCGGAGCATGGCCTGCGGCGCGGTTGCGATCAAGAATCGTTGCGCCCGGCCTTGCCCGGCGCGACCATGGGGGGCACGGACGGACACGGCTGCCATGATCATCTCCGCTTCTTATAAGACCGACATTCCCGCCTTTTACGGGGCTTGGTTCCGGAACCGGCTGCGGGCGGGCTATTGCAAGATGATCAACCCCTATGGCCGGAAGATCGTAACCGTGCCGCTGTCGCGTCCCGATGTGGACGGCTTCGTGTTCTGGACGCGCAACGCGCATCCTTTCGGGGACGCGTTCGCCGAGGTCGCGGGCCGGGGTTTTCCCTTCGTCGTGCAACACACCATCACCGGCTATCCCCGGGCGCTCGAATCTTCCGTCATC
>DATDPM010000057.1:0-11087 GCA_035292745.1 Alphaproteobacteria bacterium | reverse complement strand
CGCAACCCCGTCCGAAGAAGCAGACGAAGCCCGGCCGCGGGCGGCGCTGAGGCTTGCGCACGGCTTGGCGCTGCCGCTAATTTGATACGGATGCGAAACGACCTTCTTCGCGCGCGGCGATGAAAATCTCGGCCCGGAATGCGCTCGACCTTTGGCGCGGGGCGGTGACCGAAACCGTGCGCAGCCGCGGTCCCGATCTCACGGCGCGGCAGCTGGCGATCATGCTGTGCGTCTATCTGACGGAGCCGCCCCACACCGTGCGCGGCCTCGCGACGGACTTGAAGCTGCGCAAGCCGGCCGTGACACGGGCGCTCGACAAGCTGGAACAGCTGGGGTTCGCCCGGCGCAAGAGCGACCCGGATGATGCGCGCAGCATCCTCGTCCAGCGCACGGTGCGCGGCTCGGTTTACCTGAGCGACTTCGGCGATCTCGTGGTGCGCACCGCCCGCCAGATTTCTTGAATGCCGGCGGTTTCGGCGCGTTAGGTCGCAACCGCCGCGGTTTCCACCGCCTCGAGGTTGAAGGCGGCGGCGATCAGGGCGCGCGTATAGGCCTCGCGCGGGCGCGCGAAGATCGCGTCCGCCGGCCCTTGCTCGACGACGCGCCCGGCCTTCATGACCACGATGTCGTCGGCCAAGGCGCGGACCACCCGCAGATCGTGGCTGATGAACATATACGCAAGGTCGTGGCGCGCCTGAAGGTCGCGCAGCAGATCGACGATCTGCGCCTGCACCGACATGTCCAAGGCGGAGGTCGGCTCGTCCAGCACGACGAAGCGCGGCTTCAACACCATGGCGCGCGCGATCGAGATGCGCTGGCGCTGGCCGCCCGAGAATTCATGCGGGTAGCGGTCGCGCGATTCGGGATCGAGCCCGACCTCGACGAGCGCTTGGGTGATGCGGGCGCGCCGCTCTTCCGGGTCGCGGGCAAGGCCGTGCACGTCGAGGCCTTCGCCCACGATCTGACCGACCGACATGCGGGGGCTTAGGGAAGCGAACGGGTCCTGGAACACGATCTGCATCTCGCGCCGCAGCGGCCGCAGCCGCTTCGACCCCCAGCCCTGGATATTCTGGCCGAGGAAAACGATGTCGCCCTGGCTGCGCTCGAGGCGGAGAAGCGCAAGCGCAAGGCTGGTCTTGCCGCAGCCCGATTCCCCCACCACCCCCAGCGTGTGTCCCTCGCGCACCGCGACGGTCACGCCGTCCACCGCCTTCACATAGCCGGTGATGCGCCGCAGAAACCCGCGCTTGATCGGGAACCAGACCTTGAGGTCGCGCGCCTCCATCACGACCGGGGCGCCGGGCTTGGCCATTTCCTTGCGCCCCTTGGGCGCCGCCGCCATCAGGCGTTTCGTATAAGCGTGCTTGGGCGCGTTGAAGATCGCCGCCGTCGGCCCCTGCTCCACGATCTCGCCCTCGGTCATCACACAGGTGCGCTCCGCCATCTTCTCCACCACGGTGAGATCGTGGGTGATGAGCAGCACCGCCATGCCGAACTTGGCCTGCAGGTCCTTGAGCAATTTCAGGATCTGCGCCTGGATGGTGACGTCGAGCGCGGTGGTCGGTTCGTCGGCGATAAGCAAATCCGGCTCGTTGGCGAGCGCCATGGCGATCATGACGCGCTGGCGCTGCCCGCCCGAAAGTTGGTGGGGATAGCTTTTGAGCTTCTCCTCGGCCTCGGGCAGGCCGACGAGGTGCAACAGCTCGATGACGCGCGCGTGCGCCGCCGCCTTGTCCAATCCCTTGTGCAGGAACAGGGTTTCGGCGATCTGCTTTTCCACGGTGTGGAGCGGGTTGAGCGACGTCATCGGCTCCTGGAAGATCATCGAGATCCGGTTGCCGCGGATGGCGCGCAGCGTATCGGGCCGCGCACCCAGCATCTCCTCGCCGCGGAACAGGATGCTTCCCGAGGGATGGCTGGCCGTCGGATAGGGCAGGAGCTGAATGATCGAGAGCGCGGTCACGGTCTTCCCCGATCCCGATTCGCCCACCAGCGCCACCGTCTCGCCTTTCTTGATATCGAAGGTGACGCCCCGCACCGCCTTCACCTCGCGCCCGCCGACATTGAAGGAAACCGCGAGGTCGCGAATCTCAAGCAGGCTATTGCCGCTTTCCGCTGCCCGGTTCATGCGAAGGTCTTTCGCGGGTCGAAGGCGTCGCGCACCGCCTCGCCGATGAAGATGAGAAGGCTCAGCATCACGGCCAGCACCACGAAAGAGGTGATGCCGAGCCACGGCGCGAAGAGGTTGGACTTTCCCTGCTGCAACATCTCGCCCAGCGACGGCGAGCCGGGCGGAAGGCCGAAGCCGAGGAAGTCGAGAGAGGTGAGGGTGGTGATCGACCCGTTCAGGATGAACGGCAGGAAGGTGAGGGAGGCCACCATGGCATTGGGCAGAACGTGGCGGAGCATGATGACGAGATTGCCGACGCCGAGCGCCCGGGCGGCGCGCACGTACTCGAAGTTGCGCGCGCGCAAAAACTCCGCCCGCACCACGCCCACCAGCGACATCCAGCTGAACAGCAGCATCAGCCCCAGCAGCCACCAGAAATTCGGCTCGACGATGGAGGCCAGGATGATGAGCAGGAACAGGATCGGCAACCCCGACCAGATTTCGATGAAGCGCTGGAACAACAGGTCGGTCAAGCCGCCGAAATAACCTTGGACCGCGCCCGCGGCAATCCCGACGAGCGAGCTGAACAAGGTCAGCGTCAGCCCGAACAGCACCGAGATGCGGAAGCCGTAGATGAGGCGCGCGGTCACGTCGCGCCCCTGGTCGTCGGTCCCCAGCCAGTTATCGTGCGACGGCGGCGAGGGCGCCGGCACCGCCAAGTCGAAGTTGATGGTGTTGTAGGAAAAGGGGATCGCCGGCCAGACCATCCAGCCGTGTTCCTCGATGAGCTTTTTCACGAAGGGATCGTGGTAATCCGCCTCGGTTTCGAACACGCCGCCGAAGGCGGTCTCGGGATACGTCTCGAAGACGGGGAAATAATAGGCGCCGTCGAATTCGACGAGAATCGGATGGTCGTTGGCGATCAACTCGGCGAACAAGCTCAGGCCGAACAGCGCCAGGAAAATCCACAGCGACCAGAAGCCGCGCTTGTTGGCCCGGAAATTGGCGAGCCGCCGCTTGGTGAGCGGGGAAAGGCGAAGTTTCGGAAGCGCCGGCACCATCCTCAAACCTCCCGCGTCTCGAAATCGATGCGGGGGTCGATCGCCACATAGGTCAGATCGCTCACCAGATTGAGGATGAGGCCCAACAGCGTATAGATATACAGAGTCCCGAACATCACCGGATAGTCGCGGTTGATCGCCGATTCGAAGCCCAGGAGCCCGAGTCCGTCGAGGGAGAAGATCACCTCGATCAAAAGCGAGCCGGTGAACAGAATGCCGACGAAGGCGACGGGGAATCCGGCGATCACGATCAGCATGGCGTTGCGGAACACATGTCCGTAAAGGATGTGCCGTTCGCTTAAGCCCTTGGCGCGCGCGGTCGAAACATATTGCTTGTTGATTTCCTCCAGGAACGAATTCTTGGTGAGCATGGTGAGTCCGGCGAAGCCGCCGATGACCAGGGCCGTCACGGGAAGCGCGATATGCCAAAAATAATCGAGGATGCGGTCCGGCCACGACATCTGGCTCCACCCCGCGGAGGTGAGCCCGCGCAACGGGAACCAGTCGAGGAAGTTGCCGCCCGCGAACAGGACGACCAAAAGAATCGCGAACAGGAATCCCGGGATGGCATAGCCGACGATGACCACCGCGCTCGTCCATACGTCGAAAGGCGAGCCGTCGCGTACCGCCTTGGCGATGCCGAGCGGGATCGAGACGAGATAGACGAGCAGCGTGGTCCACAGCCCGATCGAGATCGAGACCGGCATTTTCTCCAGCATGAGGTCGATCACCGGGCGGTCGCGGAAGAAGCTGTTGCCGAAATTGAACATCAAATAATTCTTGAGCATGTCGAAGAAGCGCTCGGCGGGCGGCTTGTCGAAGCCGTAGAGCTTTTCGAGCTGGGCGATGAGGGCGGGGTCGAGGCCCCGCGCGCCGCGATACTTGCTCGCGGCCTGGCCCTGCTCGCCGGCTCGGCCGGGAACATTCGCGCCCGGCGGCGACACCTCGCCCGGCGCGCCGCCGCCGATGCGCGCGGTTGCCGCAACACTCGTGCCCTTGATCTGGGCGATCACTTGCTCGACCGGGCCGCCCGGCGCCGCCTGCACGATCACGAAGTTGATCAGCATGATGCCGAACAGGGTGGGAATGATGAGCAGTACCCGGCGGGCGATATAGGCCAGCATTCGCGATTACTCCCGCACCGATGGACGCGTTCCGCGCGCCACCCAAAAAAGCAGCAGGACCGAGGCGGCGGCGAGGAAAATAAGCCACGCCCTGTGCGTCCCCGCCGAAGCCCCTTCGCCCGAGGATGCCACGACTCGCGCCTTCGTGCTCGCGATCTCGGCGGCCTTGTTCGAGTCGATCCACCAGGTGGTGAACCCCAGCGCATATTTCGGCGTTACCTCGGGATGGACGAACTTGTCCCAATAGGCGACGCGGTAAACCCGCACGTGCCAATGGGGTATCACGTAGAAATTCCACAGCAGCGCGCGGTCGAGCGCGCGGGTGCGGTCGGTCAGCGCCTGCCTGTTGGGCGCGCCGATGACAAGCTCGACGAGCGCGTCCACCACGGGGTCGTGAATGCCGATGGTGTTGCGGCTGCCGGGCGTCTCCGCCGCCTTGGAGGTCCAGAAATCGCGTTGCTCGTTTCCGGGCGAAAGCGATTGCCCGAAACCGTCGACGATCATGTCGAAGTCGAACTGGTCCGCCCGGTTCTGATATTGCGAGGTATCGACCGTGCGAATGCGGGCATCGATGCCGAGCCGCCGCAAGTTGTCGGCAAAGGGCGCGGCGATTCGCTCGAAGGCCGGGTTGACCAGAAGAATTTCGAAGGCGAAGGGCTCGCCGGTCTTGTCGTTGACGAGACGGTTGTCGCGCACCACCCACCCGGCCCGCTTCAAGAGCTCCTGAGCCTCGATGAGATTGGCGCGGATGCCGCCCGGCTGGTCCGTCGAAGGCGGGTCGTATTCCTTGGTGAATACCTCGTCCGGGATTTTGCCGCGGTAGCGGTCGAGAATTTCGCGCTCGCCGGGCGAGGGCAACCCGCGCGAGGCGAGCTCGGAATTCGAAAAGTAGCTCCCGGTCCGCGTATAGGCGCCATAGAAAAGGTGCGCGTTGGTCCATTCGAAATCGAAGGCGTAGCCGAGAGCCTCGCGCACGTTCCGGTCCTGGAAGATCGGCCGCCTCGTGTTGAAGACGAAGGCCTGCATGCCGGTCGGCTGCTCGTTGGGGATTTCCTCTTTTTTCACCAGCCCGGCGCGCAGCGCCGGAAAGTCGTATCCGGTCGCCCAAACCTTGGCGGTATTTTCGGCGCGGAAGTCGTATTCCCCGGCCTTGAAGGCCTCCAGATCGACGGTGGAATCGCGGTAGTAATCGTAGCGGATCGTGTCGAAATTATATTGGCCGCGTTCGGTCGGAAGTTCGGCGGCCCAATAGTCGGGCACGCGGCTGTAAGTGATGGAACGTCCCGGCACGACCGATTCGACGCGGTAAGGGCCGCTTCCCAGAATCGGCTGCAGCGTCGTCTTGTCGAACTGGTTCTTTTCGAAAAACGCCTTCGAAAGAATGGGAAGGCCGTTGCCGATGATGAAGGGAAGCTCGCGGTTGTTGCCGGGCGCGAAGGTGAACTTCGCCTGGCGCTCGCCGATCTTCTCCACCGATTTCACGCTCGCGTAATAGGCGCGGAAAAAGGGATGGCCTTTGGCTCGCAGCGTGTCGAACGAGAACACCACATCGTCGGGCGTGATCGGCGATCCGTCGTGGAAACGCGCCTCGGGCCGGAGCGTGAAGATGACCCAGGATCGGTCGGGCGGCGTCTCGACCGATTCGGCGATCAGTCCGTAGGCGGCGGAGGCCTCATCGTCGGCGTTGGCGAGCAAGGTCTGGAAGGTGAGGTTGAGGCCGGCGGCGGGCACGCCCTTCAGGATGTACGGGTTGAGGCTGTCGAAGGTGCCCACCGCCGACAATTTGACGTCGCCGCCCTTGGGGGCGTCGGGATTGACGTAGTTGAAATGGGTGAAGTTCGGCGGATATTTGAGATCGCCGTAGATGGAGAGGCCGTGGCTGACGATGGGCGCGTCGGCCCGGGCCTTGGGCGCGGCCGCATCGCTCCCCGCCGGCGCCGCGACGAAGACAAGCGCCAGCAGGAATGCGACGGCGCGGCCGATCATCACAGCCCGCGCCAGTCTACCCGCCCTGCTCGAGATCGCGGCCGGTCGTCAGAATCTTGAGCGCGCGGGCGTGGATGCGCTCGTCGCCGGCGGCGATCACCCGTCCGTCGGAGTTGAGCCCCAGCGGTCGGCCGTCCCAATCGGTCATGATGCCGCCCGCGGCCTCGACGACCGGGGCCAGCGCGCAATAGTCGCTGGGCTTCATGCTCGCCTCGACCACGAGATCGACGAAGCCCGAGGCCAGCAGTCCGTAGGCGTAGCAGTCGGCCCCGTATTGCGGCCGTTTCACCGCCTCGCACAGCGCCTCGAAGGCGTAAGCGTCGCCGCCGACGAACATATGGGGGGTGGTGGCGTAGAGCATCGCATCCGAAATGCGGGCGCAGGGACGCACGCGCACGCGCTTGCCGTTGAAGGTGGTGGGCACGCCCTCGCCGCCGACCCAGCGCTCGTTCAGCGCGGGGTGGTCGATGATGCCGGCCACGGGAAGGCCGTTATGAAGACAACCGATCAGCGTGCCGAACAGCGGCTTGCCGGTGACAAAGCCGCCGGTGCCGTCGATCGGGTCGAGCACCCAAACCATCTCCGCGTCCTCGCGCACGGCCCCGAACTCCTCGCCGACGATGCCGTGGTCGGGATGCTGCGCCTCGATCATGGCGCGAAGCAGCTTCTCCACCTCCCGGTCGGCGGCCGTCACGGGCGTCGAGTCCGCCTTGTCGTCGAAGCGGAGATCCTTGCGGAAATAGCGGCGCAGAACTTCACCGCTCGCGTCGGCCATGCGCTCGGCGAATGCGATGAGGTCCGGCACCCGGACTGGCGCGGCGATGGTCACCTGACGTTCCGGCATGGCCGCAAGTGTGGCCCGAATCAAGGTGGAAGAAAAGGGGCAGTCCCGTGGCCGCCCGCCGCCCGGAAGGCCGCTTAAAGCGCCGCTCAGCGGCCCTCGTATTTGAAGTTAAGGGCGCCCAGGAGGTGATCGATCGAGCTTCCGTCTTCGCTGAGCGGCAGCGCGATCGAACGGTAAAGCGCGACGCGGCTGCTTGCGGCGAGGAAGCGCCCGCTCGCGGTGAGCGGCTTCATCATGGTGGCGGTTGATTCGAATACATAGCGGAGCTTGTCCCACATGGGCGACGGAAGGCAGGTCGAAACCAGCCGGCCCTCGGGCGGCACCATGCAAATATCGGCTACGGCCGTGCCGCAATAGACGAAGGTGCTGGCCTCGGCGGAGGGATCGAGCGCGACGGTGAAGAAGTTGGGCCAAAGACCTTCGCCGTTCTTCACCTCCGCGGAATCGAGCGGCAGCGTCGAATGGCGGGGGAAGTGGAGATCGCCCTTGAGCGTCCACCAATAGAGAAGGGCGCGCCCGGTGAGGCGACGCTCGTTCTTGCGTCCGATACCGATGTTGGCGGCCAGCGCCCAGGGAAACTTCGGATCGGTCATGATGCGCTCCCGATCGCGGCCGGGGCCGTTGCGGGGCCGCGGCTGCGCACGGAGGCGGCCAAGACGCCGGCGCCTACTTCGACGCTTCCCGCTTGATATAGGCGATCAGGTTGGCGCGGTCCCCCGCATCGGTCACCGGCTTGGCCAGCATCATCTTGGCGCCGGCCACCACCTTCTGCGGTCCCTGCACCCATTTGTCGAGGTTCTCTTCGTTCCAGACCAGGCCTGAGTTCTTCAGGTCGTCGGAAAAGGAGAAACCCGGCGCCTCGCCGGCCTTGCCCCCGAACACGCCGTGAAGGCTCGGGCCCGCTCCGTTCTTGCCCGCCTCGAAGCTGTGGCAAGCGAAGCAAAGGTGGTTCTTGAATACTTGCGCGCCGGCGTCGGCATTGCCTCCGCCCGCGGCGGCGGTTTCCGTCGCCGCCGGTGCGGCGGGCGCGGCCTCTTTGGCCGGGGCCGCGGCGGGTGCCTCTTCCTTCTTCATTTCTGCGGGCTTTTCCGCGGGTTGGGCCGGAGCCGCGGCCTGTTCGGCGGGCGCAGCCTGCTCGGTCGCGGGCTCCTCGCCCTCGGTGCCGTAGAGATGGTTGGTCACCACCTTGATCGCCATCACGACGAGGGCCGCGAAAAGAATCGCGCCCAGAATCTTGGTGACCGTCATTTCCTTCATGATTTTCCTCCCCTAGCGGCCGCTCGTCCGGCCCGTTATTTTGGCCCGGCGCCGCCCCCTTTGCGATTGAGCGCCGGTGGCCCCTGGCGAAGTTAGCCCGGGCGCCGGAAGCCACGCAATGCGGAATTGCCGCCCCGGGGAGGATAAGCGGGGCCGGTACGGCGCCCCGGGTTTTCGCGCCTCTCGCGTTGACGGGCGAACGCCTGCGGCCGATACTCCGGCCACCTTAAAACGCCCGGTAGGGGGCCATGATGCCGCCCGCGGCCGGTGTCGAGGACCCCGCCGAGCCATATGACCAAGCGATCCAAGCGCGCGCGCGCAAAATCTTCCGGGACCATCGCCTTCCAGGGCGAGGTGGGGGCGTATTCCGACCTCGCCTGCCGCACCGCCTATCCGAAATTGCGCACGCTCGCCTGCGGCTCGTTCGAGGATGCGTTCGCCGCCGTCGAATCGGGCAGGGCGCGGCTGGCCATGATCCCTGTGGAAAATTCGGTCGCGGGGCGGGTCGCGGAGATTCACCAGCTCCTGCCCCACACCGACCTTCACATCATTGCCGAGTACTTCCAGCGCGTGAATCACCATCTTCTCGTGCTGCCCGGCACGAAGTTGTCGCAAATCCGAACCGTGCACAGCCACGTGCACGCGCTCTCGCAATGCCGCAAATTCATCCGCTCGCTCAAGGTGACGCCGGTGGTCCACGCCGACACGGCGGGCGCCGCCGCCGAAGTGGCGGCCCGGGGCGACCGAAGTGCGGCCGCCATCGCCTCCGCCTTGGCCGGCAAGATCTACGGCCTGAAATCCCTCAAAATCGGGATCGAGGACGCCGAGCACAACACCACGCGATTCCTGGCGCTCGCCCGCGAGCCGGTCAATCCGAACCCGGCCAAGGGGCGGGTCATCACCAGCTTCGTGTTCCGCGTGCGCAACGTCCCCGCCGCCGTTTACAAGGCGCTGGGCGGCTTTGCCACCAACGGCATCAACATGACGAAGCTCGAAAGCTACATGGTCGGCGGCAACTTCAATTCGGCCCAGTTCTACGCCGATGTCGAAGGCCATCCCGAACAGCGCAATTTGCGCCTTGCCTTCGAGGAGCTCGAATTCTTCTCCCATGAGGTGAAGATTCTGGGCGTCTATTACGCCGACCCGTTCCGCTACAAAGGCGCGTCGAAGAGCGCGGACTGACGCAAGTCCGTGCGGGGCATCGCGCTTGCGACTCCAAGGGCCCAACCTGTTATAGTAGGCGCGGGAGGTTGGCGGCGGACGGATCGCTCGCCAACCCGGTCAGATCCGGAAGGAAGCAGCCGTAACGAGATCGGGTCCGGGTCGCCTTGTCCAGCCTCCCACCCGTGAGCCCAATCATCCCGCCCTTGCCGGCGTGAACACCCCTAAGGGGTCATCACGTATGGGGTCATGACGGAACACGATACGAACGCAAATTATCTCGTTCTGGCGCGCAAGCACCGGCCTGCCAGCTTTTCCGGCCTCATCGGCCAGGATGCGATGGTGCGCACCCTCAAGAACGCCATCGCCACGGGGCGTTTGGCCCAGGCCTTCATCCTCACCGGCGTGCGCGGCGTGGGCAAAACCACGACGGCGCGGATCATCGCCCGCGCCCTCAATTGCGTCGGCCCGGACGGAACCGGCGGCCCGACCGTGGAGCCCTGCGGCGTGTGCGAGCACTGCCGCTCGATCGCCGAGGACCGCCACGTGGACGTCATCGAGATGGACGCGGCGAGCCGCACCGGCGTCGACGACATCCGCGAGCTCATCGAAGGCGTGCGCTACCGCCCGGTTTCGGCCCGCTACAAGGTCTACATCATCGACGAAGTCCACATGCTCTCGAAGCAGGCGTTCAACGCGCTCCTGAAAACGCTTGAGGAGCCGCCCGAGCATGTGAAGTTCATTTTCGCCACCACCGAGGTGCGGCGCGTTCCGGTCACCGTCCTGTCGCGCTGCCAGCGCTTCGACCTGAAGCGTGTCGAGCCCGACGTGCTGGGCGCGCATCTGACGCGGATCGCAGAACAAGAAGGCGCACGGATCGCCCCCGAGGCGGTGGCGCTTCTGGCGCGCGCCGCCGACGGCTCCGTGCGCGACGGCCTCTCCTTGCTCGATACCGCGATCGCCCACGGGCCGTCGGAAGGAAACGAGGCCATCGGCGAGGACCAGATTCGCGAGATGCTGGGGCTCGCCGACCGCAGCCTCGTCATCGATCTCTTCGACCGGGTGATGGCAGGCGAAATTCCGAGCGCCCTCGATCAACTCTCGTCGCTTTATGCCTCGGGCGCCGATCCGGTGGTGGTGATGCAGGACCTCCTCGACGTCTGTCATTGGCTGACCCGCCTCAAGCTGGTTCCGGGCGCCGCCGAAAGCCCCGAAGTTCCCGCGGCCGAGCGCAAGCGCGGCGCGGCGATGGCCGATAAGCTGTCGCTTGCGACGCTGGCCCGCGCCTGGCAGATGCTGCTCAAGGGTTTGAGCGAGGTGCAGGTTGCGCCGACGCCGCTCGCCGCGGCCGAAATGGTGCTGGTGCGCTTGGGATACGCCGCGGAGCTTCCCAATCCGGCGGAGCTGGTGCAGCGCATGGCCGGCGGCGCGGGTGCTGCCGCGGCCCCGGGCAACGGCGGACCGCCTGCGACGAAATCCGCCCCGGGCCGCCGCAGCGAAAGTTCCGAATCGTATGCGGACGAGCGCCCGCGCGCCTATTCGGG